>NZ_JAWRXV010000009.1:0-277554 GCF_046534875.1 Paraburkholderia sp. SIMBA_054 | reverse complement strand
CGAGCCCCGGCCTCAGTCAAAATGTACAGGCAGGCAGCGTAACGCGGTTCAGGCGACAACTACCTTGACACACACCGCGGCAAAGAAAAGTAGGTGCCGCCCCGCACAGGGGCGACGCTTGAAGCACGAAGGCATAGCGTGGATGCCAGCGCAAAGGCAAGCACATAACGCCAAAGGCTTGCGCAGCAAACACCGCATCGCGGATACCAGCGAAAAAACCAAAAGCACCACCCAGCGTCGCAGACAAAAAACATCACTCCCGCATATGCCGATCCCCCTCATACGGACCTCCAGCCTCCGTCCCATCCCCGATACGATTAATAGTCCCTTGAGCGACAGCGACAAGCCTATCCTTATCCCCATCGGTAACAAACACACTGCACTGACAGGTAGCCTGCTGCCGCCCCACATACACCACTTCCGCCCGTGCCATCAGCACGCCCGTCATCGCGGGCCGCAGATAGTTGATCTTGTACTCGCCCGTCACAACGCGAGGCCCAAGCGCCAGCGCGCCGGCAAAAGTGAGCGCGTTATCGGCGAGATAACTGATCACACCGCCATGCACGAAACCATGCTGTTGCCGCAATTCGTCGCGGATCGGCAGGCAAAGCGTCAGCTCATTCGCGCCGACATACATCAGTTCGGTGCCGAGCAGCACGCTGAATGGCTGGGCGTGCAGTGCGCCACGCGCCCGGTCGAGTAGGTCTGTCATCGTCGTTCCTTCGGGCATAACCCGCGTGGCGATGTCCCAACTCTAGGAAGCGCAAATGCAGCGCGTCAAGGAAATTCGAAGAATTGCACGGCAATTATTGTGCATATCGACGTAATCGCGCTGCGTAAGCTTCCGAAATACTCACACACTGGGAATTTTGCCGACGAACACTCAAGGCATTGCCTGACATTGCCGTAAACCCGGATGCACTCCCGTCCTTCTCAGCAATTCAGGTGTTTCGATGTTCAGCAAGATCAAAGTCGCTTCAGGTTTGTTATGCGTTCTGGCCGCTTTCTGTATTTTCCAGCTGGTGACGGAGGGGCTCGGTTTCTGGTCGATGACCCGCACGCACGACGACGTCAACGATCTCGCGAACGTCGCGCTGCATCAGGTGGATGCCGTCAATGAGACGACGCAGCATCTGATGGACGCACGCATCAACCTGTCGCGCGCCGGCACGCGGATGGTGCGCGGCGGCGCGGAACCGACCGATATCGTCCAGCACGCGCGCGAGCAGCTCGCCGCCGCGGACCGATCGTTCACGGTCTTCATGAACGCCCCGAAACTCAACGACGAAAACAACGCGCGCGCCGCAGCGCTCAACGAGAAGTACCAGAAGATTCACACTGCGCTGGGCGAACTGGCGCAATACCTCGACGCGGGCAATATTCAGGCGTTCCTTGATCAGCCGACCCAAGGCATGCAGGACGCGTATCTGACCGAGCTGCACAACTTCACGCAATTCGGCGACGCGACGGGCCGCGCGTCGATGGATTCGATCGACGGACGTCAGACGCTGTTCCGCTCGGTGGGTCTGGTGATTCTCGCGTTGCTGCTGGCGGGCACGGCGGGCGTATACGTGGCGCTGCGGCGCGGCGTCGTGGGTCCGCTGGAAGAGGCGGGCCGGCACTTCGAGCGCATCGCGCAAGGCCGCCTGAACCAGCCGATCGAAGCGCGCGGCACGAATGAAATCGGACGTTTGTTCTCGGGCCTGTCGGTGATGCAGGCGAGCGTCGCGCGCACTGTGAAGACCGTGCGTGAAGCTGCCGATTCGATCTATATCGGTGCCGACGAAATTGCCACGGGCAATGCCGATCTGTCGGCGCGCACGGAGAATCAGGCTGCATCGCTCGAAGAGACGGCGTCGAGCATGGAAGAGCTGACGGCGACCGTACGCCAGAACGCCGACCACGCACGCGAAGCGAATGCCCTCGCGGAAACTGCACTCGATGCGACCTCGCATGGCAGTGAGGTCGTCAATCAGGTCGTCGCGAAGATGCACGGCATCGCGCAAAGCTCGGACCGTATTGCGGAGATCATCACGGTGATCGACGGGATCGCGTTCCAGACCAACATTCTCGCGTTGAATGCGGCCGTCGAGGCGGCGCGCGCTGGCGAACAGGGACGCGGCTTTGCTGTCGTCGCGGGTGAAGTGCGCGGTCTCGCGCAGCGCAGCGCGCAGTCGGCGAAGGAGATCAAGGAACTGATCAGCGAGTCGGTCGCGGAGATTCAGGGCGGGTCGGTGCTGGTCGAACGCGCGGGCGAGGCGATGGGCATCGTGTCGGAGTCGATTTCGCGTGTCACGCAGATGATGGCTGAGATCAGCGCTTCGTCGCTCGAGCAGAGCACGGGTATCGAGCAGGTTAACCAGGCCGTCGTGCAGATGGATGAGATGACGCAGCAGAACGCGGCGCTCGTGGAGGAGGCTGCGGCTGCGGCTTCTTCGTTGCATCAGCAGACGCGGCAGATGAAGGAAGCTGTGGCTGCGTTTGAGATTTCTGATTCGGTTTTGATCTCGCATCGCACGCGGGGGGGATTGGCGCCGGTGCTCAGCGGGCATGCTGTTGGGTGAACGCACGGGTTCGGTTTGGTTTTTTTGCTTTTGCGTTGGGCCATGTGTTAGCGCCTTCGCGGCGCGTTTGGTTTGGTTGTTCTAGCCTGTGCGCTGGCATCCGCGTTTGCCTTCGTGCTTCAAGCGTCGCCCCTGTGCGGGGCGGCACCTACTTTTCTTTGCCGCCGCAAAGAAAAGTAGGCAAAAGAAAGCGGCTCAAACCGCCAACATTTCTTCTTGCCTGAGGGCCCCCAAAGGGTCTTACGCTTCACACGGCAGCATTTCTGTTCGCGTTCGTCGCCAACGCTTCGAATGAGCGCCTCACCCACTTCAAACACCCGAACAAGAGCCAGCGGCAGCGAATGGTTTGTGCCGCCCAGGTGGCAAACTGTGTGTAGGTTGTCGCGTCGTATAGCTCGGCGCTCTTACATGGCGGCACGCGCGCGTTATCGGGTTCGAAGTGAGGCGTGTGCAGTCCTACGGCCTACACACAGTTTGCCACCTGGGCGGCAGTGGAATATCTGGCACGGCGTGCTGCGACGCGGGCGCGTGAAGCGGGTGGAGCGCTCATTCAAAGCGTTGGCAACAAGCATGAGTCACGTGGTTGCCGTGTGAAGTGTGGGACCGGTTGGGGGCCCTCAGGCAGGAAGAAGGATTGGCGGTGTTAGCCGCTTTCTTTTGCCTACTTTTCTTTGCGGCGGCAAAGAAAAGTAGGTGCCGCCCCGCACAGGGGCGACGCGTGGAGCACGAAAGCAATGCGCGGATGCCAACGCAAACACGAGCAAACCAAACCGACCGCGCCGCAAAGGCAAAACGCAAATGCCAGCGCAAAGTCCAGAACACCGACCGGCAACGCGCGCGCCGCAAAGGCAAAACGCAAATACCCGCGCAAAGTCAAAAACACCCAACAACAACGCCCGCGCCGCGAAGGCGCAACCACCAAAACATCAAACCCCAGGCAACGCCGCATAAGCAGTAGCAAGATGATACGGCGTCGTCGAAGGCATCTCCGCCCGCGAGACCTCACCCGTTTGCGTCTTGCATTCAACCCATCCACGCGCATTCAAAAACCGCGGCTGGAACCGCCCAATCTGCTGCGGCAACACTGCCCGCACATCATCATCATCATGCACAGCAAGCGCACGCAGATACTCCGTCTGCGCCCAGATCCGCTGCGTTGAATCCTGGACCCCACCCGCTTCATCGAGCGCCGCGTGCACGCCGCCCGTCGTCGCATCGACGCCGTTTTCGTGCGCGAACAAAAACGCACGCGCGAGCGCCTCACGCAAACCCGACCCGGCGAGCACATCGCCCGCCTGCCTCACGAGCCAGAACCATTCGAACTGATGCCCCGGCTCGAGCCGGTTGTCCACGCTACCCACGGGCAGTTCGGCAATACACCCCGTCGGCTGATGCACAAAAGTACGCGCGATGGCGTCGCCGAGCTTGGCGAGCGCCGTATCGAACGCGGCGTCCTGAGTAGCGACGCGCGCCGCGAGCCATGCCTCCGTCAGATGCATCAGCGGATTTTGCAACGGCATGCCGTCCGTGCCCGAGAAGCCGGCATCGAGCGCAGCGTGTAGCAGGCCATCACGGGCAGCGAAGCGGTCCTCGATCAGCGACGACGCGCGATGCACGATGTCCAGCGCATCGCGGTTGCCCGAACGCGCGCCGTATTCGGCGCATGCAAACACGACGAACGCGTGTGTGTACAGGTCTTTTGTGGTGTCGAGCGGCACGCCTTGTGCGTCCACGCTATAGAACCATCCGCCATGCGTGCGGTCCTCAAAGATATGGGTCAGCGATTCGAACAGACGCTGCGCATGCTGCATCTCGCCTGACAGCGCGAAAACGAACAGCTGGCGCGCGCACGCCATCGCCCGGTAGCGGGTGACGGGCAGCGGTGTGCGGCCGTCGGCGGCGACGGCTTCGTACGGCAGTCCGAGCGCGGAGTTGAAACCCGGGCCTCGCCAGATCGGCAGGATGATGCGTACGAAATGCTCGCGCAGCGCGGCTGCGAGCTCAGGCGTCGATGCAGTTGCATTCATGGTGCGGAAAGTCGAAAAAGGAATAAGAGGCGTACGCGCCGATGTTGCAGCATAAGGCAAACGGCACGCACCGGGCATCAGGACGCAGGCGCCGTAAGACAACGGCGAGGGCGAGGGCAAAGACAAAGGCAACCGGCGACATCACAAGGAGAACAACATGATCGGCAATTTCGAACTCATTTCCCGGCTCGTGCTCGCGGCAGCGCTCGGCAGCGTGATCGGCTTCGAGCGCGAGCGGCTTTCGTGGGCGGCGGGGCTGCGCACGCATATGCTCGTGTGCGTCGGCTCGACGCTCATCATGATCGTGTCGGCGTTCGGCTTCGCGGATGTGCTCGGCAACCAGCACGTCGTGCTCGACCCGTCGCGGATCGCCGCGCAGGTCGTATCCGGCATCGGCTTTCTGGGCGCCGGGTCGATCCTGCTGCGCGGCGAGATCATCCGCGGCCTGACGACGGCGGCGAGCCTGTGGTCCGTCGCCGCGATCGGGCTGGCCGTTGGCGGCGGATTGTACACGGCGTCGATCGCCGCGACGATCATCATTCTGATCATCCTGGCCGGCATCAAACCGATCGAGAAGCGCTTCATCACGGTCAAGCAGCGCCGCCAGTTGTCGCTGCTGGTCGAGCGCGGCTCGATGACGTTTCATACGCTGCACGAGGCGCTCGGTCCGGCGAGCCCGCGCGTCAAACAGTTCGTCATGCAGCAGACCGACGACGATGCGCAAATGGACGAAGTGACGATCACACTGCACCGCGTCTCGTCGACGGAATATGCGGCGATCTGCGGTCAACTGCGCGCGCTCCAGGGCGTCAAAGAATTTCGGGACAACGGCGAGCCGACATAAACGGGATCTGCGCATGATCGTCTGGCGACGGGCAGCGCGGATCGTGGCAAGTCTGGCACCGTCGCGCGAAATGCCGTCCCAAAAAGGCTGCGATCCACTTCTGTGACCCTCTTTGCATGAGACAATGCGGGCTCTAGAAAAATACCGACGTCAGCGGTGACGGGCGCCTTGAATGGCGACGAACGCTGCGCTCCCGCTTTTCCTACATGGCAGATTCCGCAGAATCCACGATTTCCCGCCCGTCGCGCGCCCGTTCGCAGAATCGGCGCACGTCCACTGTCTCTCCCGAAACCGAAAACAAGCTTGCGCGCGCCGCACGCTCGGCGCAGCGTCTCGCGCAACTGAGCGATGCCGCACGCGACGGCAGCACGCTCGACCTCTTCCCCGACGACACCGCACGCGCCGAGCAGCAGGCGATGAGCATCGACGTGCGGCAAGGCACGCTGCAAGGCTTCGAATTGCCCGATGTCGTGCTGGCGGCTGTCGGTGCGCCGGATGGCGTGGGTTTTGCGGCGGGTACGGTGGAAGGGAAGGCTGCCGCACGCGCGGTGCGTGGCGCGGCGCCGTCGAAGGATGTGGCGGCTGGTACTGTTCCGCACGACGGGCAGATGGTGATCGATACGGAAGCGGGCGCGCTGGAGCCGGCTGTCGCCGAAGGACCAACGCTGGCTGCTTCTATCGATGGCGAAGTTGCGCCAGCGGCCACGAAACCGGCTCAGAACGCGGCTGAGACCGCGACTCCGGACGTGCCGACGCAGGCTGCGTCGCTGGCGGCGGCGAGCGTCGTGCGCAGCGTCGCGGCGCTGCGTCAGATTTCGCCGCCGACCAATGCCGCGGATGCCGACGCTGCCGCCGATACCCAAAGCGATAGTTCGCCTGCGACCGCCGATGTGGCGCAGCGTTCCGCGAACCCAGATAGCAAGACAGCACCGGCGGTCGCGTCCGAAGTGTCCGCGCATGGCGCGAGCGCGGCGGCCTCGAACGCGCAGCCCACACGTTCCGCGCCATACATTCCGCTACCGCAGACGCACGCGCCGCGCGCCACGCCCGAACTGGATCACGCGCGCGCGACCGCGTTCGCCGATACCGTCGATGCGCTCTACGGCGTGATCGCCGACCAGCGTCGCGCCGCCGACGACCACACGCGGCGCATGAAGTGGATGCTGACGATCGTCGTCTGCGCCTTGCTGATGACGGTCGCGATTGGTATCGCGCAGACGCTGTTGCTGTTTCGCCTCTCGCATCAGTCGACCGCGCACGAACAGCGTATCGAACAGATGATGCTCAACCAGCAGGCGACGCTCGCGACGCTGCTCGACACCGATTCGTCGACCACGAGCCTTCCTGTCAGCCTCCAGGTTCCGGCGGCGCCTGCAACTCCGACGCCCGCGGCGCCTACGGCAACAAAGCCTGCCGAAACGCATGTGGCGCACGCGCAGCACGTCCAGAAGCGCAAGTCAGCGCACACTCACTAAGCCTCGTCCGCCCGTCGCGCCCATCTGCGCAGCGGGCTTTCTCCAATTCCTGCCTTAAGCCTGCGCGTACGGCAGCGGAACAATGCGCAACTAACCGTCTGCGCGAAATCACACCGCCGACATTCGTGGCGCTCCGTTGTATCCACGCATCAGCCTTGCAAAAAACAGGGGCGGGTCTGGAAGCCGCATGCTGTGGACGTGTTGCGACGCAATATCGCCTGAAAGCCCATGCGGCGAATGACCACACCGGAAAATTGCTGCATTGCACTAGCTTTCGGCTAGGGAAAACCCTATACTTCTTCATAAGGGAAAACCCTGAACCACCAACCCAACCGGGAGTCGCCATGAACTATCTTTTCGCGCTGTTCCAAAAGGTTAGCGACCTCTTCGCGTCGCCTCACTTGCCTCTGGATTCGGATTATTCGTACGAAGCACGTCACCGCGAAGCGGAGCGTGTTCGCAAGTCGCAAGCAACCTTGTTCGGTGTCCGTCTTACCGACTAATCGGTAGGGCGCCCATAAAAAGACGTTGCACTGCGCATCTCGCCGCCATCCAGAAGCGGCGAAACTGAAAAGCCCGGCCTGCCGGGCTTTTGTTTTTGCGCCTCAGAAAGCCATTAAGCGCCTCGAAGAAAAACGCTCCCGTCATTGCGCACACCGTCGTAATCGCCCGCGCATTATTTCCACACCGAAATGAATGTAACAGGGGCTCTACGGACGCAGACCATCGCGCATCGCCAAACTGCGCACAGCCTTGTGAAAACACGGCAAATCCCCGCGCGAACCCGTATTCGTCGCCCACACCGTATGAAATGTGCGCTTACAAGTCCTCACGTCTGTGAAAAGTCTGCGCGGCTAAAGTGGGTCTCAAGCGAACGGCGAATCTCATGACCGTCCCGGTCGATCCAGCCATCGCTCGCAACGAAACTCGAAAGGGAGAATAGCCATGAATGCCATCAAGAAGACTTCGCGTTCGATCGTCGCCGTGCTGATCGCTGGCGGTGCACTGCTCGGCGCAGGCAGCGCCTTCGCGCAATACGCACCCATGCACACGCAGCCCGTGTATGAGCAGCCGCACATGATGCCTGTGGGCGTGCAGGTCAATATCGGCTGGCACGGCGACCGTTACTACGACGGCCACCGTTACTGGGCGCACGACGACTGGATGCGTCATCACCCGCACGAGCGCGACCCGTACCATGACCGCGACCATCGTCCGCCGCAGGGACGTTACTAAGACCGTCTGACGGCACGCTTCGCGCCGCCCGATGCGGCGTGACGAGGATGAACCAGGGCCGGCCGCTTGCAAGAGCGCGCCGGCCTTGTCGTATCCGGCGTCGAAAAAATATGCGCTGCGCTATGCTTTTGAACTTCGATGGACAACACACACAGAAACGGGGAATGGGTTTGAGCAAGCCAGTCGTAGGCGTAGTGGGAACGGGATTGATGGGCGTCGGCATCGCGACGCAAAGCGCGCTGCACGGACACAGGACGATCGTCCACGACGTCGATGCGGCGCGGCTCGAAAGCGTCGCGCCGAAAGCGCGAGCCGTGCTCGACGAACTGATCGACGCGGGCCGCATCGACGGGCAGGCGAAGGAAGACGCGCTGTCGCGCATCGAAACGAGCGCCACGCTCGACGCCATGGCCGACGCGCATATCGTGATCGAGGCGATCCCCGAAGTGCTCGAACTGAAGCACCGCCTTTACGCACAGTTGAACGAGGTGCTGCGCGACGACGCGATCCTCGCCAGCAACACGAGCGGCTTTCCGCCCGACCAGTTGACCGCGCCGCTGCGCGCGCCGGAACGCTTTCTGATCGCGCACTTCTGGAATCCGCCGCACATGATCCCGCTCGTCGAAGTGGTGCCGGGCAGCGACACGGCGCAACACGCGATCGACTCGACCGTCGCGCTGATGCACGCAATCGGCATGGAGCCCGTCGTGTTGTCGAAAGCGATTCCGGGCTTCGTCGGCAACCGGCTGCAATTCGCGGTGCTACGCGAGGCGCTGAACATCGTGCGCTCGGGCGCGGCGACACCCGATGTCGTCGACCGCGTGATGAAGGCGTCGCTCGGCAAGCGCTGGGGAATCGTCGGTCCGTTCGAAGGCGCCGACATGGGCGGCCTCGATACCTTCGTCGATATCAGCACGCACCTGATGCCCGCGCTCGCCAAGGACGAAGACGTGCTCGATCTGCTGCGCGAGCAGGTGCAGGCGGGGCGCGTCGGCGTGCGCAGCGGTGCGGGCTTTTACGACTGGGACGACGCGCAGACCGCGAAGGTCAAGGCGGGACGCAGGCGCGTGATCCAGGGCAACGGAAAGAACTGAACGGCACGCACGGTCAATCACAACGAGAGCGACATCATGTCCGACGTCTATTTCTACGATCCAGCCACCGGCCACGGCCTGCCGCACGACCCGTTCAAGGCGATCGTCGCGCCACGCCTGATCGGTTGGGTATCGACGCGCTCGGCGGGCGGTCAGCTGAATCTCGCGCCGTACAGCTTCTTCGGCGCGTTTTCGACGTTTCCGTCGATCATCGGATTCGCCAGCGAAGGCCGTAAGGACAGCATCCGGAATATCGAAGAGACGCGCGAGTTCGTCTGGAATCTGGCGACACGCCCGCTCGCCGAGCGGATGAACCGCACGTCGGCGCCCGTCGCGGCGGACGTCGACGAGTTCCAGCTGTCGGGACTGACGCCTGTCGCGGGCCGCAACGTGTCGGTGCCGCATGTCGGCGAGTCGCCCGCTGCGCTCGAATGCAAGCTGCTGCAAATCGTGCAGTTGCACGATCTGAGCGGCAAGCCGATGGACAACTGGCTCGCGCTCGGACAGGTGGTCGGCGTGCACATCCAGAACGCGTATCTGAAGGACGGTCTGTTCGACACGCGCGCCGCGCAGCCGATCATGCGCGCGGGCTATCGCGCCGACTATGCGCAGATCGGCGACATGTTCCAGATGATTCGTCCGACGTCCTGATTTCCCTGACTGACGCTCGCCACGCTGTTCATTCGGTGGCGGGCTCGTCGGAAGCCAGATCGACGTCCATCGCTTCCGTGGCGGCGGGCGTCGTGCCCGCCGGCGTCGTCGCGCTCGACGCGGCCGCCGGCGCGAGCGTCAGCGACGCCTGCGCGCCACGCGTGGCGACGGGCACCGCACGCGGCTCGTTGTCGTGAATCACGGCGCGGATGCGCGGATAAATCTGCCGCTCCCAGCGCTGTCCGTTGAACACGCCATAGTGCCCGACGCCCGTCTGCACATGATGTGTCTTCAGATACGGCCGCAACCTGTCGCACAGATCCTGCGCCGCGAGCGTCTGCCCGACTGCGCAGATATCGTCGCGCTCGCCTTCTACCGTGAGCAGCGCGGTGCGCCTGATCTTCGACGGCTCGACGCGCCGTCCTCTCACTTCCAGTTCGTGCAGCGGCAGTGCGTGCCGCTGAAACACGGTATCGACGGTTTCGAGGTAGAAGTCCGCCGTCAGGTCCATCGTCGCGAAGTATTCTTCGTAGAAGGCGCGGATCGCTTCCGCCTTCTCCGGGTCGCCCTTCGAGCGCTCGTGATACATCGTTTCGAACGACTCCAGATGCCGTTCCAGATTCATCGCCATGAACGCGTTCAGCTGCACGAAGCCCGGATAGACGCGCCGGAACGCGCCCCGAAAACCGAACGGCACCGCGCTGATCAGATTCTGTTCGAACCATTCGATCGGCTTGCTCTTCGCCAGTTCGTTCACGCGCGTCGGGTTCACGCGCGTGTCGATCGGGCCGGCCATCAGCGTCATGCTGGCGGGCTGCGCGGGATGGTCGTCGGCGGCCATCAGCGCAACGGCGGCGAGCGCGGCAACCGTCGGCTGACAGACGGCGAGCAGATGCGTACCCTGGCCGATCGTGTCGGTGAAGTCGATCACGTGCTGCACGAACTCGTCGAAGCCGAAGCGACCCGCCGAAAGCGACACATCGCGCGGGTTGTGCCAGTCGGTGATGTAGACGTCGTGCTCGGCGAGCATCGTGCGGACCGTGCCGCGCAGCAGCGTCGCGAAGTGGCCCGACATCGGCGCGATCACCAGCACGCGCGGCTGCGGCACATCAAACGACGCATGCTTGCGGAAATGCAGCAGCGAACAGAAGGGCGTCGACTGCACGACTTCTTCGATCACATCGACCGCTTGCCCTTCGACCTCGACGCTGTCGATGCCGAACGGCGGGCGCACATGCGTGAGGCCCGCGAGCGTCAGCAATTCGGCCGATGCGCGCAGCGTCCTGCCGGATTGCGTGGCGGCATACTCGGGCCACGCGTCGAGCGCGCCCTGTACCAGCGATGCGCCATGGCGCAACGGCAGCATGAAGTTGGCGAACGCCTGGTACGCCGGATAAGCGAGCGGATTCATGGCTTTCGCACGAAGAGAACTTGAGGCAATGAGAGGCAAGTCATATGCCAGCGGAGCTAAACGTTGGCGGGCGGAATGGGCTGCTGCGGCGACGCGTTGGCATAGCCTTTGCGCGTTACTTCGCAAGATGCCGGCTATGCCGCTATTTGGTGCGCGCATGCACGGTATCGTGCATCGCGAGCCGCGCATCGCAGCGCGATGTTCCTCCGAGGAGCGAGACATGCCGAAACCGATGGCCGACACGATGACTGCCGCTACGCTGACGATCAGCAGCCGGAACTATTCCTCGTGGTCGCTGCGCGGCTGGCTGCTGGCGAAGTTCAGTGGCTTGCCGTTTGAAGAGATCGTGATGCCTGTTGATGATCCCGCTGCGCGGGCTGAGTTGCTGCTGCTGTCGCCCTCTATTCTCGTGCCGTGTCTTGTGCATGATGGCATTAAGGTGTGGGACACGTTGGCTATCGCTGAGTATCTGAACGAAGTGCGGCCTGAAGCTGGGCTGTTGCCGAAGGATCGTAAGGCGCGCGCGCATTGCCGTGCGATATGCGGTGAGATGCATTCGGGATTCAGTTCTTTGCGTTCGGCGTTGCCGATGAACCTGAAAGCGCATTTTCCGGGATTTAAGGTGTGGGCGCGGGCGCAGTCGGATATTGATCGTATTGTGACGATCTGGCGTGAGTGTCTTGAAGAATACGGTGGGCCGTATCTGTTCGGCGAGCGTAGCGCTGCGGATGCGATGTATGCGCCGGTTGTTACGCGCTTTGTCACCTATGATGTGCAGCTCGATGCCGATATCGTTGCTTATGGGCAGAGGATTCTTGCGCTGGCTGAGATGCAGCAGTGGATCGCTGAAGCGCAGTTGGAAGTCGATGAGATCGATGAGCTTGATGTTGAGTTTTAGGTTTGGTGTGTGTTGGGTTTGCGATGCTGTCGGGTTTTGACTTTGTGCTGGCATCCGCGTGATGGTGTTTGCACTTCAAGCGTCGCCCCTGTGCGGGGCGGCACCTACTTTTCTTTGCCGCCGCAAAGAAAAGTAGGCAAAAGAAAGCGGCTAACACCGCCAACATTTCTTCCTGCCTGAGGGCCCCCAAAGGGTCTTACGCTTCACACGGCAACATCCTTGTTTGCGTGTGTTGCCAACGCTATAAATGAGCGCCTCACCCGCTTCAAACACCCGCACAAGGGCTAGCTGCAGCGAATGGTTTGTGCCGCCCAGGTGGCAAACTGTGTGTAGGTTGTCGCGACGTACACGTTAGCGCTCTTACATGGTGGGACGCGTGCGCTATCGGTCCGGAGTGAGGCGTGTGTGGCGCGAAGGCCTACACACAGTTTGCCACCTGGGCGGCAGTGGAATATCTGGCACGGCATGCTGCGACGCGGGCGCGTGAAGTGGGTGAGGCGCACCGCAAGAGCGCTAGCAACGAACATGAGTCACGTGGTTGCCGTGTGAAGCGTAGGACCGGTTGGGGGCCCTCAGGCAAACACAAGAATTAGCGGTGTGAGCCGCTTTCTTTTGCCTACTTTTCTTTGCGGCGGCAAAGAAAAGTAGGTGCCGCCCCGCACAGGGGCGACGCGTGAATGGCAGACACCGTAACGCGGATGCCAGCACAAAGCCAAAAACACCGACCGGCAACGCATGAAGTACAAAGACAAAGCGCGGATGCCAGCGAATCTGAAAGTCCCGCTCCCGTGCTTTCTAGTTATGGCCTCCCAGCTTGAATACGGAAACAACTTCCGCAAGCTTGTCGGCCTGCGCGCTCAGGTCGGCGGCAGCCTGCTCGGCATCACTAACGAGCGCCGCGTTCTGCTGCGTCACTTCACCGATCTGCGTGACGGCCGTGTTCACCTGCTCGATGCCGCTCGACTGCTCCTTCGAAGCGACGCTGATTTCGCCAATGATCGTCTGCACCTGGCCAACCCGCTCGACAATCGAGCGCATCGTCGTGCTCGCTTCCTCAGCAATGCGGAAGCCGCTCGATACCGTCGCCGTCGATTCCGCGATCACGCCTTCGATTTCCTTCGCCGCCGCCGCGCTGCGCTGCGCGAGCGCGCGCACTTCCGATGCGACCACCGCGAAGCCCTTGCCGTGCTCGCCCGCGCGCGCCGCTTCGACGGCCGCGTTGAGCGCGAGGATGTTGGTCTGGAACGCGATGCCTTCGATGACGGTAGTGATGTCGGCGATCTTCTTCGACGACTGGCTGATCTCGCCCATCGTCGAGACGACACGCTCGACCGCGCGGCCGCCGTCGAGGGCCGCTTCCGATGCACCCGATACCAGCGTGTTCGCCTGCGCCGCATGACCGGCGTTCTGCTGCACCGTCGACGTAATCTGCTGCATGCTCGCCGCCGTTTCTTCGAGACTCGCGGCCTGCGTGCCGATGCGCGATGCGATCTCGCCGCTGCCCGCAGCGATCTTTGCGGTGCCTTCCGTCATGTCGGCCGACGCGCTGCGCACCTGTGTGACGATGCGCGCCAGACCTTCGCCAATGCCGTCGATGGCCTGCATCAGACGGCCGATTTCGTCGGTGCGCCGTTCGTGGCTCGCCGACACGCGCACGCTCAGATCGCCCGATGCGAAGCGCTCCGAGGCCTTCGCCGCTTCGTCGAGCGGACGTGACACGAGCCGGCGCACAGCGATCAGGAAAACGACGGCGAACAACCCGACCAGCACGAAGCCGATCAGGATGAAGCGGTTGCGCGTGGCGATCACGTCGGCCATCACTTCGTCTCGCTTCGCGACGCCGCCGACCAGCCAGCTCCATTCCGGCACCGTGACGAACGACACGAACTTGTCCTGCGCCCCCGTCTCGCCGAGCGTCGCGTCCGCGCTCGAATATTCGATCTGGCCTTCCTTTTCGTCGATCATGCGCTTGTACGGCGCGGCGCTCTCGTCGCCCAGTTGGCCGGCTGCCGCCGGATGCACCATCAGCTTGCCCCGATCCGCGCCGTTCGACGCGTTCAACACGAAGTAATAGCCCGTGTCGCCGATCTTCAGTTGACGGATGCCGTCTTCGACTGACTTGATCTGCGCATCCACGTCGACGCCGACGAACAGCGCGCCGATTACCTTGCCGCTGGCATCGGTGATCGGCCGATACTGCGTGATATAGCGTTTGCCGAACAGCGTCGCGAGTCCCGTGAAGGTCTTGTTGCCGGCGACGGGGCCGTAGGCGGGGCCCTTGCGGTCGAGCAGCGTGCCGATTGCGCGCGAGCCGTCCTGCTTTTTCAGCGAAGTCGTCACGCGCACGAAGTCGTCGCCCGTGCGCGCGAAGATCGTCGCGATGGCGCCGCTTTGCGCGAGAAACTGGTCGGGAATCGAGAAGTCGTTGTTCAGCACCTTGTCGCCGGCCTTGAAGACGGGCGTCGGCGTGCCGGCGATGTCGATCTTCTGCGTCTCGTCGAGCGCGTAGCCGGGCGGCAGGAAACTCGCGAACAGCGTCATCGAGCGGCCCACTTCGGCCGTGAGCGCCTTGTCGAACAGCGAGATCATCGCGGCAATCGAGCGGTCTTTTTCGGTGATGCGCGACAGCACCTGATCGCTGATCTGCGTGCCGGCCGTGCGGGTCACGGCGAACGTGAAGGCGGCAAAGATGGCGGCCACCAGCGCGCACGAGAGCATGGCGAGCCTGGCGCCCACGCTGGCGCGGCGCAGTGAAAGGATATCCATGAGGGTCTGCAGGTAACGGGATCGAAGCCGCTCCGATGCGTCGCGCGCGCGGCGGCGCGCAACGCGGAAACGGCAGCCTGAAACCTGTTAACGGCACGCCAAACGTTTTCCTTTAATTTTGAAAGCTAGAGTGTTGATTCAGATCATTGCGACGAACGCCAGGTTCGTAGTAACAGCGCGTTCGTCACGACGCTCACGCTCGAGAACGCCATCGCCGCGCCCGCGATCATCGGGTTCAGCAGCCCGAACGCGGCGAGCGGAATGCCGATCAGGTTGTACACGAACGCCCAGAACAGGTTCTGCTGGATCTTGCGCCACGTGCGGCGCGAGATGTCGATTGCGTCGGCGACCAGCGTCGGGTCGCCGCGCATCAGCGTGATCCCCGCCGCGTGCATCGCGACATCGGTGCCCGTCGCCATCGCGATGCCGATGTCGGCGGCGGCAAGCGCGGGCGCGTCGTTGATGCCGTCGCCCGCCATCGCGACCACGCTCGACGTGCGGATCTTCAGGTCGTGCACGACGCGCGCCTTGTCGGACGGCAGGACTTGCGCGTGCACCTCGTCGATACCGAGCGCGGCGGCGACGCTGTTCGCGCTGCCTTCGTTGTCGCCCGTCACCAACGCGCTCTTCACGCCCATGCGCGACAGCCGTTCGATCGCGGCGCGCGCGCCCGGCTTGAGCGTGTCGCCGAAAGCGATCAGCGCGAGCGCTTGTGCTGGTGTGTCGGCTTGCGTTTCGATTTGCGCGTCCGTCTTGCCGCGTCCGATCAGCCACGAGACCGTGTTGCCTTGCGCTTCGAGTTGCTGGGCGCGGAGGGCGAGGGCGGGCGACGGCACGATGCCCAGTTCGCCGAGCCAGCGGCTACTGCCGATGGCGAACGTCTCGCCGTCGATATCCGCTTCCACGCCGCGCCCCGCGACCGCGCGCGCGTCGCTACTGGCGGGCAGCGGCGCGCCGCCGCCGTCCGCTTCGAACGCTTTCAAGACAGCCTTCGCGAGCGGATGCTCGCTATGCCGCTGCACGGCCGCCGCGAGCGCCAGCGCTTTTGAACGGCCAACGCCTTCCGTCGTCTCGAACGCCGTCACGGACGGCTGGCCGACCGTCAGCGTGCCCGTCTTGTCGAACGCGACGACGCGAACCTGATGCGCGATTTCGAGCGCCTGCGCGTCCTTGATCAGCACGCCGTGACGCGCGGCGACGCCTGTACCCGCCATGATCGCGGTCGGCGTCGCGAGGCCGAGCGCGCAAGGGCAGGCGATTACCAGTACCGCGACCGCGTTGAGAATCGCCGTTTCGGCGCCGTGTCCGGCGATTAGCCAGCCGACCAGCGTGATGAGCGCGATCGCCAGAATGGCGGGAACGAAGATTTCGCTAACGCGGTCGACCAGCCGCTGGATCGGCGCTTTCTCCGCCTGCGCCGTCTCCACGAGCCGGATGATGCGGGCGAGCGTGGTCTCGGCGCCGATGGCCGTGGTCGTCACTGTGATCGCGCCTTCGCCGTTGATCGACCCTGCCGTCACGCGGTCGTCCTGCTGCTTCGGCACGGGCAGGCTTTCGCCCGTAATCAGCGATTCGTCGATATGCGTGCGGCCTTGCAGCACCGTGCCGTCGACGGGCACGCGCTCGCCCGGCCGCACCGCGACGAGCATGCCGACGCGCACTTGCGCGAGCGGCACCTCGTGCTCTTCCGTGCCGACGACAATGCGCGCGCGGTCCGGACGCAGCGCGTTGAGGGCGCGGATCGCGTCGGTGGTCTGGCGCTTCGCGCGCGCTTCGAGCCACTTGCCGAAGCGCACCAGCGTAATCACGACAGCCGATGCCTCGAAATACAGATGCATCATGTCGCCGGGATGCAGCGCCATCTGGTAGACGCTCACGCCATAAGCCGCCGACGTACCGAGCGCGACCAGCAGATCCATATTGCCCGCGCCCGCGCGCACGGCTTTCCACGCGGCGCGGTAGAACCGCGCGCCGAACACGAACTGGACGACGGTGGCGAGCGCGAGTTGCAGCGTGACGGGCAGCATCGCGTGCAGGCCGAGCGGCTCCGCGAACATCGGCACGATGAGCGGCAGCGTCAGCAGCGCGCAGATCACGACCGCGCCGAGTTCGCGGCGTACGGCGGCGCGCGCGGCGGCGTCTTTGTCTTCGGTGGCGGCGGGCGTTGCGTCATCGGTGGAGAGCGGCGTCGCCTGATAGCCGGCTTTCGTGACGGCCGCGATCAACTGATCGACGCCGACCGCGCCGTTGGTGGTGACGGTCGCTTTTTCGGTGGCGAGATTGACGGACGCGGAAGTCACGCCGGGAATCCTCGCGAGCGCTTTTTCGACGCGTCCGGAGCAGGCAGCGCAGGTCATGCCGCCGATCGCGAGTTCGGCTGTCGATTGCGCGTCGGCAGCGGGTGGCGGCGCGTCGTTCAGCGGCTGTGCGTCGTAGCCCGCTTTGCGGATGGCGTTGACGAGGGTATCGGTGGTGACGGACGCGTCGGCATCGACGGTTGCTTTTTCGGTCGCCAGATTCACGGTGGCCCGCGCGACGCCCGGCACTTTGGCGAGCGCCTTCTCGACGCGCAGCGCGCAGGACGCGCACGTCATGCCCTGAATGTCGAGTTCCGAGGATGCCGCCGGGCGGGACGTGTCGGCGGCGCGGGGTGGTGCGAGTTCGGTCATGGCTGGGAGGCTCCAGTTTGCGCTATTGCGCATCATTGGAGCCAGTATTGACCTTCCCATGATGGGAAGGTCAAGGGGCTTTTTCGTATTTGCCCGACGACGTGCAGGGATGCATGCGCGTGCTACGGTTTGGTTGTTCTTGCTTTGTCGCTGGCATCCGCGCTATGCCTTCGTGCTTCACGCGTTGCCCCTGTGCGGGGCGGCACCTACTTTTCTTTGCCGCCGCAAAGAAAAGTAGGCAAAAGAAAGCGGCTAACACCGCTAATTCTTGTTCCTGCCTGAGGGACCCCAAATGGTCCCACGCTTCACACGGCAATCACGTGACTCATGCATGTTGCCAACGCTTTGAATGAGCGCTCCACCCGCTTCACGCGCCCGCGTCGCAGCACGCCGTGCCAGATATTCCACTGCCGCCCAGGTGGCAAACTGTGTGTAGGCCGTAGCGCTACACACGCCTCACTCCGGACCAATAGCGCACGCGTCCCACCCTGTAAGAGCGCCAAGCTATACGACGCGACAACCTACACACAGTTTGCCACCTGGGCGGCACTTACCATTCGCTGCCGCCAGCTCTGGTGCGGGTGTGCGAAGCGGGTGAGGCGTCAATTCAAAGCGTTGGCAACAAACATGAGTCACGTGGTTGCCGTGTGAAGTGTGGGACCGGTTGGGGGCCCTCAGGCAAGAAGAAATGTTGGCGGTGTTAGCCGCTTTCTTTTGCCTACTTTTCTTTGCGGCGGCAAAGAAAAGTAGGTGCCGCCCCGCACAGGGGCGACGCATGAAGCACGAAGGCAACACGCGGATGCCAGCGCACAGGCTAGAACAACCAAACCAAACGCGCTACGAAGTCAAACCGCGAATCCCACCGCAAGACCACCAACCCCACCCGGCATAGCCCGCGCCTCGCAGGCACCCACCACAAAACAATCAAACAAAAACCCAAAAAAAACTAACAAACAACACCCGAACCGAAGACGGCACATCAAAACCCAGATGAACACTCACATTAACTTGCCCCCGCGACGCGGATAAGTTAAAACGCGTTGTCAGAAAAGGAATGTCAGGACATTTCGGCAAGTCCGGCGCGGGCGGGGGCTCGCGCGGACCGGGCCCGTCCTGGCTCAGGCATGTGACACCCAGGACCGCGGTTCATCGAATGATAAAAAATCGCCGAGAAAAGTTTCCGTTTCAACTCGCCTGCGCGGCGCTCGCGGGCATCGCATTTCTCACCGGGTGCGCGTCGACTCCTATCGTGGCGCCCAAGCCCACTGGCTGGATCAAGGACGAGGTCGCCGACTCCTATGTATTTGCCTATCCGTTAGTGCTGATGGGAGCGTCCCGCGACGCCGCCGTGGGCACGGGCCCCGGCCAGGCGCCCGTCAACACGCTGCGTCATGCGTCGGCGTTGCCGCCCGTCGGCGCGCACAATCCGCCGACGCCCGGCATCGACACGCTCGATTCGACCGCGTGGCTCGACGTCGGCGATGAACCGGTGATCGTCTCGCTGCCAACCTCGGCGGGCCGCTATATCGATGCGCGCGCGCTCGACATGTGGACCAACGTGCTGTGGTCGGCGGAACAGCAGGGCGGCTCGCGTGTGTCGGGCATCAAGGCGCAGACGGTGGTGTTCGCGAAGCCCGACTGGAAGGGCGATCTGCCCAAGGGCGTCAAGCGTATCGACGCGCCCACGCGCAATATCTGGCTCGACGTGCGCATCCAGTCGAACGGCGGACGCGATCTGACGGCCGTGCGCAAGCTGCAGCGCGGCATTCGCGTGGTGCCGCTGTCCGTCTATACGGGCGATGCATCGGCGGCGTCCGTTGCGCCGCGCACCATGCCCCCCGACGCAAGCGTCTCCGGCACGCCCGCCGAGCAGGTCGCCGCGCTCGACGCGAAAGGCTTCTTCGACCGCCTCGCGCGGCTGCTGCCCGACAACCCGCCGTCGCCCGCCGATCCGCACGCGCTCAAGTTTCTCGCCGACCTCGGCGTGAAGCCGGACGAAGCCGTCGAATTGCCCAGGTCGGCCAGCGACGCGATCGCCGACGGTCTCGCGGACGGCCACGCGCGCGTCGCGACGCCGCCCACCAACATGCTGACGGCCAACGGCTGGAGCTGGTTCGGCGAGGGCGTCGGCAACTACGGTCCCGACTACGCACTGCGCGCGTACGCGTCATACGCGCAGCCGGGCATCGGCACGAAGGACGACGAAGTGCGCGCCAACGTCGCGCTCGACAGCGACGGCCACGCGTTGAACGGGGCGAACCGCTACGTGATGCACTTCGAGCCGAACCAGGTGCCGCCCGTGCGCGGCTTCTGGTCGATCGCCGCGTACACGAAGGACGGCGCGCTCGGCGACAGCACGCCGGCACGCGCGTCCGTCGGCGACAAGGCGGGCGTGCGGCGCAACCGCGACGGCTCGATCGACGTGACGGTGTCGTCGGCGAAACCGCGCAAGGCGTCGAACTGGCTGCCCGCGCCGCGCGGCGATTTCCAGCTCGTGCTGCGTCTCTACACACCGAAGCCCGAAGCCAGCGACGGCACCTGGCAGCCACCCGCCGTCGTGCGTCAATAAGCGAAGCACGTGTCCGCCGCATCATGGCTGGACACGTCCTCGCAACTGAAATCGGGCCACTTACACTTTCTAACGTTTATTTGCCCGCAACGGTCGTCATTCTCATGACATTTGATGGTTTGCCCGAAGTACACGACGTATACTTCGGCCAAGCTGGATATTCGTCATCGCGGCGTGTTCTGCGCCGCCCTACCCGCGACCAAGCATGGCAAGCCCGACCAAAGCATCAATCGCTTCATCCTTTCAGACCGTCCGCGAAGTCGCGCAAGGCCGGCGCGCAAGACGCATCGTTCTCATCGTATTCGTCGTGCTGGTCCTGTTCGGACTGCTCGGCTTTTTCGCCGCGCCGCCGCTGATCCGGCATATCGCCGAACAGCAGTTGAGCGAGCAACTGGACCGGCCGGCCAGTATCGGACGCATCTCGCTCAATCCGTACACGCTCAATTTCGAAGCGGACCGCGTGCATATCGGCGACCGTGGCGGCAAGGGCGATTTCGTCGATATCGAACGGCTGATCGTGCGGACGTCGTGGAGTTCGATTTTCCGGCTCGCGCCCATTGTCGATGAAGTGCATCTCGATTCGCCGCGCATCACGATCGTCCGCTACGACGCGCAGCGCTTCAGCTTCAGCGACCTGATCGAGAAGTTCTCGAAGCAGCCGTCCAAGCCCGACAGCAAGCCGGCGCAGTTCTCGATCTCCAATATCCGAATCGAAAACGGCAAGATCACGTTCGACGACCGGCTGCTCGGCGTCACGCATGTCGTCGATGAATGGCGCCTGGGTATCCCGTTCATCGCCACCTTGCCGTCGAAGACCGACATCTTCGTCGAGCCGCTGCTGCGAGCGCGTATCGACGGCAGTCCGATTGCCATCGACGGGCGCACGAAGCCGTTCGCGGCGTCGCGCGAATCGGAAGTGTCGCTGCGCTTCGACGGGCTCGACGTGCCGAAGCTGCTGTCGTATTCGCCCGCGAAGCTGCCCGTCACGGTGCAGGCGGGCAAGCTGTCGAGCGACCTGAAAGTGAGCTTCCTGATGACGGGCGACGCGCCCACGCTGCGCATCACGGGCACGACGGATCTCGCCGACATCGACGTGCTCGACGAGCACAAGGCGCCGTTCTTCGCCGCGCGCTCGCTGCATGTGGCCGCGCAGACGCTGGAGCCGCTGAAGAGCGTCTATCGTTTCGACGACATCCGCCTCGACGCGCCGACCGTGCATCTCGCGCGCGACAAGAGCGGCGTGCTGAGCGTGCAGCGTACGTTCGCGCCCGCACCTGCTGCGGCGGCAAGCGCGCCCGCGGCGGCGGCTGCGTCCGGCGCGAGCGGCGCCGAGGCTGCAGCAGCAAAGGCCGCGCCGCCGCTCGATCTGCAGATCAAGCAATTCGAGCTGTCGAACGGCACCGTCGAAGTACAGGACGCGGCGGCGTCGCGGCCCGTATCGGCAGGGTTGAACAATCTCGCGGTGACGCTTGCGGATTTCTCGACGCTTGGCAAGACGCCCGCGCGCTACACCCTCAAGACCAACGTCAAGAACCAGCCGCAGAGCGCGCTCGCCGTATCGGGCAACCTGTCGCTCGCCGCGAAGACGGCCGACGCGAAGATCGACGTGAAGTCGGCCCAACTGCCCGTCTTGCAGCCATATCTCGACACCGTGACGGCGGCAAAGGTGCTCGACGGCACGTTGAGCGTGCAGTCGAACCTGACGGCCAACTGGTCGAAGGAACCCGTCGATCTGCAGATCGGCGAAAGCCAGATCGATCTGCAATCGCTGAAGCTCGCGACAGGGAACGCGAAGCAGCCGGTCATTTCGATCGCGGACGGCAAGGCGGGCATCAAGCACGTCGATCTGGCCGCGCGCAAGGCGGAACTCGACACGGTCGACGTGACGGGCCTGTCCGTCGACGCGCAGCGCCTGAAAGACGGCACGATCGATCTGGCCGCGCTGGCTGGCCCGCCGCAGGAGCAGGTGCGCGAGCGCACCGTGATCCACGCGGCGAAGAAGGCGACGGAGGAAGGGCCGGCATGGCATTACAGCATCGGCGAGCTGAACCTGAAGGACGGCGCGGCAACGTTCACCGACAACACGACCACGCGTCCCGTGAAGCTCGCCGTCAAGCCGCTGCAACTGAAAGTGCAGAAGATCAGCGACGACCTGAGCCGCGCGCTGCCCGTCGAGCTACAGGCCACCGTCAACGGCAAGGGCACGCTTGGCGTGAAGGGCGACGTGACGGCGACGCCGCTCAAGCTCGCGGTGAAGATCGACGCGAACCGGCTGGACGCCGCGGCGCTCGAGCCGTACTTCGGCAGCAAGCTGAACGCGACGATCGCGAGCGCGCTGCTCAATGCAAGCGGCGATGTGACGCTCGCGCAGGGCGACAAGTCGAAGGGCATGCGCGCGACGTATCGCGGCGACGCGGCGATCGTCGACGTGCGCATGATCGACAAGGCGACCTCGGACCCGTTTGCCGGCTGGCGCTCGCTGGCGCTGACGGGCATCAAGGCCAATTACGACGAGCGCGGCACGGACGTCGATGCCGCCAAGGTCACGTTCGCGAACTTCTACGGCCGCGTGCTGCTCGACGCGCAAGGCAAGCTGAATCTGAAGGACGTGGTCGCGCACGAAACGGGCGCGCCGCAGTCGCTCACGCGTGACCAGAGCGCCAAGGGCAAAGAGCCGATTCCGCTCGGCGCGCCCGCCGCTTCCGAAGCACAGGCTGCCGTGCCGGCTTCCGCCGCGTCCGGCGCGAACACGTCGGTGACGGCGGCTACGCCTCCGCAAAGTCCGGTGCGTCTGCACTTCGGCCAGCTCGTGCTGCAGAACGGCCGCGTCACTTACACCGACAACTTCATCAAGCCAAACTACACGGCTAACCTGGTCGCGATCCAGGGCACGGTCGGCGCATTCGGCACGGACTCGAAGCAGTCGGCGCCCGTCGACGTGTCCGCGAAGCTCGCCGCCAACGGCCCGATTACGATCCGCGGCTCGGTGAATCCGCTGATCGCCAAGCCGGCGCTCGATCTGACGGCAACGGCGCACGGCATCGAGCTGACCAACCTGACGCCGTACTCGGCGAAGTACGCGGGCTATCCGATCACGAAGGGCAAGCTGAACGTCGATCTGCACTATCAGTTGGTAAATGACCAGCTGACGGCGAACAACCACATCTTCATCGATCAGCTCACGTTCGGCGATCACGTCGATAACGACACGGCGACGAAGCTGCCCGTGAAGCTCGCCATTTCTCTGCTGAAGAATTCGCGCGGTGAAATCGATGTGGACATTCCCGTGTCGGGCTCGTTGTCGAATCCGGAGTTCAGCATCGGAGGCTTGATCTGGCACGCGGTGCTGAATCTGCTGCAGAAGGCTGTGACGGCGCCGTTCTCGCTGCTCGCGCATGCGTTTGGCGGCGGCAGCGGAGAGGAACTCGGCTACGTCGAGTTCGATCCGGGCTCCTTCGCGCTGTCCGACGCATCGCAGAAGAAGCTCGACATGATCGTGAAGGCGCTCTCCGACAAGCCGTCGATCCGCCTCGACATCATCGGCCGCGTCGATCCCGCCGTCGATCAGCCGGCGCTGCGCACGGCCTATGTCGATCGGCTCGTGCGTCAGCAGAAGCTCAAGGACGTCGTGGGCAACGGTGAAAGCGTCGATCCGATGACGATCAAGGTCGACGCCAACGAATACGACAAGTATCTGACCAAGGCCTACAAGGATTCGGACTTCAAGAAGCCGCGCAACATCGTCGGCCTGACGAAGACGCTGCCCGACGACGAGATGAAGACCGCGCTCGCCGAGCATGCGCCCGTCACGGACGCCAGCCTGCGCGATCTCGCGCAGCGCCGCGCGCAGGCGGTGCAGCAGTACTTCGAAGGCAAGATCGACAACAGCCGCGTTTTCATCGTGGCGCCGAAGCTCGATGCTTCGGGTATCGACGACAAGGGCGCGACGACGCGGGTGGATTTCGGCCTGAAGTAACGCGCCGACGATTCTTCACGTGTTTGCCGCTTTTGCGTGCAAGCGCGTTAACAATCGTCAAGGATGACTGAGCGATCGCGCGTGGGGTCAACGCATCGCGACGACGTTCGTTAAGGATGCCAACCCTTGTGCCAGCGGGCTGCGACATGCAGCCCGCTGGCGCATCCGATGCCATCCTTCCGATCGTCTTCCGATGAACATCTTCAAACCGTGCCGCCAGCTGACGCGACGGCTATTGATCGCGAGCGTCGCATTGGCGCTCGCGGGTTGTGCAAGCTCGCCTTGGGGCGACCTCTTTACCAGTTCACCCGAGGCGCGCCCGCCCTCGCTCGAGGCGCCTGCGCCTGTTGCGGCGGGCTTCTATCGCGTGAATCCGGGCGATACGCTGGCGGGCGTCGCGGCTGCGTTCGGGCGTGATCCCGCGCAGGTTGCCCGCTGGAACCGTCTTCCGGACGACTACCCGGTGAGCGTCGGTCAGGTGCTCCGCGTGGCGCCTGATCCAGCGGCGGTGTCCGGGCCCGTGCAAACGGGCGCGCCGGAATCAATGGCTGCAACCGGCAATGTCGCGCCGCCTGCTGCGCCCACGCAGCAGGTGCGCTTCATCTGGCCCGCCTCGGGGCCCGTGACGTCGATTGCCGGAGACGGCCAGTCGAAGGCTATTCATATCAGCGGCACAGCCGGCGAGACGATCCGGGCAGCGAGTACCGGCCGCGTGATCTACGCAGGCTCTGAGATCAAGGCGTACGGGCTGCTCGTCATCGTCAAGCACGACAAACGTTTCGTGAGCGCCTACGGCAACAACGCGAAGCTGCTCGTCAAGGAAGGCGACGCGGTCAAGCAAGGCCAGCCGATCGCCGAAATGGGCGCTGCTGACAATCCCCATCCGTACCTCATCTTCGAACTGCGCGACGGCACCAAGGCAGTCGATCCCCAAAGCTACCTGCCGAAACGTTCGGGCTAACCTGGTCGCCTGGCGATGCGCGTCGTGCTCCGTCCTGCGGCCCGGTCCGGGTTCTGCGTGACTGCAGCCGAAGCGCATCGCACGATGCCATTTCGAAGACGAGCCATCGCTTGAAAAAGAACCCGCTGTTACGACGCCTCGGCGCGTCCGTTTCGTTCTTCCTGCTGGCGAGCGCGCTGCCCGCGTCGGCATCGGTGGCTGGCGGGAAACATAAGCCGGTTGATCCGAAGCTGCGTCCTAAGGCGAAAAAAGCGCAGCACGGCGCGCCCGTCGATCCAAAAAACCGCGCCAACCGCGCCGCGCATGCCGTGCATCTGGCGCATGCAGCGAGCGCGAAAGGGCACACGTCGCGCTTCAGGCAACTGGGGCTCGCGTCGTGGTACGGCCGCGGCTTTCACGGTCATCGCACGGCGAACGGCGAGCACTACGATATGTACGCGATGACGGCCGCGCATCGGACGCTGCCGCTTGGATCGTATGTACGCGTGACGTCGCTGGCGAGTTCGAAGTCGGTGGTGGTGCGCATCAACGATCGTGGACCCTACGCGCGCGGCCGCGTGATCGATCTGTCGTATCTCGCCGCGTCGGCGCTCGGCATGCATCGCGCGGGCGTGACGAAGGTGTCGATCGAGCGGGTGGAGAAGCCCGAAGCGGAGCGCATCGCGCATCGCCCGATGCATCTGACGACGAACGGTTAGCAACGCGTTCGACGCGCCGCGCGAGGGTGCCCTGCTAAGCCGCCCGAGTAGGCGCGGCCGTCGTCTTGAACGCAGTCCTTTCGATCACGTTCGCGAGCGTATCGAACGCCGGTCCGATGCGCTCGTTCGGCACACACGCGTAGCCGAGCAACAGGCCGCGGCGCGCCGGCGTTTCGCTGTTGTAGTACGCGGCGAGCGGCCGCACGATCACGCCCGCGTCGTACGAAGCGGCTGTCACCTCACGGTCGTTGGCGTCGTCGGGCAGGCCGAGCACCAGATGCAGGCCCGCTTCGTCGCCCATCACGGGCAGCGCGTCGCCGAAACGCGCAGTGATCGCGTCGATCAGAATCTGGCGGCGCTCGCCGTACAACGCGCGCATGCGCCGCACGTGCGACGTCAGATAGCCGTCCATGATGAACTCGGTCAGCACGGCCTGCTGCATCAGTTGTCCTTCGCGATACAGCTCGGCCACGCCCGTGCGAAACGTATCGACGAGATGTTCCGGCGCGATCATGTAGCCGATCCGCAAACCCGGAAACAGCATCTTCCCCAAGCTGCCGACATAGATCACCTGGCCCGCATCGTCGAGCCCTTGCAGCGACGCGAGCGGCCTGCTGCCATAGCGGAACTCGCTGTCGTAGTCGTCCTCGATGATCCACACGCCATGCTGACGCGCGTATTCGAGCAGCGTGCGGCGGCGCGCGAGGCTCATCACCATGCCGAGCGGATACTGATGCGACGGCGTGACGAGCGCGATGCGCGGCGGCGTCTGCAAATCGGATTCGCGCGGATTTAACCCTTCTTCATCGACGGGCACGGGCGCGAGCGTCAGCCCCGACGATTGCAGCACGCTGCGCGCGCCCCAATAGCAAGGTTCCTCGACCCACGCGCGGTCGCCGACGTCCGTGAGCAGCCGCACGGCGAGATCGATCGACTGATGAATACCCGTTGTGATGATGATCTGGTCGGGCGTGCACTTCACCGAGCGCGCGACGCGCAGATAATCCGACAACGCGCGCCGCAGCGGACGATAGCCGCCGCCCGGCGCATACGTCAGCAGATCGGGATTCGCTTCCTTCCAGAGCTTGGCCTGCAGGCGGCTCCACGTGCGCGCCGGAAACTCGGCGACATCTGGCACACCGGGCATGAACGCGCCCCACTGCCTGGCTGATACGCCCGCCTGGCGAATCAGACGCGCACCGCGTGTCGACAAACTGCCGCGTGCAGGCACAGTGGTCTGCGCGACGTTCGCGCCCGGCACGACGCCGACAGCACCAACGATCGCGCCAATGGAGCCACTCGCGGCGGGTGGCGCCTTGCGCGCGTTGACGGCGGCCGTGTCCGGCCGCGTGTCGGCGACATAGGTGCCGCTGCCCGTGGTCGATAACACATAGCCTTCCGCCGTGAGCTGATCGTAGACATGCAGCACGGTATTGCGCGCGATGCCGAGGTCCGACGCGAGCATACGCGAGCTGGGCAGCTTGGCGCCGGGCAGCAACTGGCCCGTCAGAATGGCCTGCTGCAGCAGGCCCAGCACTTGTCGATAGACGGGTTCGCCAGCCGTCCGGTCGAGCCGCGCGGCGAGCCAGTCCGACAGGATCACCGTATCCAAGTGGTTCTATCCGGAATTATGAAATGGTTCCCTATTGTAGAACCGTAACGGGCTATAGTGGATCACGCAATCGATGCGATTCTTCAAAACGGGTGGAACCAAATCTGCGTAGAAACCCGTAGATGAAGCAGCAAAGCTGGGGGATTGGAGCTGGCGCTAAAGCGCTAACTCCGATCGACTCGCCGTAGGATCAGAGTAAGCGCTGAAGCGCTAACTCTGATCGATACGGCATGGGATCCAGGTAAGCGCTAAAGCGCTAACCTGGATCGACAGGAGACGGACACGATGAAAACCGAAGACGTAATCGTCAGCTTTCGGGGTGTGCGCAAGACGTATGACGGCGAAACGCTCGTCGTCAAGCAACTCGATCTCGACATCTATCAAGGCGAATTCCTCACGCTGCTTGGACCGTCCGGTTCCGGCAAGACGACCTGCCTGATGATGCTCGCAGGCTTCGAATTTCCGACGGGCGGCGAGATCTGGCTCGACGGTCAGCTGCTCAACAACGTGCCGCCGCACAAGCGCAACATCGGCATGGTGTTTCAGAACTACGCGCTGTTTCCGCATCTCACGGTCGAGCAGAACGTCGCGTATCCGCTGACGGTACGCAAGCTGTCCGCCGACGAACGCGCGCACAAAGTCAACAACGCGCTGAAGATGGTGCGCATGGAAGGCTTTGCGAAGCGTTATCCGGCGCAGTTGTCGGGCGGCCAGCAGCAGCGTATCGCGCTGGCACGCGCGCTCGTGTTCGAACCCAAGCTCGTGCTGATGGACGAGCCGCTCGGCGCGCTCGACAAGCAGTTGCGCGAGCACATGCAATACGAACTCAAATCGCTGCACGAAAAGCTCGGCGTCACCTTCGTCTACGTGACGCACGATCAGGGCGAAGCGCTGACGATGTCCGATCGCGTCGCCGTGTTCGACAAGGGCATCGTGCAACAGCTCGATACCGTCAATAGCCTCTACGAGGCGCCGTGCAACGAGTTCGTCGCGAACTTCATCGGCGATAGCAACCGGCTGCGCGGCACGATCGCGAATGTCGACGGCGACTACTGCGAGTTTCACCTGATCGACGGAACGCGCCTGGTCGGGCGGAATATCGGTGGCGCGCAAGCGGGCGCGCAAGGCGTCGCGTGCATCCGGCCGGAGCGGATGAAGCTCGCGGCGGGCGCGGTGGGCTTGGCGCGGCCCGGCGCGAATGCGGTGGCGGGCGAAGCGCGCGGGCTCATCTATTTCGGCGATCACGTGCGCATGCGCTGTGGTTTGCCGCAACAGGACGAGTGCTTCGTGAAGGTGCCGCTCGGCACGGAAGCACTCGACGGTTTCGCGCCGGGCGCGCCCGTCGCGCTCGAATTCGCGCCGGAGCATCTGCGCGTGTTCGCGTGAGTAGAAACACAACAACGTCCACGTCGTAAGCAGTTCATCACACCAAAGAGGAACCATCATGAAGAAGATCGTGCAATCGCGCTGTGCCGTGGCTGTCGGCGCTGTCCTCATCGCGCTCGGCGCCGTTGCTCAGGCGAACGCGGCGGAACTGACGGTCGTGAACTTCGGCGGCGCGAATGGCGACGCGCAGAAGGCCGCATTCAACCAGCCGTTCGAGGCGCAAAGCGGCTCGAAAGTGACGGCAGTCGAATACAACGGCGAGCAGGCCAAAGTGAAGGCAATGGTCGAAGCGAAGCATGTGAACTGGGATGTCGTCGAAGTCGAATCGGGCGACCTCGGCCGCGGCTGCGACGAAGGCCTGTATGAAAAGCTCGACTGGTCGAAGCTCGGCAAGAAGTCGGATCTGATTCCCGAAGCGCCGCAAACGTGCGGCGTCGGCATTTTCGTGTGGTCGACGGCGATGGCGTACAACGCCGACAAGCTGAAGACGGCGCCCGCGAGCTGGGCCGACTTCTGGGACACGAAGAAATTCCCGGGCAAGCGCGGCATGCGCAAGGGCGCGCGCTACAACCTGGAATTCGCGCTGATGGCCGACGGCGTCGCGCCGAAGGACGTCTACAAGGTGCTCGGCACGAAGGAAGGCCAGGACCGCGCATTCAAGAAGCTCGACGAGCTGAAGCCGAATATCCAGTGGTGGGAAGCGGGCGCGCAGCCGCCGCAATTCCTCGTCGCGGGCGATGTGGTGATGTCGACGGCGTATAACGGCCGCATCGATGCCGCGCAGAAGGAAGGCAAGAACCTGAAGGTGGTGTGGAACGGCAGCATCTACGACCTCGACTACTGGGCAATGCCGAAGGGCACGCCGAACAAGGCGCTGGCCGAGAAGTACATTGCGTACACGATTTCGTCGAAGCCGCAGCAGGAGTACGCGAAGCACATCGCGTATGGCCCGGTGAATGAATCGGCGATCAAGTCGCTCGACGCGAAGACGCTTTCCAATCTGCCGAACTCGCCCGCCAACGGCAAGAACGCGGTGCTGCAGAACCTGACGTTCTGGACCGATCACGGTGATGAGCTGGAGCAACGCTTCTCGTCGTGGGCGTCGAAGTAAGTCCGAGGTGAACGCGATGCGGCATCCGCACAGGGAAGCCGCATCGCTGTAGCAAAGCTGCATTGACGCAGGAGAAACCTGTGACGACGATCACGATCGCCGCCGACCCGGCACCCGAGTCGACCAACAAACTCAAGCGCGAGCTGAAAGCCGCCGAAGCGAAGAAGCGCGCGATGGCGCTGCTGCTGATCGCGCCGCTCGCGATTTTCCTGCTGCTGATCTTCGTCGTGCCGATCGGCGCGCTGTTGACGCGCGCCGTCCAGAACCCCGAGATCGCGGCAGCATTGCCGCACACGGTGACGGCGCTGCGCGACTGGGATCGCAAGTCCGCGCCGAATGACGCCGCGTACGGCGCGCTCGCCACCGATCTCACCGCTATAGCGGACGGCGAAGCGATGGGCGCGCTCGCGCGCCGCCTGAACACGGAGATTCCTGGCTATCGCTCGCTCGTCGCGAAGACGGCGCGCGCGATGCCGCTGAACGACGACGCGGGCCACGCGTTGCCGCCCGCGCAGGTCAAGGCGAAGATCATCGAACTCGACGAACGTTGGGGCGATGCGAAATACTGGCAAGCGATTGCCAAAAACAGCAGCACGATTTCGCCGTTCTATCTGCTCGCCTCGCTCGATCACAAGCAGGACGCGTTCGGCCACATCATTCCGACCGACCCCGAGCAACAGATCTATCTCGCCGTATTCAGCCGCACGTTCGTGATCGGCTTCGCGGTGACGGTGTTCGCGTTGCTGCTCGGCTATCCGCTCGCGTACTGGATTTCGACGCTCAATGAACGGCGCGCGAATCTCGTGATGATCCTCGTGCTGATTCCGTTCTGGACGTCGATCCTCGTGCGCGTCGCCGCGTGGATCGTGATTCTGCAGAGCGAAGGTCTCGTCAACAAGGCGCTGATCGGTTCGGGGCTGATACACGATCCGCTGGCGTTGCTGTTCAATCGCGTCGGCGTCTATATCTCGATGACGCACATTCTGCTGCCGTTCATGATCCTGCCGCTGTACAGCGTGATGAAGTCGATTCCGCCGACCTATCAGCGCGCGGCTATTTCGCTCGGCTCGCATCCGTTCGCCGCGTTCTGGCGCGTGTATGTGCCGCAAACGTATCCGGGCATCGGCGCAGGCGCGCTGCTGGTGTTCATTCTCGCGATCGGCTACTACATCACGCCGGCGCTGCTCGGCGGACCGAACGATCAGATGGTCAGCTACTACGTCGCGTACTTCACCAACGTGACGATCAACTGGGGCATGGCGTGCGCGCTCGGCGGGCTGCTGCTCGCGGCGACGCTCGTGCTGTATGTGATTTACGGACGCTTCACGCGTTCGAACGTGAGCCTTGGTTGAGGAGCGACGCGATGAAATTTGCCAAACCAATGTTCGCGCCGCATACGTCGATGATCGAGCGCGTGTGGTACTTCACGTTGCGCGGACTTGCCGTGCTGACGCTGCTGTATCTGATCCTGCCCGTGCTCGCGATCGTGCCGCTGTCGTTTTCGTCGAGCACGTTCCTCGTCTATCCGATTCCGGGTTGGTCGCTGCGCTGGTATCAGAACCTGATCGCCTCCGACGAATGGCGGATGGCCGCGAAGAACAGCTTTATCGTCGCGCCGTCGGCGACCGTGCTGGCAACGATACTCGGCACGCTCGCGGCAATCGGGCTGACGAAGGCGAACTTCAAGGGCAAGGCGCTGTTGATGGCGATCTTGATTTCGCCGATGATCGTGCCCGTCGTCGTAGTCGGCGTCGGCATGTATCTGTTCTTTGCGCCGCTGGGACTGGCCAATACGTATATCGGCCTGATCATGGCGCATGCGTCGCTGGGCGTGCCGTTCGTCGTGACGACGGTGGCGGCTACATTGCAGGGCTTCAACTACAACCTCGTGCGGGCAAGCCTTTCGCTCGGCGCGAATCCTGTGAAGACGTTTTTCAGTATCACGCTGCCGGTGATTGCGCCGGGTGTGATCTCAGGCGCGCTGTTCGCGTTCGCGACGTCGTTCGATGAAGTGGTCGTCACGCTGTTTCTCGCGGGCGCCGATCAGACGACGTTGCCGCGGCAGATGTTCACCGGCATCCGCGAGAACATCAGCCCGACCATTGCTGCGCTGGCGACGATTCTTATCGTGTTTTCTACCTGCCTGCTGCTTGCGCTCGAATGGTTGCGCGGAAGGAATGCGGCGCGGGCGGTGGCGGCGTGAGCCGATTTGTTTGCGTTATGTCATTGCGGCCACGCTTTAATCTGCGCAGTGACCATTCGAGCGACGACGTTTTTTGCGCGCACTTGTCATAAATTGTCGTAGCTTCATTAGTTAACCTGAAAGTTCCTGTATAGCTCGCTATTCGGACACTTTCTGGAAACATGAAGCAATGCTTTGCGAGGCTCTGACACTTCGCCCTTTGAACGAAAACGACGCCGCTGCGTTCACGGAACTGCGGCGCAAGGCCATCGACGATTCCCCATCTGCAATCTGGCCGACTCTCGACGAAGAGCGCGCGCGCCCGCTCGACGCCATCGCTACGCAAATACGGCAGACGCCGAAACAGATCGTGTTCGGCGTATTTGATCAGCACATGCTGATCGGAATCGCCGGCCTCAAACAGGAGCCTTACGCGCAGTTGCGGCACAAGGGCATGCTGTGGGGCGTGTTCGTTCATCCTCTGTATCGGAACGTGGGCGTCGCGCGCGAGTTGCTCGGGGCCGCGTTGACGCATGCGCGGAATATGCAACTGCGGCAGATTCATCTTCGCGTCAATACCGAAAACCATCGCGCGCGGCAACTCTATGCGACGAGCGGCTTTACGGGCTATGGCATCGAGCGCCGCGCGATGTGCGTGAATGGGCGTTACTTCGATGAAGAGAACATGGTGCTGTATCTGGATGGTGAGCAAGCCGACGCGTAGCACTCAACGACTGCTCTAAGCTGTGACAAACGTTGACAACTCAGGCCGAGCACTGCGTTAAAACTACGGCTCTTATTACCTACAGTGGAAACCTGAGAAAACTATGGAACACGGAATCATTGCCTGACTGATCATCGGCTGTATCGCGGGCTGGCTTGCTAGTGTGCTGGTGTCGGGCAGCGGCTATGGCGTCCTCCTCGATATCGTCGTCGGCATCGTGGGCGCGTTTATCGGCGGGTGGCTGTCGGGCGCGCTGCATATCTCGCTTGGCAGCGGATGGATCGGTTCGACGATCACGGCGTTCATCGGCGCTGTGATCCTGCTGTTCGTCATCCGGCTTTTCCGGCGCGGCTGACCTGCATTCGACGCGGAAACGACAAACCCGGCTTCGGCCGGGTTTGTCGTTTCCGCGCCTATCGCTTCGCCGTCTGATCGGCCGACGCCGCCGGCGTCATCCCACCCAGCGCCTGAAACAGCGCTGCCGTATCCGCGAGACGATCGGCCTGTGCGCGCGTCTTGTCGAGCGCAGTCTGCAACGCCTGGCGCTGCGTATCGATCAAGCTGAACTGGCTGACGCCGCCCGCCGCATACTGCGCCTGCGCGATCGTCACACTTGCCTGCGCTTCCGACGCCGCGTCATCGCGCGCCTGCAATTCGCGCGCGTCGTCGTTCAACGCGTGCAGCGTATCGGCGACCTGCTGCAGCGCCTGTAAGACCGTCTGCCGATACGACGCAAACGCCGCATCATAAGCAGCCTGCGCGGCGCGCTTCTTCGCGCGCAGTTCGCCGCCGTGAAAGATCGGCTGCGTCAGATTCAGGCCGAGGTTCCACACGTTCAAGCTGTTGACGACATCTTCGACGCGCGTGCGCTCCGAGCCGATCCCCGCCGACACCACAAACTGCGGATACAGGTTCGCCGTCGCGACGCCGACATTCGCGCTCGCCTGATGCAACAGCGCTTCCGATGCGCGGATGTCGGGCCGTTCGCGCGCGAGTATCGACGGCAGCGTGACGGGCACGGTGTCGGGCAGATGCAGCGCATCGAGCGTGATGTCGTTGAAATCGGCTTGCGACGGCGCGACGCCGAGCAGGATTGCCAGCTGATGATCGGCTTGCGCGAGTTGCGTCGTCAGCGGCGGAATCTGCGCGCGCGTCTGCGCGAGCAGCGTGCGCTGTGTTCGCACATCGAGTTGCGCGACGCCGCCCGCCGCGTAACGTCCTTCGACAATCGTCAGTTGATGCGCCTGTGCATCCGAAAGTTGCTGCGTCAGCGCGAGCTGCTGTTGCAGCGACGCGCGCCGGATGGCCGTCGACACGACATTGCCCGCCAGCGACAGGCGCGCGGCATCCAGTTCATACGTCTGGTAATCGACTTGCGCGAGCAAAGCTTCGAGCGCGCGCCGGTTGCCGCCGAAGATATCGAGCGCATACGACACGCTCACCGACGCATTGAACAGCGTGAACGGCCCGGGGTTCGGCACGATCGGAATGCCGAACGCAGCGGGATTGACCTTTTGCCGCGTGCCGGACAGCGTTGCATCGACTGCGGGGAACTCGGTCGCGCCTGCTTGCGCGATGTAGTTCTCGCGCGCTTCGACGAGTTTCGCGCGGGCTTCGTCGAGTGTCGGGCTGCGTTGCAGCGCCGTGTCGACGAGACGGTTCAGCGCGTCGGAGTGAAACTGCATCCACCATGCGGGCAGCGCGTTGTTCGCGACGACGAGCGTTTGCGTGACACCTGCCGCTTGCGTCGCGGCAGGCAGCGCTTCACGCGTGTAGGACGGCGCATCAGGCGCGGCGGGCGCGTGGAAGTCGGGGCCGACCGCGCAGCCGCACAGCGCGAGCGCGGACAACAGCACGTAGTGTTTCATCGTCGAGCCTCCTAATCCAGCGTGCGCCGATAGAAGCGCACGGCAATGGCCAACACGACGGCTGTGAAGATCGCGACGGGCCACACTGATGGCCACAGTTCGACCCAGCCATTGCCCTTGAGCAGAATGCCGCGTACGAGCCGGTTGAAGTACGTGAGCGGCAGCAGATTGCCGATCCATTGCGCCCACACGGGCATACCGGCGAACGGAAACATGAAGCCCGACAGCAGCAGGCTCGGCAAAAAGTAGAAGATGGTGAGCTGCATCGCCTGCAATTGGTTTTGCGCAATCGACGACAACGTAATGCCGACCGTCAGGTTCGCCGCGATGAAGAGCAGCGCAGCGACATACAGCGCGATCAGACTGCCGACGAACGGCACATCGAAGACATAGCGCGCCGCCGCCAGAATGATCGACGCTTGCACGAGCCCGATTGCGATGTACGGTACCAGCTTGCCCGCGATCACCTCGATCGGCAGCACGGGTGTCGCAAGCAGGTTTTCCATCGTGCCGCGCTCGCGTTCGCGGGTCATCGCGAGGCCCGTCATCATGACCATCGTCAGCGTGAGGATCGTGCCCATCAGACCCGGCACGACGTTGTATTGCGTGATGCCCTCGGGGTTGTACAGCTTGTGGATTTGCACGTCGAACGCGGCGGGTGCACCGTTCAGATGCGCGAGCGGCCCGATGATGTCCTTGTCCGCGACCGATTGCACGAGGCCGGGCAGCGCGGCGAGCGGCGCCTGTGTGGCGGTCGGATCGGTGGCGTCGGCTTCGACGAGCAGTGCGGGCCGTTCGCCGCGCAAGAGCCGCCGCGAAAAATCGACGGGAATCGACACGACGAAGGTCACGTCGCCGCGCGCCAGCGCCTCGCGTGCCGCGGCGTCGTCGGGCAGCGTGTCGACGATATGGAAATAGTCCGAGTTCTTCATCGCCGCGACGAAGCTGCGCGAGAACTGGCTCTGCTCGCTGATGACGACGGCCGTGCGCAGATGCTTCGGGTCGGTATTGATCGCGAAGCCGAACAGCGCGAGCTGAAGAATCGGCAAGCCGACGATCATGCCGAACGTGATGCGGTCGCGCCGCAACTGGATGAACTCCTTGAGGACGATGCCCCACCAGCGCGTCACGGAGAAAAGACGGTTCACGATGGCTTTCCGTAGTTGTCGGCCGAGCGGCTCATCATGTAGATGAAGACGTCTTCGAGGCCGGTTTCGATCGGCTCGATCCGCACGGGCAGGCCCGACGTCACCTGTCTGATCGCCTTTTCGAGCGCGTCGTGGTCGTGGCCGCTTGCGTGCAGCGCGGAGCCGAATACGACGGTCTGATCGACGCCAGGCGTCTTGCGCAACTGTTCGGACAACTGCGTCAGACGCTCGCCGTGAATCGCCCACGTGGCGAGCGCCTGCGAATCGATCACCTGCTGCGCCGTGCCTTGCGCGAGCAGCTTGCCGTACGCGATATACGCGAGCTTGTGGCAGCGCTCCGCTTCGTCCATGTAGTGCGTGCTGACCAGCACCGAAATGCCTTGCGCGGCGAGCCGGTGCAGTTCTTCCCAGAAGTCGCGGCGCGCGGTGGGGTCGACGCCTGCTGTCGGTTCGTCGAGCAGCAGCAGCTTCGGCTCGTGCAGCATGCAGGCGGCGAGCGCGAGCCGCTGCTTCCAGCCGCCCGACAGCGCGCCCGTCAACTGGTCCGCGCGCGTCTGCAAGCCGAGCGTTTCGAGCGCGCGATCCACCTTCTCTTTGCGGTCGCGCATCTGATAGATACGCGCGACGAAATCGAGATTCTCGCGGATCGTCATGTCTTCCCAGTACGAGAAGCGCTGCGTCATGTAGCCGACGTTGCGCTTGATCTGCGCGCTGTCGCGCACGATGTCGTAGCCGAGGCAGGTGCCGCTGCCGGAATCCGGCGTGAGCAGGCCGCACATCAGGCGGATCGACGTCGTCTTGCCGCTGCCGTTCGGGCCGAGAAAGCCGAAGATTTCGCCATGCGCGACCTGCAGCGAGACATCGTTGACGACGTGCTTGTCGCCGAAGTGCTTGTTGAGGTTGTGCACGTCGATGGCGAGCGAATCTTTCGGCGAACCTTGCGCCCCGTTCTGCGTGCTCATCGCAGCGTCACCGAAACAGGTTGGCCCGGGTGCAGGCGCGGCGCGTCATCGACGGAAGGGTGCGCTTCGACCATGAAAACGAGCTTCGCGCGGCTCTCGTTGCTATAGATGACGGGCGGCGTGTATTCCGACGAATTCGACACGTAAGTGATCTTCGCGTCGATATCCGACGCGCAGCCGTCGCAATGCACCGTCAGCGCGCGGCCCGGCGCGAGCGAGCCGACCACGGTTTCGGGCACGAAGAAGCGCACTTTCACGTTTTGCGGCGGCAGCATCTGCACGACGGGGTTGCCCGCCTGCACCCATTCGCCGACGCGGTATAGCGTGTCGTAGACGCGGCCCCTGGCGGGCGCGTTCACGCGCTTCTGGTCGAGCTTCCATTGCGCTTGCGCAACGGCCGCCTGCGCTGCTTCGACCTGCGCGGTCTGCGCGAGCAACTGTTGCGAGCGCCCCGGCAACCGAGCGACCTGGACCTCGCGCGTCAACTCGCGCACCTGCGCATTGGCAGCGTCGGCGGCGGCGCGCGTATCGTCGAGCTGTCCCTTCGGAATGCCGCCGGCGCGATACTGCGCTTCGTCGCGCGTCAATTGCAGCGCGGCCTTGCGCGCGTTCGCCACGGCCTGCGCGAGTTGCGCCTTTGTCACCTCGATTTCCGGCGGGCGCTTGCCCGTCTGGATGTCCGCCAGTTGTGCACGGGCGGCGGCAAGCTGTTGCTGCGCCTGTTGCAGCGCGGCCGTTTCATCGACGGATTCGAGCGCGAAAACGGGTGCATTCGCGCTGAGCTGATCGCCGCGCGCGACGTCGAGTTGCGTCAGCTTGCCCGATTGCGACGAGCCGAGATACACGAATTCGCCTTCGACGTAGCCTTGCCACGTATTGTCGGCGCGATGCGAGCACGCGCCGAGCACGCCGCATGCAATGAGCGCGGCAACAACCCGTACGACGCGCGCGGATGAACGTGAATGCTTCATGAGCTGGACCTCGTGGATGGGCGGCGTGTCGCGGTGTCCGTCTTTTTCGCAGCCGGCTTGCGCGTGGCGCGCTCCGCGGGCGGATTCATGCCGCCGAGCAGCAGGGCCGTGACGTGCCGCTGCAGCGTCTCGCGCTCGATAGCCGGAAAGCCGCGAATGCTTTGCCACATCTTTGCGGCCGCTTGCGGCAGCATCACGAGCGCGAAGAGCGAGTTGAACATCAACAGCGGATCGAGTTCGGGATTCACCGCGCCTGCCTGCTGCGCTTCCTTGATTCGGGCGCCGAACCGCTTGATGTTGTCGAACGGAATGCGCGTGACCATGCGATCGCGCAGCATCCCGCCTTCGTTGACGACCTCGCGCAGCCAGAGCGGCGGCAGCCACGGCATGCGGCCCGTCACGTCGAACAGACGCTTGGCGAATTCGGCCACCATCACGAACGGATCGTCGCTCGAATCCTCTCCGGCGGCGCTCCAGACAAAACCGACGGACGGCGCGAGCCGCTCTTCGACGATCGCGTCGAGCAGCGTCTCGCGATTCGTGAAGTAGTAGTGCACGAGCGCGGACGTGACTTCCGCGGCGGCGGCGATCTGCGCGACGGTGGTGGCTGAGATGCCGCGTTCGGAGAAAAGGCGCGTGGCGGTATCGAGCAGGTGCTCGCGCACGTCGAAATTCTCGACGGCGGGGCGGCGCCCGCGCGGTTTGGCCGGTTGACGTTTCGTGTTCATGGGTCGAAAGATTAATTGATGAGTTAGTTAAATTCAAGCGGGTTTACCTCGAGTGCGGCAACTTGCCTCGCGCTGGATGTCGCAAGTCATCACCCCTGGCAGGCGAGTGACGCCGCCGTATGCTTCGCCATGCACAGGTAAAATTTCGCTCGCCTGATATACACATTTATGCCGCGAGCAATATTGGAAATTGAATAACAAATAAACTGGAAAAAAGACGTGAAGAAAGATATGGAATGCAGAATATTCCGCAGAATAAACACGTCGATAATGACTTAGAATAATCGCTGTATAAAGGCGTGTAGTCGATAAACACGCCGTGTGAGCAGCGCGACAGCACGTGAGTCAAAAGAAAATCTGGAGAACGGCAGTTGGCTTCTATATTAATAGTGGACGATCACCCGGCGTTTCGGCTGGTTATCAAGACTCATCTGTTGCAATTGCTCGGCACGCAGGAAGTATTTGAAGCAGACAACGGCCAGTCCGCAATGGAAATGGCGCGTCAATTCGCGCCCGACCTTACCATTCTCGATCTGGATATTCCGCGCATAAATGGCCTGGATGTGCTCGCACGCCTGAAAACCGCGCATCCGTCCATGCGCGTACTGATCCTGTCGAGCCACGATGCGTCCACCTTCGTGTCCCGCGCCATGCGCGCGGGTGCGCAAGGCTTCGTCAGCAAGTCGCAGGACGTGAAGGAGATCATGCGCAGTGTCGAAGCCGTCATGTCGGGCTACAGCGTGTTTCCCGTCGCGCCTTCCGCGAGCGTCGGCGCGGCTGGGCGGGGCGTCGTCGAAGAGCGCAAGCTGGAGTTGCTTTCCGACAAGGAACTGGTGATCCTGCAGATGCTCGCCAAAGGCATGTCCAACAAGACGATCGGCGACGCGCTCTTCATCAGCAACAAGACGGTCAGCAGTCACAAGACGCGGTTGATGACCAAGGTGGGCGTTGCAACGCTCGTCGATCTGGTCGATTTCGCGCGGCGCTGTGGCATCGCGGCGGCCCAGCAATGACGGCGGCTTGCTCGCGCAGCGTGTCCGGCCGCGCGGCGGACATGAATGCGCTGCAGGAACGAATCAATGCGCTCGCGCTCGGCGATCGCACTGTTGCGCGGGACGTGACGAGCGCGCTCATTAAAACGAACCACGCAACGCTTCTCTACATGTCGGCGGCTCGTCACAGCGAAGCATGGAACGAGCTGGGCCACGCCGCGCATCGTCTGGCGGGTTCGTTGCGGATGTTGCAATGCCGGGGGGAAACCGCAATGGCGCTGCGTCTGGAGCGTGCCGCGCTCGAGCATGACGCGCTGACGGCCGTCGCGTTGCTGCCGGGCGTGACGGAAGCGATCATTGCGTTGAACGAAAAGCTCGACGCACTGCTTGCATGACAGACCGAAGAGCGCACGGCGTGACGCTGTGTCTATCGTTGGCTGTGCAGCAATTAATACTTATATGCGACGAAACAGGCATTTTCTCCTGCCAAGACGAAACCGCACCCTATACTGATCAATAGCGTGTCTGAGCGGCCTTCCCCGGGGCTACATCGACCAGCCGCGCTAACCGCGCACGGTTCTCAGATCGTCTCCACCGTGTCTCGTGGTGTTTGGGCCCGCGTTCTGCGGGCTTTTTGTCGTCATGAGCGTGCCGTGTTACGGTCCGGATCTCCGCTGGGCACCGTGACCATCAAGCTCCGTCATCTGCGCTTTCATCCGCTCGACGAGTCCGTCGATCAACACGCTGTCGATAGGTTCCTGCGCGTCGCTCGCCCGTTGCAGCGCACTCACCAGGCCGCGATTTCCGATTGCGATGAAGTTCATGCAGGAGGGATTGCTGTGAGGCGTGCGCGTCTGGTTCATCGTGGCGAGTTGGCTCGTATCGCAGTCGAAGTCGCGGACGGGGCAATCGAGCGGATGCGCGGATTGCTTGGGCGCGTTGGCCTCGATGCGGATCGCGCGCTGTGGATCGAACCGTGCAATGCCGTGCATACGTTCGGCATGCGCTTTCCGATCGACGTGGTGTTTATCGACAGGCGTGGGAGCGTGCTGTCGATTCATCGAAATGTGGGCCGCGCTCGCGTGCTCGTCTGCTGGCGTGCGCGAGCGGCGCTGGAGATGTGCGCGCATGCGGCGCAGGCGTCGCGTATCGAAGCCGGCGACAAGCTCGAATGGAGGGCGTCGACGTGAAGTGCCGAGGCATGCGTAAGCGCCGGATGACGGGGCAGGGGATGACGGAGTTTCTCGTCGTCGCGCCGCTGCTGCTGTTCTTCGGCTTCGTGACCGTGCAGTTCGTGCTGCTGTATCAGGCGAAGTCGACGCTCGATGTCGCCGTGCTCGAAGCCGCGCGCGAAGGGGCCGTCAATCACGGATCGATGCAGGCGATGCAAGCGGGGCTCGCGCGTGGACTCGCGCCGTTGTACGCGCGCAGCGCTGACGCAACGGGCGTGCAGTCGGCGCTGCTTGCGGCGCGGCGTGCAGTGGGCGAGGCGGCATCGATCGAGATCGTCAGCCCGACGGCAGCGATGATGCGCGACTTCGCGCGTCCGCGTGTCTATCCCGCTGAAGGCGTCACGCACGATGAAATTCCCAATGACATGCTGATGTATCGCGACACCAGGCATGGCGCGGAATCGGATGTGAATGTGCAGGACGCGAATCTGCTGAAGCTGCGCGTGCATTATTGCTTCGATCTGATCGTGCCCGTCGCGAACAAGGTGCTGTACTACGCTACGAATGTGATCGGCGATCTCGCAGCGAACGGCGTGTTTTCGCGTGAACCTGCGGATGCGAACGTCGATGCGTATGGCTCGCCGAAGCGGCCCGACAGTTTGTGCAGGACGACGCTTGCCGATGGATTGCAGAGCCAGCGTTGGCCCGTTGCGCTGGAATCCGAAGCGATCGTGCGGATGCAGTCGCCGTTTCGCATGGATGCGGTGAACGAAGTGCATGCGACGGCGGGGCGTTGATGCGCCGAGTGCTATTGCTCGGGGTGATGGCGTGTGTCGTGAGCGATGCGTGCTGGGCCGGGCGAGTGGAGATGATGATCGGCGGGTTGAAGGGTGTCGATGCCGATGCGGGTGTCGTTTCGGATCAGCCGTTGATCGTCGAGTTCGGTGCGCCGTTGGAGGCTCTGCGCACGCGTTCGAAAGTTCTCGCGTGGACGGCACTTGTTGATGATGTCGCGAAGCGTATTGGTGTCGATAAAGCGCTGCTGATGGCTGTCATCGATGTCGAATCGGGCGGTGATCCGTTTGCCGTGTCGCCAAAGGACGCAAGAGGGTTGATGCAGTTGATGCCGCAAACAGGCGCACAGCAAGGCGCCGACGATCTGTTCGATCCTTACCAGAATGTAGTCGCGGGCACGCGCTTGCTCGATACGCTGCTTGCGACGTTTGGCGATGTGCCGCTGGCGCTTGCCGCGTATAACGCGGGGGAAGGGGCGGTGCGAAAGTTCGGCGGTACGGTTCCGCCATATGCGGAGACGCGGCAGTATGTGCGGCGGGTGATGGAGCGGGTGGCGGCTTATCGGCGCTAACGGGTGGCGGTGAAAAAGCGGCATTCCTATGCCGCAGTTGATTTGTCATTGTGCAGCACGGCGAAGGCAGCGGGATGCAAGGGCTACCGAGGTGTCGCAGAACGGCCAGCTTTTCGCCGCTCGAACGAATGTCGCGAAGGTCCGCTTGTAACCTGACATGTGACGGACGTGATTCCACTGCGAGTATCACCGTTCATCGGACAACGATCCATTGACGGCGCGTGGTTGTCTGCGCGCTGCGATTTGCCAGATTGCGGGTCTGAGGCCGGTGGAGTAGGCGCGACGGGCACGGGTGATCACGGAGTCCAACGATAAACAACGATGCTGGAGCCGTTGTAGTTGTCCTTCGTGACCACGTACTCTCCGGTCGATCGACGGTACGATCTAAGACCGTACATAGAATCCACGTCATTGCCGACGTACACATTGCTGGGGTTGCTGTTGATGAACGTATTGTCCAACGTGCCCGTCGCCAGGTTGAAGGCATCGATGTTGGGCACGGTGTGGACGTAGCCGACGAACAGGTAGTTGCCAGCAGCAGTGAGGGACTTCGGATTGGCGCTGGTGAGTGTGATAACCGGGTTCGGATTGGTTGTGTTGCCGGCGAGCCACCCGTGATAAACCTCTACGCGAGTTCCGATGCCGGTCCAGTCCGTGCTGCCCGTGATCCGCTGCCCGAGAATCATCGTGTCGCTTTCTGGCAAGTAGATGATGCGGCTCAGGTCACCGATCGATGCAGGAACCGGCACGGTTACGGGCGCTCCCCATGACGGCTTGCCGTTCGCATCGAACCCGGTCAGCGGCCAGTGCCAGATCCGGTTCGTCTTGTCGAGCCCGGCCCACACGTCGCCCCTGCTGTCGAGGCAGAAGCCGTTGCGAACCAGCGCAGTGGCATTGAATAGCGTACCCGGCAATACCCCATCCGGGACGGCAGTGTAGCCCTGGGCGGGGTCAAAGTGGAAGAAGTAGAAGCCGTCGGGGTTCTGGTCGGTGGCGACCAGGACCCTGTTCGTTCCTGCGCTCGCAATCATGCCGAAGTGCAGGCCGCGACCCCGGTAAGTCACGTCGAGGCGGGGGTCGGACGGATACGTGAACGGGTCAACGGTGTTGGCGACAAACTTCCAGTCCGCACTACCTGTGCCTGAATAGATGTTCATGCCGGAATAGAACAGGGTTGCGTCAGTCGCCGGATCGGGGGCGGCTATCGCCTCGAAATTCAGTGCACGCAGGTTATAGAGGAGCTTGCCTGTCGGGCTGTATGCGTAGAGGTCTGTGCCTCCTGTGCGGCCGTGGTCCCATGAGCCTCCCCACGGCTGGGAAAGAATGTAGAGGTTGCCGGCCGAGTCTTTGCCGATACCGTCGATGCGCGCGAAGCGCAGGCTCCCCACCTGCCCTTTCGTACCAGTCGTCGTGTCCAGATAACCACCCTTCACGCCGAACGTGCTTTTCAGTGTCCACGTGCGCGTGTCATAGATCTTCGCGTTCTGGTCCGGTCCTGCGTCGCCGATCCAAAGATACTGCGTGGTTGGGTCGAAGTAGAGCGCATGCGGGACTTCGCCAGTGGGCAGGCTGAGCGTATGCAGGATCGTGCCCGTCTGGCTGACCTGAAGGACGGTGCCCTCTGCCTCCTGGGCGACGAGGATGTTGCCATTGCGGTCGAACGCTAGTGCGCCGGGGTCAGTCACGGCAATGTCGCGCAGCCAGGTGCCATTGGTGTCGTAAAGTCGCATGCGCGCGCACGGGTTGTCGCTCGCCACCCAGAAGTGGGACCAGGTGGCGATACCGGTGATCACATCGGCGCGCCGCTCGGTGGTGTTGCATGTAGATCGCAATGCCGCCCTCGTTCTCGTCCCACATGGAAGCGGTGTAAATGGTGCCTTCTGGCGCAACCCACATCGAACGCGCGGCGTTACCTACGTGAGTGGCGTTAGTCCCAAACGTATTCGCTATCCAGTCAGTCGTGTACTGCCCCTGACATTCTGACGCGATCGTAGCGCCCAGCATTGCCGCAAGGCATGCGGCACAGATTCGTTTCATGACGTACCCCCAATCTGCAACACGTGCAACGGACACAATCAGGAGACCTGATGGTTTTTGCAATGAGGTGGCTGGCAAGTAAGGATGCGGTCTGGCGCAATCAAATCGGCGAGCCGTACAGGCCGGCACGTTCCGCGCCGGTTTTGTCAGTCGAGGGACGTGCTTCTAAAAATAGTGCTCTGGGCGCAAAGCCCGAAGACCAAAGCGAGCAGAAGTGTACGATTGCGTACGTTGGCATTTTCACGGCACCGTCACATTAGCCGGCCGCCGCACCTGGCGATGCGGGTCAACGACCGACCGATCCACCTTTGGACGCCGCCGTTGAGATCGGCTGGAATGACGGGTCGCATTGGGTCGAAACGTGTCCGTCCAGAGACGCACGGCTACTGCGCCCAATGTTTGCCGTGCAGCTAGAGAACGCCCCGCATCAACGCCCAATACCGCCAGCCGAAAAAAAAGCCCGGATAAACCGGGCCTCTAAAAGTCACTGCGTCCTCAACGAGAACGCAGCACCTGCAAAGCGATAACTTACGCCGCGAGCAGCGAGCGCAGCACGAACGGCAGAATACCACCGTGCTTGTAGTAGTCGACTTCGATCGGCGTATCGATACGCAGCAGAACCTGCACGCGCTGATCCGAACCGTCCTTGCGATGGATCACCAGCGTAACTTCCTGTTGCGGCTTGAAGTCGTCGCCGAGACCTTCGATGTCGTACGTTTCTTCGCCCGTGATATTCAGCGACTGGACGCTGTCCGTGCCCTTGAACTGCAGCGGCAGAACGCCCATGCCGACCAGGTTCGAGCGGTGGATACGCTCGAAGCTGCGCGCGACCACAGCCTTCACGCCCAGCAGTTGCGTGCCCTTCGCTGCCCAGTCACGCGACGAGCCCGTGCCGTACTCTTCGCCCGCGAAGATGACCGTCTGCGTGCCGGCGTCGATGTACTTCATCGCTGCGTCGTAGATCGACTCCTGTTCGCCGCTCGGCTGATGGATCGTGAGGCCGCCTTCGACGCGCGTGCCGTCTGCCTTCGCCGGGATCATCAGGTTCTTGATACGGACGTTAGCAAACGTGCCGCGCATCATCACGTCGTGGTTGCCGCGGCGCGAGCCGTAGCTGTTGAAGTCGGCCTTCTGCACGCCGTTTGCCTTCAGCCACTTGCCTGCGGGCGAGTCTTCCTTGATCGAGCCTGCCGGCGAGATGTGGTCGGTCGTCACGGAGTCACCGAAGATGCCCAGTGCACGCGCGCCCTTCACTGCAGCGATGCTCGCAGCCGGTTCCATCGAGAATTCCTTGCCGAAGAACGGCGGCTCCGCGATGTACGTCGACTTCGGCCAGTCGTAGACCTGACCTTCTTCGCCTTCGATCTTGCTCCACAGGTCGCCCTTCTTCGTGAGCTGCGCGTAGTTCGCGCGGAACGCGTCGGCGTCCAGCGCGAACTTGAGCAGCGCGTTGACTTCTTCGCTCGTCGGCCAGATGTCGCCGAGGTAGATGTCCTTGCCGCCCGTGCCCTTGCCGACGGGTTCCGTCATCAGGTCGCGCGTGATGTTGCCCGCGATCGCGTAAGCGACGACCAGCGGCGGCGAGGCCAGGAAGTTCGCGCGGATGTTCGGGTGAATACGCGCTTCGAAGTTACGGTTGCCCGACAGCACGGCTGCCGCGACGATGTCGTTCTTCGTGATCGCTTCGTTCAGTTCCGGCGTCAGGTCGCCCGCGTTGCCGATACAGGTCGTGCAACCATAAGCGGCCAGCGTGAAGCCGAGCTTGTCGAGGTATTGCAGCAGGTTCGTCTTCGTCAGGTACTCGGTGACGATACGCGATCCCGGCGCCAGCGACGTCTTGATGTGCGGCGCCACTTCCAGACCGGCTTCAACCGCCTTCTTCGCCAGCAGGCCGGCTGCCAGCAGCACGCTCGGGTTCGACGTGTTGGTGCACGACGTGATCGCTGCGATCAGGATGTCGCCGTTCTTCACGTTGACGCCGTTGGTCGTCGTGTACTGCGCGTCGAGATCGGCCGACTTCTTCGCAAAGCCGTTTTCACCGACCGGCTTCGAGAACAGATCCGTGAACGTGGACTTCACGTTGCCGATTTCGATGCGGTCTTGCGGGCGCTTCGGACCGGCCAGCGACGGTGCGACCGTGCCCAGATCCAGCGTGACGATCTTCGTGTAGTCGATGTCGCCGGCGTCGGGAATGCCGAACAGATCCTGCGCCTTGAAGTAGTTTTCGAAGGCGGAGATTTCGGCGTCCGTGCGGCCCGTGCCCTTGAAGTAGTCGATCGTCTTTTCGTCGACCGGGAAGAAGCCCATCGTCGCGCCATATTCCGGCGCCATGTTGCCGATCGTCGCGCGGTCCGGCAGCGACAGCGAGCGCGTGCCTTCGCCGAAGAACTCGACGAACTTGCCGACAACCTTTTCCTTACGCAGCAGTTCGGTGATGGTCAGGACCAGGTCGGTCGCCGTCACGCCTTCGCGCAGCTTGCCCTTCAGGTGCACGCCGACCACGTCCGGCGTCAGGAAGTACACCGGCTGGCCGAGCATGCCCGCTTCCGCTTCGATGCCGCCCACGCCCCAGCCGACCACGCCAATGCCGTTAATCATCGTCGTGTGGCTGTCCGTGCCGACCAGCGTGTCCGGGTAATACACGGATTCGCCGTTGTCAGCCTTCTTGTGCACGCCGCGTGCGAGGTATTCGAGGTTCACCTGGTGAACGATGCCGACGCCGGGCGGCACGACCTTGAACGTGTCGAACGCCTGCATGCCCCACTTCATGAACTGGTAGCGCTCGTTGTTGCGCTGGAATTCCAGCTTCATGTTCAGGTCCAGCGCGCCCTTCTCGCGGAAGTGGTCGATCTGCACCGAGTGATCGACGACGAGATCGACCGGGACCAGCGGTTCGATCGACTTCGGGTTCTTGCCCGCGCGCTGCGCGACGCCGCGCATGGCTGCGATGTCGGCCAGCAGCGGCACGCCCGTGAAGTCCTGCAGCACGACACGTGCGACGACGAACGGAATTTCGTCGACGCGCGAGGCCGTTGGCTTCCAGTTCGCGAGCTGCTCGATGTGTTCTTCCGAGATCTTCTTGCCGTCGTAGTTACGCAGCACCGATTCCAGAACGAGTCGGATCGACACCGGCAGGCGGTCGATCTTCACGTTCAGTGCTTTACCAAGCTGCGGCAGCGAGTAGAACTTGCCTTTGCCGGAACCGCTGTCGAATTCCTTGAGCGTTTTGTGGAGGTTGTGGGCCATGGTAATTTTCCTGGGGTTTTCGAGGAAATGACGTTGCTACGTTTCTGAACTCACATGACGTACAGATCGACGTATTCATTGACCGGCATCGCTTCTAACTTTGCCTGGTCCAGCGACACATCGAGGATCGCTTGCTGTTGCTTCGCCGGAAAGCGCCGCGCGAGATTCGTCCTGAACTTCTCGACCAGCAGCGGGATGCCTTCGGCGCGGCGACGCCTGTGACCGAGCGGGTATTCGACGACCACCTCGTCGAACGTCGATCCGTCGGCGAACTCGATTGTCAGCGCGTTCGCAATCGAGCGCTTGTCAGGGTCGTGATAATCCTTCGTGAACTGCGGGTCTTCCACGCACGCCATCTTGGCGCGCAGCGCGTCGATGCGCGGGTCGCGCGCGACTTCGTCTTCGTAATCGGCAGCCGTCAGACGGCCGAAAATCAGAGGCACCGCAATCATGTACTGGATACAGTGATCGCGGTCGGCTGGATTGTTCAGCGGGCCTTTTTTATCGATGATGCGGATGGCCGCTTCGTGCGTGCGGATCGTGATCTTCGCGATCTCTTCGACGCGCTTGCCGCTCGCGCGCAGTTGTTCGTGCAGCGTCATCGCTGCTTCGGCAGCCGTTTGCGCGTGGAATTCGGCGGGGAACGAAATCTTGAAGAGTACGTTCTCCATCACGTACGCGCCGTACGGGCGCTGGAACTTGAATGGCTGTCCTTTGAACAGCACGTCGTAGAAGCCCCATGTTTTCGCGGTCAGCACGGACGGATAGCCCATTTCGCCCGTCTTCGCGATCAGCGCGAGGCGCACCGCGCGCGACGTGGCGTCGCCTGCTGCCCAGGACTTGCGCGAGCCCGTGTTCGGCGCATGGCGGTAGGTACGCAGCGCATGTCCATCGACAAACGCCTGCGAGACTGCGTTGATCAGCTCATCGCGCGACAGTCCAAGCAACTGGCCGACCACTGCCGTCGAAGCGAGCTTCACGAGCAGCACATGGTCGAGGCCGACCTTGTTGAACGAATTTTCGAGCGCGATGCAGCCTTGAATTTCGTGCGCCTTGATCATGGCGATCAGGACGTCTTTCATCGCGAGCGGCTTTTTGCCGTTGGCGATGGCGGTGCGCGAGAGCCAGTCGGCCGTCGCGAGAATGCCGCCGAGGTTATCGGACGGATGGCCCCATTCGGCCGCAAGCCAGGTGTCGTTGAAGTCGAGCCAGCGGATCATGGCGCCGATGTTGAACGCGGCTTGCACAGGGTCCAGCTGGAACGACGTGCCCGGCACCTTGGCGCCGTTCGGGACGATCGTGCCGGGCACGATCGGTCCCATCAGCTTGGTGCAGGCAGGGTAAGACAGGGCCTCGAGTCCACAACCGAGCGTGTCGATCAGGCAATTGCGCGCCGTCTCCAGCGCGAGATCGCTCTCGAGCTTGTAATGCAGTACATAGTCGACGATATCGACCAGTACTGTGTCCGGATCGGGCCGGACGTTGGAGATCGGTGCGGACATCGAGGTTTGTCCTGTTCGGCCCGTGTTACTGAGCCTTGTTGACGGCGTTCGACTGCGTCGGCGCCGGCGCGCCTTGCGACATGGCGGCCGTCACGCATTCGTCGGCCAGACGCGAGCTGTCCTTATCCGAGAACAACATTGCCTTGGTCGGGATCACGACGAGATCCATGCCGCTTGCTGCGTCGTGGAAACGGTCTGCGCCCGTCGTCGTGTTTTCACGCGGCAGGTTGTAGTTCTTGTTGCCCCAGTGGACAGTGACGATCTGGTCGCGCTTCATGTCGCCCTTCAGATCGAACGACAGACCTTCCTTACACGACCACTTTTCCGCACCTTCCGGAATCGGATCGACCTTGGCTTCCTTGGCCGGATTCGGCTTGCGCTTGATCAGGCGCTTGGGCTGCGGCGCCTTCGGCTTGGCCGTGGTGGTCGATTGTGCGAACGCGCTGGGCGCCGTCACCAGCAGCGTTGAAGACAGAGCGCCAATAACGGTAGCGATCAGCAGTTTTTTCATGGGAGAGAACCTTTCTATCTAATTTCAGAGTTTAAACAGTGCACGATTGCAATTTCGCAACCGCCGGGGTACTGCACGCGCCCCGAGAGCGCACAGCGGACGCTATTTTCTCCTATTTAGCGCCACGAACTTCAAATTCTCCGGACCCGTGTAATTTGCGCTGGGTCGAATGATCTTGTTGTCGACGCGCTGCTCGATGATGTGCGCGGCCCAGCCGGACGTGCGCGAGATCACGAAGAGCGGCGTAAACATTGCCGTCGGCACACCCATCATGTGATACGACACGGCGCTGAACCAGTCGAGGTTCGGGAACATCTTCTTCGCGTCGGCCATCACGCCTTCGAGCCGCTCGGCGATATCGAACAGCTTCATGTTCGATGCCTCCTTCGACAGCTTCTTCGCCACTTCCTTGATCACCTTGTTGCGCGGATCGGAGATCGTGTACACGGGATGGCCGAAGCCGATCACGACTTCCTTGTTCTCGACGCGGCGGCGGATGTCGGCTTCTGCCTCATCTGGCGTCTGGTAGCGCGACTGGATCTCGAACGCGACCTCGTTGGCGCCGCCGTGTTTCGGGCCGCGCAGCGCGCCGATCGCGCCCGTAATGGCCGAATACATGTCGGAGCCCGTGCCCGCGATCACGCGGCCCGCGAACGTCGATGCGTTGAATTCATGTTCCGCGTACAGGTTCAGCGACACATGCATCGCATCGACCCATGACTTCGGCGGCTCCACGCCATGCAGCAGATGCAGGAAGTGGCCACCGATCGAATCGTCGTCGGTTTCGACTTCGATCCGCTTGCCGTTGTGCGAGTAGTGATACCAGTACAGCAGCATCGAGCCGAGCGAGGCCATCAGCTTGTCGGCGATATCGCGCGCGCCCGGCAGGTTGTGATCGTCTTTTTCCGGCAGCACCGTGCCCAACACGGAGACGCCCGTGCGCATCACGTCCATCGGGTGCGCGGCGGCGGGAATCCACTCGAGCGCGGCCTTCACGTTCGCGGGCAGGCCGCGCAGCGCTTTGAGCTTTTTCTTGTAAGCGGCGAGTTCGGCGACGTTGGGCAGCTTGCCGTGCACGAGCAGATACGCGATCTCCTCGAATTCGCTGGCGCAAGCGATATCGAGAATGTCGTAGCCGCGGTAGTGCAGGTCGTTGCCCGTCTTGCCGACCGTACACAGCGCGGTGTTGCCCGCCGTCACGCCCGACAGGGCCACGGATTTCTTCGGCTTGAAGCCGCTTGTTGTTCCCGGTGCAGCCGCTTGCGTCGTATCGCTCATTCCAGGGGTCTCCTTGATGTGCCGCTCACTTGTCCTGCTCGTTGTTCCGCGTGCCTTGGCTGAACAGCGCGTCGAGCTTTTGCTCGTACGCGTGATAGCCAATGCGATCGTACAGTTCCTCGCGCGTCTGCATCGTGTCGACGACGTTCTTTTGCGTGCCGTCGCGGCGAATGGCCGTGTAAACGTTTTCAGCGGCCTTGTTCATCGCGCGGAACGCCGACAGCGGATAAAGCACCAGCGAGACATCCGCGCCACGCAGTTCATCGACGGTGAACAGGGGCGTCGCGCCGAACTCGGTGATGTTCGCGAGAACGGGGACCTTCACGGCCTGCGCGAACTGCCGGTACATGCCGAGCTCCGTCATCGCTTCCGGGAAGATCATGTCGGCGCCGGCTTCGACGCAGGCCATCGCGCGGTCCATCGCCGCTTGCAGACCTTCGACGGCGAGCGCATCGGTGCGCGCCATGATGACAAAGTTGGGATCGGTGCGCGCGTCGACGGCCGCCTTGATGCGGTCGACCATCTCGTCCTGCGTCACGATCGCCTTGCCCGGCCGATGCCCGCAGCGCTTCGCGCCGACCTGATCTTCGATATGCATCGCGCCCGCGCCGGCCTTGGTCAGCGCCTTCACGGTGCGCGCAATGTTGAACGCCGACGGGCCGAAGCCCGTGTCGACGTCGACCAGCAGCGGCAGATCGCACACGTCGGTGATGCGGCGCACGTCGGTCAGAACGTCGTCCAGCGTCGAAATGCCGAGATCGGGCAAGCCCAGCGAGCCAGCCGCGACGCCGCCGCCCGACACGTAGATCGCCTTGAAGCCCGCGCGTTGCGCAAGCAGCGCGTGATTCGCGTTGATCGCGCCGACCACCTGCAACGGTTTTTCGGTGGCGACGGCTGCGCGGAACGCGGCGCCCGCGGATGTGTTTGCGTTGCTCATGATGCGGATTCCTCGTTCGGTCCGAACAGCGGGGCGGCTTCGGCGGGCACGCTGCGGCCCGTCGAGCGGGCGCGGCGCAGCACCGACCAGTAATAGCGATAGCTCGCGCGATCGTGCAGCGTGTCGCGATGGCGCGTCGGGCCCCATTGCGCGGATTGCGCGGCGAGCAGGATTTCCGTCGCCGTCGTGATCTCTTCGTCGCGCGGCGCAAAGGCCGACACGATTGCGGGGATCTGCGCGGGGTGAATGCTCCACATGCGCGTGTAACCGAACTCGTTGCGCGCGCGCAGCGCGTCGTTCGCGACGACGTCCATGTCGCGCACTTCCGTGGATACGTTGTGCGACGGCACCTTGCCGTGTGCGTGGCAGGCCGCCGAAATCTCAAGCTTCGCGCGCCGCACGAGCGGGTGATCGAACTGGCCCGGCGAGCGCATCGCGGTATCGGGAATCGCGCCGTCGTGCGCGGAGACGAAGTCCATCAGGCCGAAGCTCAGGGATTCGACGGCGGGCAGCGCGGCCAGATCGAACACGCGCGTGAGCGCGCCATGCGTTTCGATCAGCAACTGGACGGGAACGGGCTTCGCGATGCCGAGCTCGCGCCGCGTGGCCTCGATGAACGCGCACATTTCGGCGGCGTCGGGCACGTTGCGGATTTTCGGCAGAGTAATGAAGGCAGGCGCGCGCTTCGCCGCGCGCAGGATGACGCGCACGTCGTCGCGCCAGTGCGCGTGGTTGAAATCGTGAATCCGCACGCCGACGCGGCCAAAGCGGTCATGCTCGCTGCCCAGCAGCGACGCGACCAGTTCCGCGTGTTCCGCCTCGCGGCCCACTTGCGCGCCGTCTTCGCAATCGAGCGTGATGTCGAAGACAGGACCCAACTCCTGCTGCAAAGCGAGCGATTTGAGCATCAGCTTCTCACTGCCGGCGTAGTGGTCGCAGGCAGGCAGCACAGTGGGCGGCGCTTCGCCGTCAAACAGGACTTCGGCGGGAGTCAATGCGCGCATTATCGGCGTGTGGGTACTGTTTGGAAATTCTGATTCGGGTGCGTTCTGGTCTGTTGCGGCCGTGATATATGACGGTCAGATCAAAACGCGCTCGAATCAGTTGCGAACCCCTGCATGCGCTTGCTGCGCGAACCATCATGCAGGATTGTCAAACGTAAAAAACCGGAACCCGCCGCGCTGCAACGGAGTCCCGGTTGTTCGGCATCAGGCGATTAGCCGAGCAGGTGCTGAACGCCTTCGCGCTCTTCGAGCAGCTCGTTCAGCGTGTTGTCCATCTTTTCGCGCGCGAATGCGTCGATCTGCAGGCCTTCGACACGCTTGTACTCGCCGTTTTCGCACGTCACGGCAACGCCGTAGACGATATCTTCGGGGATGCCGTACGAACCGTCCGACGGAATGCCCATCGTGACCCACTTGCCGTTCGTGCCGAGCACCCAGTCACGCACGTGGTCGATGGCTGCGTTCGCTGCCGAAGCCGCCGACGACAGGCCGCGCGCTTCGATGATCGCCGCGCCGCGCTTGCCGACCGTCGGGATGAACGTGTTGCGGTTCCATTCTTCGTCGTTGATCAGCTTGGTCAGATCCTGGCCTTCAGCCGTGGCGATGCGGAAGTCCGGGTACATGGTGGGCGAGTGGTTGCCCCACACCACGAGCTTTTCGATCGAAGCGACCGGCTTGCCCGACTTGGCAGCCAGTTGCGACAGCGCGCGGTTGTGGTCCAGACGCAGCATGGCCGTGAAGTTCTTCTTCGGCAGATCCGGTGCCGATTTCATCGCGATGTAGGCGTTCGTGTTCGCCGGGTTGCCGACGACCAGCACCTTCACGTCGCGGCTCGCCACTTCGTTCAGTGCCTTGCCTTGCACCGTGAAGATTTCGGCGTTGGCCGACAGCAGGTCCTTACGCTCCATGCCTTTCGAACGCGGACGCGCGCCGACCAGCAGTGCGACGTCGGCATCCTTGAACGCAACCTTGGGATCGTCAGTGACCACGACACCCGCGAGCAGCGGGAACGCGCAGTCTTCGAGTTCCATCACGACGCCTTTGACGGCGGCTTGCGCTTGCGGCAGGTCCAGCAGTTGCAGGATGACCGGCTGATCCTTGCCGAGCATGTCGCCATTGGCGATGCGGAACAGCAGGGAGTAACCGATTTGACCTGCGGCGCCGGTGACGGCAACGCGCTTTGCGGGCTTAGCCATTGAGAAATCTCCAGGACGATGCGTTGAACGCTAGGGAAAACGCCATTCTATATGGGCGTTACGCGAAGCGTGGTTTTAGCACGGCGAATTCGCTGCGCGAGCCCTGCAGGCGGTCCGAAGAAGGCCCGAAGGCACGCTGCCGGCGAAGCCGCCGTGCCGGATAATCTGTGCTGCCGAGCGCGGGGACGGACATTGCTTGCAGCGATCGGCGTCATGATAGACGCCACATCAAGGCCGCTGCATGGCGCGGCTCCTGCAAACAGCGCGTTTCGGCGGGGCATTGCGGCGCACTTGCCGGGCAATGCAGGGCGAAGCGAAACCTGGACTGCGTGAGGGAACAGCGTGATGCAGGGTGGCCTTCCGGTGCATCACGCTGTTGACATAAAGCGCTGTCAAAAATGCGTGGCACAACCCGCAAACCCTTGCTCGACAAGGAGTGTAGGAGTCGGGCGAGACAAAGTCAACCGTATCTTATGTCTTATATAAGACATATCTATTACGGCAAAAAATCTGGACGGCATGAGGCGCTTTGTGTTGAAATGCGCGCATGAATTCGAACCCGGCCAGCACAGCGAACCCTCCCGGCGCGTCCGGTGCGGGTGACGCTGCGCCTGTTTCCGCGCCAGCGCCGTCGCCGACGTTCAGTCCTCTCTACCAGCAGATCAAGGCGCTCATCACGCAGAGCCTCGAGTCGGGTGAATGGAAGCCTGGCGAGATCATTCCCAGCGAAGTCGAACTGGCCGCGCGTTACAAGGTCAGCCAGGGCACGGTGCGCAAGGCGATCGACGAGCTTGCCGCCGACAATCTGCTGGTGCGCCGCCAGGGCAAAGGCACTTTTGTTGCTACGCACAACGAAGAGCGCGCGCAGTTCCGCTTCCTCCGTCTTCTCGCCGACGACGGCGCCGAGCATCCGCATATCAGCCGGCTGCTCGAATGCCGGCGCTTGCGCGCGTCGGCGGATATCGCGCGGCAGCTGGACCTGAAGCCGGCCGATCCCGTCGTGCTGATCAAGCGTCTTTTGACATTCGACGGCGAAGACACGGTGCTCGACGAGATCTGGTTGCCGGGCGGCGTGTTCCGCGGGCTGACGCTCGAGCGCCTGTCGGAGTACAAGGGGCCGCTCTACGCGATGTTCGAAACGGAGTTCGGCACGCGCATGATTCGCGCGTCCGAGAAGATTCGCGCCGTTGCCGCGGACCCGTCCGTTGCCGATCTTTTGCACGTGCCGACGGGATTTCCGTTGCTGTCCGTCGAGCGCGTGTCCTATACCTATGGTGACCGTCCCGTCGAAGTACGTCGCGGATGGTATGTCACAACCGGGTATTACTATCAGAACGATTTGAGTTGAAAGAAGAAGCGTTGCCGTGGGCTTGCGGCAAGGCTTGCGCGGGCCTTCATGCGCGCTTCGCGGCACGCTCGCCAGAGCAGTGTTACGCTGCAGCGCGAAATGAAAAGGCGCTAAAATTGCGGATTAGTGTGACTACAAGTAGGGGTCTAGCATGGCAGAAGCCGTAAAAAAACCGAGGCCGGAATACCGGAACATCGGTATCGGGCAGATATTGACGGCGTACCGTCTTCCTCTCGCGGGGCGGGTGTCGATCCTTCACCGCCTGAGCGGCGGCCTGCTGTTCATCTTCCTTCCGTTCCTGCTTTACCTCTTTGACCAGAGCCTGACCTCCGAACTGAGCTTCGAGGTGTTCAAGGGCTTCCTGTCCAACATCATCGTCAAGCTGATCACGCTGGTGCTGGCCTGGGCGTTCCTGTTCCACTTCTGCGCGGGCGTGCGCCATCTGATGATGGACATGAATCACGACGCGGTGTCGAAAGAGCGTGGCAAGAGCACGTCGGTCGTCGTGCTGGTGGTGTCGTCGATCCTGACGATCGCCTTCGCGCTCAAACTGTTCGGAGCATTCTAAAAACATGTCCGCTAATAACCGAGTTGGCTCCAAGCGCCTGGTGGTCGGCGCGCACTATGGTCTGCGCGACTGGCTCGCGCAGCGCATCACGGCCGTCATCATGGCCGTGTACACCGTCATCCTGCTCGCCTGGTTCTTCGGCGCGCACGCATTCTCTTACGACGGCTGGGCCGGGATCTTCGCCACGCAGTGGATGAAGCTCGCCACCTTCGTCGCGCTGCTGTCGCTGTTCTATCACGCGTGGGTCGGCATCCGGGACATCTGGATGGACTACATCAAGCCCGTTGGCACGCGGCTTCTGCTGCAGGCGTTGACGATCGTCTGGCTGCTCGCGTGTGCGGGCTACGCTGCGCAGATTCTCTGGAGAGTGTAAAGAATGGCTGCAATCAAGAATTCCCTGCCGCGTCGCCGCTTCGACGTGGTCATCGTTGGCGCGGGCGGCTCGGGGATGCGCGCGTCGCTGCAACTCGCGCGTGCGGGCCTGTCCGTCTGCGTGCTCTCGAAAGTGTTCCCGACGCGCTCGCACACGGTTGCGGCGCAAGGCGGCATCGGCGCGTCGCTCGGCAACATGAGCGAAGACAACTGGCACTACCACTTCTACGACACGATCAAGGGCTCCGACTGGCTCGGCGACCAGGACGCGATCGAGTTCATGTGCCGCGAAGCACCGAACGCCGTCTACGAGCTGGAACACTTCGGCATGCCGTTCGACCGTAACGCGGACGGTACGATCTACCAGCGCCCGTTCGGCGGCCACACGGCCAACTACGGCGAGAAGCCCGTTCAGCGCGCGTGCGCCGCGGCTGACCGTACCGGCCACGCACTCCTGCACACGCTGTACCAGCAGAACGTCGCGGCGAAGACGACGTTCTTCGTCGAATGGATGGCGCTGGACCTGATCCGCGACGCTGAAGGCGACGTGCTCGGCGTGACCGCGCTCGAAATGGAAACGGGCGACGTCTATATCCTCGAAGGCAAGACCACGCTGTTCGCCACGGGCGGCGCGGGCCGGATCTTCGCGGCATCGACCAATGCGTTCATCAACACGGGCGACGGCCTGGGCATGGCCGCACGCGCGGGCATCCCGCTCGAAGACATGGAATTCTGGCAATTCCACCCGACGGGCGTCGCAGGCGCAGGCGTGCTGATCACGGAAGGCGTGCGCGGCGAAGGCGGCATCCTGCGTAACTCGGACGGCGAGCGCTTCATGGAGCGCTACGCGCCGACGCTGAAGGATCTGGCGCCGCGCGACTTCGTTTCGCGCTCGATGGACCAGGAAATCAAGGAAGGCCGCGGCGTGGGTCCGAACAAGGACCACGTGCTGCTCGACCTGTCGCACATCGGCGCCGAGACGATCATGAAGCGTCTGCCGTCGATCCGCGAAATCGCGCTGAAGTTCGCGAACGTCGACTGCATCAAGGAGCCGATCCCGGTTGTGCCGACCATCCACTACCAGATGGGCGGCATTCCGACGAACATTCACGGTCAGGTCGTCGGCACCGCGAAGGGCCACGAAGACCCGATCAACGGCTTCTACGCAGTGGGCGAGTGCTCGTGCGTGTCGGTGCACGGCGCGAACCGCCTGGGCACGAACTCGCTGCTGGATCTCGTGGTGTTCGGCCGCGCGGCCGGCAACCACATCGTCAAGCATGTGAAAGAAATCAAGGATCACAAGCCGCTGCCGGCCGATGCTGCTGATTTCGCGCTGTCGCGTCTGGCGAAGCTGGACAACTCCAGCTCGGGCGAATACGCGCAGAACGTGGCGAACGATATCCGCTCGACGATGCAGGCGCACGCGGGCGTGTTCCGTACGTCGGCGCTGCTGGCTGAAGGCGTCGAGCGCATTCGCGAAGTGGCCGCGCGTGTCGGGAATATCCACCTGAAGGACAAGTCGAAGGTGTTCAACACGGCGCGCGTCGAAGCGCTCGAAGTGGAGAACCTGATCGAGGTCGCGCGCGCGACGATGGTGTCGGCGGAAGCCCGCAAGGAAAGTCGCGGCGCGCACGCGCAGAACGACTTCGAACATCGCGACGACGAAAACTGGCTGCGCCATACGCTGTGGTACAGCGAAGGCGACCGCCTCGACTACAAGCCGGTGCACATGAACCCGCTGACGGTCGAATCGGTGCCGCCCAAAGCGCGTACCTTCTAAAGCACAAAGGACCCCACACCATGGCCAAGCGTACATTCGAAATCTACCGCTACGACCCGGACAAGGACGCCGCGCCGCGCATGCAGACGTACGAGATCGAGATCGACTCGCACGAACGCATGCTGCTCGACGCGCTGGTGAAACTGAAGGCACTGGACGAAACGCTGTCGTTCCGCCGCTCGTGCCGCGAGGGCGTGTGCGGCTCGGACGCGATGAACATCAACGGCAAGAACGGTCTTGCCTGCCTGACGAACCTGAACGACCTGCCGCAGAAGATCGTGCTGCGACCGCTGCCCGGGCTGCCCGTGGTGCGCGACCTGATCTGCGACTTCACGCAGTTCTTCAACCAGTATCACTCGATCAAGCCGTATCTGATCAACGACACGCCGCCGCCGGAGAAGGAGCGTCTGCAGTCGCCGGAAGAGCGCGATGAGCTCGACGGCCTGTACGAGTGCATCCTGTGCGCGAGCTGCTCGACGTCGTGCCCGAGCTTCTGGTGGAATCCGGACAAGTTCGTCGGCCCGGCGGGGCTGCTGCAAGCCTACCGTTTCATCGCGGACAGCCGCGACGAGGCGACGGGCGAGCGGCTGGACAACCTGGAAGATCCGTACCGTCTGTTCCGTTGCCATACGATCATGAACTGCGTCGACGTGTGCCCGAAGGGGCTCAACCCGACGAAGGCGATCGGCAAGATCAAGGAATTGATGGTTCGGCGTGCGGTCTGAGATGGACACGCCGCATCAGTCCGACCCGCTGCGTCGCGCGCGTCTTCGCTGGCGCGCCCGGCGTGGTCTGCTGGAAAACGATCTGATCTTCGAGCGTTTTTTTAGCCGATATGAGCATGATCTCAGTGATGCAGACGTAGGCGCGCTCACGCGCCTGCTCGAACTAAGCGATAACGACCTGATGGACTTGCTGCTCGCCCGCAAGGAACCGGAGGGCGACCTCGCCGACGCAGATGTCGCGCGGGTGCTGGAGATACTGCGTAACGTGTAATCAAGGCGTAAGCCTCGCCATTACGCAGGTGAGTTTGATCCAGGCGTGCAATTATCGAAACCCTGTTTCCATACTTCGATTGAGGATGTGCTATGACCCCGTCAGATGTTAAAGCCACGCTATCGTTCAGCGACAACTCGCCGAGCGTTGAAATGCCGATTTACAAGGGCACGATGGGCCCGGATGTGATCGACATCCGTAAGCTGTATGGTCAGACCGGCAAGTTCACGTACGATCCGGGCTTTATGTCGACGGCTTCGTGCAACTCGGCTATCACCTACATCGACGGTGACAAGGGCGAGTTGCTGTACCGCGGCTTCCCGATCGACAATCTCGCGCAAAACGCGGACTTCCTCGAAACGTGCTACGCGCTGCTGAAGGGCGAATTGCCGAATCAGGCGCAGAAGGACGAGTTCGTGAAGACGGTCACGAACCACACGATGGTTCACGAGCAGATGCAGTTCTTCTTCCGTGGTTTCCGCCGTGACGCGCACCCGATGGCGATTCTCGTCGCCGCAGTCGGCGCGCTGTCGGCGTTCTACCACGACTCGCTCGACATCAATAACCCGCGTCACCGCGAAGTCTCGGCGATCCGCATGATCGCCAAGCTGCCGACGCTCGTCGCGATGGCGTACAAGTACTCGATCGGCCAGCCGTTCGTGTATCCGCAGAACAATCTGTCGTACAGCGCGAACTTCATGCGCATGATGTTCTCGAACCCGTGCGAAGAGTACCAGGTCAACGAAGTGCTGGTCCGCGCACTCGACCGTATCCTGATCCTGCACGCCGACCACGAGCAGAACGCGTCGACGTCGACGGTTCGTCTGGCGGGTTCGTCGGGTGCGAATCCGTTTGCGTGTATCGCAGCTGGTATCGCGTGTCTGTGGGGCCCGGCGCACGGCGGCGCGAACGAAGCGGCGCTGAACATGCTGGAAGAAATCGGCTCGGTCGACAACATTCCTGAGTTCATCAAGCAGGTGAAGGACAAGAACTCGGGCGTGAAGCTGATGGGCTTCGGTCACCGCGTCTACAAGAACTACGATCCGCGCGCCAAGCTGATGCGCGAAACGTGCTACGAAGTGCTGAACGAACTGGGCCTGCACGACGACCCGCTGTTCAAGCTCGCCATGGCGCTGGAAAAGATCGCGCTGGAAGACGAATACTTCGTGTCGCGCAAGCTGTACCCGAACGTCGACTTCTACTCGGGCATCGTGCAGCGCGCGCTGGGCATTCCGACGTCGATGTTCACGTGTATCTTCGCAATGGCACGTACGGTCGGCTGGATCGCACAGTGGAACGAAATGATCGGCGATCCCGAACAGAAGATTGGCCGTCCGCGTCAGTTGTTCATCGGCGAAACGCCGCGCGAAGCCAAGCCGATCGCTCAGCGCTAAGCCACGGGCGCGTCAGCGCTCTACGCTTGCGTTAAACACATCGAGTGAAACACCCCAACGGTTCGCCGGTGGGGTGTTTTGCTTTATATGCCGTTTGGCCAGGTCGGGGCGCGCTTGACCGGCGGTGGGCAAAAGGCAATAATGATGGCTCAAAACTACGTACCAGCGGGTGCGAAAAACGTAGCGCCGCCCGGCAAGCCGGGTCCCACCAGGAGTGGGAGTTTTGTCGAACGACAGATAGAGAATCCCGCATGCAACGGCCACCTTAGGTGGCCGTTTGTTTTTCTGCGGACCTACCCGCGAATCCTTTTGCCAAGGTACGTCGCACGCAGTAGTGTCGCGAAGCCGACTTTACCGGCCTTTTCCTGGCGCCTCGTCAGCCCGTTGTCCAGCACGTAGGCCGACTGGATGCGCAGCACGATGCGTCGCTTGCGGCTCCGGTCTCGCTCGGCTTCGAAGAAAACGGCATAGAGCGATGTCGTGCCGTCTTCGTTCAGCTGTTCGAGCGTAACGAAGTTGGGTTGTTTCTCGTTGGCAATCGTAATGCGCCGGAACGGCAATTGAACGACGATTTCTCTTAGATGCCTGCGTGAAAGTTCGTAGCGCTGCGGGTCGAGTACACGGCGCTCTTTGCCATCGTCGTAGATTTCATCCGCAGGTATCAGATGAGTTGCGCGCGCGTCCCATCGGAAGCTACGGGAAAAGCAGTGGCAGGAGAAAAGTACGAGTACGGTCATGTCTCCGCCTAATCCCAGATCGATCTTGAATGTGAAGGCATCGAGATGATTGAGATTCCACTTGGTTCCACGATAGCTCACCCCTGAGAATCGATGTCCAGGTTCAGGCGGTGAATCGACGATCAAATATTCGAGTTGCGACATCGTTAGCATGGTTAGGGTGACTAACCATGCTATGGCGAACGCTGGAGTGGCCGCTATACGCCGTTCGGCCGACTGCCGCGTGTTTTGTCGCTACCGCGTCGCAGGACGTGCCTTACACACGTTCCCCCGTTCCAGCGGCAGTTGCCGAGCTTTCTGCGCAGCGAACGGCCGCCCGGCTTTCCATCCGATCATTTCGAAACGAGCGCGGGCGCCCACCTCGGGTAGTGCCGATACAGGTATCGGTACTACCACCCAACTCCATGTTTTTTATCGGTTTTCTCGATACGTGATGGTCCCGGAATGTCAACTGCGTGGCATAATTGACCGGACACGAACTGCCCGATGTCATTACTATCCCCGCATACCATGGCACAGACTCTCTACGACAAATTGTGGAACACACATGTGGTCCACACGGAAGAAGACGGCACGACGATTCTCTATATCGACCGTCAACTGCTGCATGAAGTGACCAGCCCGCAGGCATTCGAAGGGCTGAAGCTCTCGGAGCGCCCGGTGTGGCGCATCAGCGCGAATCTGGCGGTGTCGGATCACAACGTGCCGACCACGGATCGCAGCCACGGCATCGCTGACCCCGTGTCGAAGCTGCAAGTCGATACGCTCGACTCGAACTGCGACGCGTTCGGCATCACGCAGTTCAAGATGAATGACCTGCGTCAGGGCATCGTTCACATCATCGGGCCGGAACAGGGCGCGACGCTGCCGGGCATGACGATCGTCTGCGGCGACTCGCATACGTCCACGCACGGCGCGTTCGGCGCGCTGGCGCACGGCATCGGCACGTCGGAAGTCGAGCACGTGCTGGCCACGCAAACGCTTCTGCAGAAGAAGAGCAAGAACATGCTGGTCAAGGTCGAAGGCCAGTTGCCGCGCGGCTGCACCGCGAAAGACATCGTGCTCGCGATCATCGGCAAGATCGGCACGGCGGGCGGCACGGGCTACGCAATCGAATTCGGCGGCTCGACCATTCGCGCGCTGTCGATGGAAGGCCGCATGACCGTCTGCAACATGGCGATCGAAGCGGGCGCGCGCGCCGGCATGGTCGCCGTCGACGACACGACGGTCGAATACCTGAAGGGCCGTCCGTTCTCGCCGCAAGGCGTTGAATGGGATCAGGCCGTCGAATACTGGAAGCAGTTCACATCCGATCCTGGCGCGCATTTCGATCGCGTGGTCGAACTGAACGCCGCCGAGATCGTGCCGCAGGTCACGTGGGGCACGTCGCCGGAAATGGTCACGTCCATCGACGCACGCGTGCCGGACCCGGAGAAGGAAAAGGATCCGGTCAAGCGCGACGCAATGGAACGCGCGTTGCAGTACATGGCGCTCGAACCGAATCTCCCCATCGAATCGATCAAGCCGGACAAGATTTTCATCGGCTCGTGCACGAATGCGCGCATCGAGGATTTGCGCGCGGCAGCGTGGGTCGTGAAGAAACTCGGCCGCCGCGTCGCGCCGAACATCCGTCTCGCGATGGTCGTGCCGGGCTCGGGCCTCGTGAAGGCGCAAGCCGAGCGCGAAGGTCTCGACAAAGTCTTCACGGACGCGGGTTTCGAATGGCGCGAGCCGGGCTGCTCGATGTGTCTCGCGATGAACGCCGACCGCCTGGAGCCGGGCGAGCGCTGCGCATCCACGTCGAACCGCAATTTCGAAGGCCGCCAGGGCGCGGGCGGACGCACGCACCTCGTGAGCCCCGCCATGGCAGCGGCTGCCGCCATCGAAGGGCATTTCGTCGACATTCGCAAGCTGGGATGAACGCCACATGAACATCGATCGCATCGCACTTTTGCGCCGATTCGCACTCGCGACGCTAGCCGGGCTGCTGCTCGGCCTCGCTGGTTGCAACACGGTGCATGGCTTTGGCGAAGACCTGCAGCATCTGGGCGGGTCGATCAGCGACAAGGCGGCAAAGTAAGCGGTTTTTGATTCGCCGGAGGGCGTGGGTGATGCGCATGTGCACCGCCGTCCGGCTTCGAACAGGCTAAAGCGTCATGGAAAAATTCATCGTACATACCGGCGTCGTGGCGCCGCTCGATCGCGAAAACGTCGACACCGACGCGATCATTCCGAAGCAGTTCCTGAAGTCGATCAAGCGCACGGGCTTCGGTCCGAACGCGTTCGACGAATGGCGGTATCTCGATCACGGCGAGCCGGGACAGGACAATTCGAAGCGTCCGCTGAATCCGGATTTCGTGCTGAACCAGCCGCGCTATCAGGGCGCGTCGGTGCTGCTCGCACGCCAGAACTTCGGCTGCGGCAGCTCGCGCGAGCACGCGCCGTGGGCGCTGCAACAGTACGGCTTCCGCGCGATCATCGCGCCGAGCTTCGCGGACATCTTCTACAACAACTGCTTCAAGAATGGTCTGCTGCCCATCGTGCTGACGAGTCAACAGGTCGACCATCTGTTCGACGAAACATTTGCGTTCAACGGCTTCCAGCTGACCGTCGATCTGGAAAAGCAGGTCGTGCGCACGGCTGACGGCAGCGCCGAATATCCGTTCGAAGTCGCTGCGTTCCGCAAATACTGCCTGCTGAACGGCTTCGACGACATTGGCCTCACGCTGCGTCACGCGGACAAGATTCGCCAGTACGAGGCAGAGCGCATCGCGAAGCAGCCGTGGCTCAATAATCGCCTCGTGCGCTGAAGATTTCGCGAAAGCGCGCCTGATCCAGCCCAGACAGAAACCAACGAGGAATACGCATGAAGATCGCAGTGTTGCCGGGCGACGGCATTGGCAAGGAAATCGTCAAGGAAGCCGTCAAGGTTCTGAACGTGCTCGGCGAGAAGTTCGAGCTGGAAGAGGCGCCCGTTGGCGGCGCGGGCTACGAGGCGGCGGGTCATCCGCTGCCGGAAGCCACGCTCAAGCTCGCGAAGGAAGCGGACGCGATCCTGTTCGGCGCGGTTGGCGACTGGAAGTACGATTCGCTCGAGCGTTCGCTGCGTCCAGAACAGGCAATCCTGGGCCTGCGCAAGCATTTGCAACTGTTCGCGAACTTCCGTCCGGCGATCTGCTATCCGCAATTGACGGGCGCGTCGTCGCTGAAGCCGGAGATCGTATCGGGCCTCGACATCCTGATCGTGCGCGAACTGAACGGCGACATCTATTTCGGCTCGCCGCGCGGTGTGCGTGCAGCGCCGGACGGTCCGTTCGAAGGCGCGAAAGAAGGCTTCGACACGATGCGTTATTCGGAACCCGAAGTGCGCCGTATCGCGCACGTCGCGTTCCAGGCGGCCCAGAAGCGCGACAAGAAGCTGACGTCGGTCGACAAGGCGAACGTGCTCGAAACGTCGCAATTGTGGAAGGACGTGATGATCGATGTCTCGAAGGAGTACGCGGAAGTCGAGCTGTCGCACATGTATGTCGACAACGCGGCAATGCAGCTCGTGAAGGCGCCGAAATCGTTCGACGTGATCGTTACGGGCAACATGTTCGGCGACATTCTGTCGGACGAAGCGGCAATGTTGACGGGTTCGATCGGCATGCTGCCGTCGGCTTCGCTCGACAAGAACAACAAGGGTCTGTACGAGCCCTCGCACGGTTCGGCGCCGGATATCGCGGGCAAGGGCATTGCGAATCCGCTCGCCACGATTCTGTCGGCCGCGATGATGCTGCGTTATTCGCTGAACCGGGCCGAGCAGGCCGACCGCATCGAAAGCGCCGTGAAAAAGGTGCTGGAGCAAGGCTATCGCACGGGCGATATTCTCACGCCGGGCTGCAAGCAGGTCGGCACGGAAGCGATGGGCGACGCCGTGGTGGCCGCGCTGTAATTCTTCAGCAAACACGCGTGAATCTGCCAATTTTGCGCGGATTCACGCAAATCGCGGCGCCCGTGCCGCAAAAAACGGGTTTTCGTGTAGACTCATGTGATGGCGACGATTCCTCAAATCTCCTCGATTTCGACACTGCGCGGCAAAACGGCCCGCGTGGTTGCGCTCGCCATTACCATCAAAACGATTACCCCGAAAACGATCACGAAGCGCTGATCGTCCGTCGTGCCCGCCCATCTTCCCCGCGCGGTCACTGCGGGCAAAGATGCGGGGAAGTGTCCACTCGAAGGGTATGAAGTCATGAACGTAGGTCTCGTAGGTTGGCGCGGCATGGTCGGCAGCGTCCTGATGCAACGCATGCAACAGGAAGGCGATTTCGATCTGATCGAACCGGTGTTTTTCAGCACCAGCAATGCGGGCGGCAATGCGCCGTCGTTTGCCAAAAACGAGACCAAGCTCAAAGATGCGACAAGCATCGACGACCTGAAGAAGTGTGACGCCATCATCTCCTGCCAGGGCGGCGACTACACGAACGAAGTGTTCCCGAAGCTGCGCGCAGCGGGCTGGAACGGTTACTGGATCGACGCGGCTTCGTCGCTTCGCATGAAAGATGACGCCGTCATCATTCTCGATCCCGTCAACCTCGACGTGATCAAGAACGCGCTGGTCAAGGGCCAGAAGAATTTCATCGGCGGCAACTGCACGGTCAGCCTGATGCTGATGGCGCTGGGTGGCCTGTTCCGCGAAAACCTCGTTGACTGGATGACGGCCATGACGTATCAGGCTGCTTCCGGTGCGGGCGCGCAAAACATGCGTGAACTGCTGAGCCAGATGGGCACGCTGCACGGCGCAGTGAAGGATGAGCTGGCCAATCCGTCGTCGGCCATTCTCGATATCGACCGCCGCGTACTGGCCGCTATGAACAGCGACAGCATGCCGACCGATCACTTCGGCGTGCCGCTCGCGGGCTCGCTGATTCCGTGGATCGACAAGGATCTCGGCAACGGCATGTCGAAGGAAGAGTGGAAGGGCGGCGCGGAAACCAACAAGATTCTCGGCAAGCCGGCGATGGGCGAGCCGGGCTCGATTCCGGTCGACGGTCTGTGCGTGCGTATCGGCGCGATGCGCTGCCACTCGCAGGCGCTGACCATCAAGTTGAACAAGGACGTGCCGCTTGACGAAGTGAACGGCATTCTCGCTTCGGCGAACGACTGGGTGAAGGTCGTGCCGAACGAGCGCGAAGCGTCGATGCGCGATCTGTCGCCCGCCGTGGTGACAGGCACGCTGACGGTGCCGGTCGGCCGTCTGCGCAAGCTCGCGATGGGTGGCGAATATCTGTCGGCATTCACGGTCGGCGACCAGTTGCTGTGGGGCGCTGCTGAGCCGCTGCGTCGGATGCTTCGCATTCTGCTCGACAAGTAAAGTAAACTACGCGCGTTAACTCATCGACGCGTAGAAAACTCCCAAAAAGCGTCGCGATTTTCGCGGCGCTTTTTTATTGTGTATTTCCGAATCTTGTCGCCAACACTTCTAAGCATGCGCCGCACGACCGCGCACGAAAGGTCCCGATGACGGCCCGATTCCCTCTTATTCCCGCCGCCACACGCAGCGGCTCGCATCGGATCGCGGCAGCGGTCGCGATCGTTTTTGCCGGTGCACTTTCGATACCGGTCGCGGCATACGCGCAAACCACGGCCACTGCGGCGGCGAGCGCACCGGTTGGTGCTGCTTCCGGCGTCACGCAGTTCACCGTTCAGCCGGGGCAATCGCTAAACGACGCTGCGGTCGCGATGACGCAGTCGCACGATCGCGCCGTGCTGGCGCGCGCGGGGAAAGCGATCTTCGACGCGAATCCGAACGCGTTCATGGGGCACGATCCAAGCCGGTTGCGGCTGGGCGCTGTCCTGAATCTGCCTGCCGTCGATGCGACGGGGGTGGCCATCGGCGCGGCGTCGGCTGCGACGGCCGCTTCTGCTGCGTCCGGCGCGGCGGCGCAGGCTGCGACTACCAACAACGCTGCCGTGACGACTTCGGCATCCGCGCCCGCTGCAACGGCTGCTGGCGCGAGTGCTGCGGCAACCGGCGCGTCGTCGCCGGCCGAAGCGGCCGCCACGATTCCAACGCAGAGCGCCAGCGCGCCGGCCACGGCCGAGGCGACGTCCGCGCCCGCAACCGGCGCGCTGCCCACGAGCGGCGCGGCTGCATCTTCGGCTTCGGGTGCGAGCGGCACGCGTTCATACACGGGTTCCATCCAGGGCAGCGAGTCCGCTGCTACGCCGCCCAGTACGCCCGCAACCAGCAACGCGCAGCCCGCGTCGCAGCCGCGTCCGTCGAGCTTGCAGCAACTCCTTGCGCTGAAGAACCGCGTGCTGATGGAATTGCAGAAGCACGGTATCGGCAAGCAGCCGGGCGCAAACGAAAACGCGTCGACGGCACCGGGCGCGACGCAGTCGTCGAGCGCGACGCCGGGCGCTGGCGCACCCGCTCATGCTGCGCCGGCGGCAACGCAGCCCGCGAACCAGCCGATGGGCATTTCGCAGGAATATCTGGGCGTGGCGGCTATTGTCGGCGCGGGGCTTGTGGCGCTGCTGGCCGGTTTGACGATGCGCCGGCGTCGCAAAGCCGCGCGCGCGCAGGAAGTGGCGAACGACGACGTTGCACGCGAAGCTGAAACGCCCGTTGCGCCGACGGCTGTCGAGCCGGTTGCAGTCGCGCGTAGCGATGAGTCGCCTGCGTCGCTGCACGAACCGTCTGAAACCGGGTCGCGCGAGGCCGGTCCGGCTGCGGTTGTTGCGGCTGCTGCGATTTCGCCCGCATTCGATCACGGCGCAGCACCGAAGCCCGAGCCCGAAACGTTCGACAGCGCATCCGCGGAGGCCGCGCTCGACGCCGCCACAACGCTCGGCGCCGATGCGTTGCCGCGCGAATCGCTCGATCCGGCACGCGAAGAAGCGCGTGCTGCCGAAGCAGCCGAACGGCAACAGGCCGCGCGCGAACAGGAACTGACGACGAGCAAACTCGCCGCCGATACGCCATCCGCCGAACTGCCGCTCGACGAGCAGCCGATCCACGAACCGGTCGAGCCGCATTTTGCCGAGCCGATCGAGGCACCGCACGACGAATCCGGCGCGAAACCCAAGCCTTTCGCACTCGACCTTGGCGCGACGCCGGGAGCCGGGCAGCACGAACCCACGTTCGAGCAACCTACCGCGTCCATTGCGCCGCCCATCCAGTTGAGTCATGTGGAACCGGCCGGGCAGCACGAGCAACTGATCGAGCCGCTGCCCGAGCTCAATGAACTGCACCCAGCCGACGCCGAGGACGCAGCGGAACAACGCGCGTCGGCGTCGCTTCCGCTCGGCGCGCCGCCGCCGCTGGAGCCGGCTGTGCCGGACGCATTCCCGCGCGACGCGATGCGCGCGCTCGACAGCATCGACGACTTCGCTTTGCCGCCGCGCGTCGAGCGCTCGGCAACCGACGCACCCGCTGTGACGCAGCCCGTCGTCGCGCCCGAAATCACGGCGCAACAGGCGGTGCCGGCGCAGGTGCCGCAGGCGCCTGCTGTCGCCGACGAGATCATCGCCGGCACGGCCGGTGCGGCCGCCGTCGCCGGTCTGGGCGCAGCGCGCTTCGGCGCGTTGAAACTCGATTTCGACCTCGAACTGCCGCCGTCGCCGTCGCCGTCGCAGGTCGTGCCCGCGTTCACGCCGGACGAAGTCGCGCGCATCGCCCGCAACAAGCTCGACCTGGCTGTGGAGTACATCGATCTCGGCGACGTCGTTGGCGCGCGCACGCTGATCAACGAAGTCATCGAATCGAACGATGTCGACACGCGCGCCGACGCACGCGCGTTGCTGTCTACGCTCGCGCCGCTTTCGTGATGACGCGGATCGCGCTTGGCATCCAGTACGACGGCGCGGCGTTTTGCGGCTGGCAGTCGCAGCCGCACGGCAAGACCGTGCAGGACACACTCGAACTGGCGCTGCGCGAATTCGCGCAGACGCCGCTGCAAACCGTAGTGGCCGGCCGCACGGATACGGGTGTTCACGGTCTCGGGCAGGTCGCGCATTTCGAGACGGAACTCGACCGCAGCGACTTTTCGTGGGTGCGCGGCACGAACGCGTTCTTGCCGTCGACGGTCGCCGTGCAGTGGGCCAAGCCGATGCCCGACACGTTTCACGCGCGCTTTTCGGCCTTCGAGCGCACGTATTATTACGTGCTGTACGTGCATCCCGTGCGCTCGCCGATGCTCACGGGTCGCGCCGGCTGGATTCACACGCCGCTCGACGTCGACGCGATGCGCGATGCCGCCGCCTGCCTGATCGGCGAGAACGATTTCTCGGCGTTCCGCTCGTCGGAATGCCAGGCGAAGACGCCCGTCAAGCATCTGTATCAGATCGATATCCGGCCACAGGGCGATTTCATCCACTTCCGCTTCCGGGCCAACGCGTTCCTGCATCATATGGTCCGCAACCTGATGGGCTGCCTCGTTGCCGTGGGCCGCGGGCGCTATCCGGCAGCGTGGCTAGCGGAGGTACTGCAAGGCCGCGACCGGAAACGCGCGGCGCCCACCTTCATGCCCGACGGACTGTATCTCGCTCAAGTGGGCTATCCTGAGGCGTTCGCCGTGCCTGCACCACAGGCGGGCAGCGTTCCGTGGAGCACCGTTTGGACCGACTCATGACTTCCGCCGACACTCAAGCCGCAAGCCTTTCGCCCGCCCCCGACACCGTGCCGCACCGCACACGCATCAAGCTGTGCGGCCTCGCCAATGCCGCCGATGTCGCCCATGCCGTCGCCCTTGGCGCCGATGCGATCGGCCTCGTGTTCTACCCGCCCAGCCCGCGCGCGTTGAGCATCGCGCAGGCGGTCGAGATGACGCGGGTCGTGCCGCCGTTCGTGTCGATCGTTGGGCTGTTCGTGAATCCGACGCCGGAGTGGTTCGGCGAGGTCACCTGCAACGTGCCGCTGACGATGCTCCAGTTCCACGGCGACGAAACGCCTGAGCAGTGCGAAAAGCTGGCGGGCGTTGCGGGTTTGCCTTGGTTGCGCGCGTTGCGGATTGCGGCAGATACTCAACCGGCCGATTTGGTAGAATCGGCGCTTAACTATTCAGCTGCCAGTGGTCTTCTGTTCGACACACATGTCGAAGGCTATGGCGGCGGCGGGAAGGTCTTCGATTGGTCACTTATTCCACAAGAGCTCGCGCGTCGGGCCGTTTTGAGTGGTGGGTTGAACACGCAAAACGTCAGTGATGCGATTCATCGCGTGCGCCCGTACGCGGTCGATGTCTCGAGCGGCATCGAGGTGCCGGGTGCAAAGGGCGTGAAGGATCACGCCCGGATGGCGGCGTTCGTGCGCGCAGTGCGCGAAGCGGACGCCCGGTGATTCCCAGGCCGCGCCTCGCAGCGAGCGGGTGTCGCGGCATACTGAGAAGAGTGACGGAATATGTACAACTTACCCGATGAACGTGGCCATTTCGGCCAATATGGCGGCGTGTTCGTTGCCGAGACGCTGATGCACGCGCTCGACGAACTGCGCCAGGCCTACGAGAAATACTCCCAGGACGCTGACTTCATCGCCGAATACGAGCGCGAATTGAAGTACTTCGTCGGTCGTCCTTCCCCGGTTTATCACGCCCAACGCTGGAGCGAACTGCTCGGCGGCGCGCAGGTTTATCTGAAGCGCGAAGACTTGAATCACACGGGCGCGCACAAGGTGAACAACGTGATCGGTCAGGCGTTGCTCGCCAAACGTATGGGCAAGCCGCGCGTGATCGCGGAAACGGGCGCGGGTCAGCACGGCGTTGCCACCGCGACCATCGCGGCGCGCTTCGGCATGGAGTGCATCGTCTACATGGGCGCGGAAGACGTGCGCCGCCAGGCCGCGAATGTCTACCGGATGAAACTGCTGGGCGCGACCGTCGTGCCTGTCGAATCCGGCTCGCGTACGCTGAAAGACGCGTTGAACGAAGCGATGCGCGACTGGGTCACGAACGTCGAAAACACGTTCTACATCATCGGCACGGTGGCGGGGCCGCATCCGTATCCGATGATGGTGCGCGACTTCCAGCGCGTGATCGGCGACGAATGCAAGGTGCAGATGCCCGAACTGACGGGGCGTCAGCCGGATGCCGTGATCGCGTGCGTTGGCGGTGGATCGAATGCGATGGGTATCTTTTATCCGTACATTGACGACAAATCGGTGAAACTGATCGGCGTGGAAGCCGCCGGCGACGGCATCGACACGGGTCGTCACGCGGCGTCGCTGATCGGCGGCAGCCCCGGCGTGCTGCACGGTAACCGCACGTATCTGCTGCAAGACGAGAACGGCCAGATCATCGAGACGCATTCGGTGTCGGCGGGCCTCGACTATCCGGGCGTCGGTCCCGAGCACGCATGGCTCAAGGACAGCGGCCGCGCCGAATACGTCGGCATCACCGACGAAGAGGCGCTCAAGGCGTTCCACGACTGCTGCCGGATCGAGGGCATCATCCCCGCGCTGGAGTCGAGCCACGCGCTCGCGTACGCGGCGAAGCTCGCGCCGACTTTGCCGAAGGACAAAATCCTTCTGGTGAACCTGTCGGGCCGGGGCGACAAGGACATGCACACGGTCGCCGAGCGATCGGGCATCCAGTTCTGAGCGCCCAGGCGATGCGCGACGAGTTCGAGGAGCCGCAGCAGCCCGCGCTGGACGGCGACGCCGAAGCCGACGTTGCCGAGGCGTTGCGCGCGGGCGCTGTGCCGCTGTTGCCGGTGCCTGCGGGCATCGAGCTCCTGAACCGCGATTTTCTGACCGATGCAGCGAACCTGCCGGACGGCTCGATCGATCTGATCGTCGCCGATCCGCCGTACGGCCTCGGCAAGGACTATGGCAATGATTCAGACATGCGCTCGGGCGAGGATTTTCTCGCGTGGACGCGTGCCTGGCTCGAACTCGCCATTTCGAAGCTGAAGCCGTCGGGTTCGCTGTATATCTTCTGCACATGGCAGTACGCGCCGGAAATCTTCGTGTTTCTGAAGAGCCGCCTGACGATGGTCAACGAGATCATCTGGGACCGGCGCGTGCCGAGCATGGGCGGCACGACGCGCCGCTTTACGTCCGTGCATGACAACATCGGTTATTTCGCGGTGTCGAAAGACTATTATTTCGACCTCGATCCCGTCCGTATCCCATACGATGCCGCCACGAAGAAGGCGCGTTCGCGTAAATTGTTCGAAGGAAGCAAGTGGCTGGAGATGGGCTACAACCCGAAGGACGTCTGGTCGGTCTCGCGTCTGCACCGGCAACATGCCGAACGCGTCGACCATCCGACCCAGAAGCCGCTCGAAATCGTCGAGCGGATGGTGTTGGCCAGTTGTCCGCCGGGTGGCCGCGTGCTCGATCCCTTCATGGGGAGCGGCACGACGGCAGTCGCTTGCGCCCGCCAGAATCGCGAATTCGTCGGCTATGAGATCAATGAAAGTTACTGCGCGATAGCGCGAGAACGTGTCAGTTTGGCGGCAAATCCGCCGGAACCCGTTTCGCGCCGGAAAGCAGCCGTTGCCAACACTACGACGACGGCTTGACGCCAAACCGCGCAGTCATCGACTTCGAGAAAATTCCATGTCCCGTATTCAATCCACGTTCGCGGCACTGGCCGCGCAGGGCAAGAAAGGTCTGATTCCGTTCATCACCGCCGGCGATCCTGATCCGGCGCGTACCGTCGAGTTTATGCACGCGCTCGCGAGGGGCGGCGCCGACGTCATCGAACTCGGCGTACCGTTCTCCGACCCGATGGCCGACGGTCCCGTGATCCAGCAGTCGTCGGAACGCGCGCTGGCAAAGGGCGTGTCGCTGAAACACGTGCTCGCCGACGTCAAGCGCTTCCGCGAAACCAACGACAAGACACCCGTCGTGCTGATGGGCTACGCGAATCCCATCGAGCGCATGGGCGCAGACGCGTTCGCCGCTGCCGCGAAGGAAGCGGGCGTCGACGGCGTGCTGGTTGTCGACTATCCGCCTGAAGAATCCGGTATCTTCGCCGAAAAGATGAAGGCGGCCGGGATCGATCCGATTTTCCTGCTCGCGCCCACGTCGACGGACGAGCGCATCGCGGAGGTTGGTAAAATCGCTAGCGGTTACGTCTACTATGTATCGCTCAAGGGTGTCACGGGCTCTGCAAATCTGGACGTTTTGAGCATCGCGGGTAAAATCCCGGCCATCAAGTCGCGCGTACCGCTGCCGGTAGGCGTCGGTTTCGGCATTCGGGACGCGCAATCCGCGCGCGCCGTGGCCGAAGTCTCCGATGCCGTCGTGATCGGCAGCCGTATCGTGCAGTTGCTCGAAGAAGCAGCACCCGAGTCCGCTGCGAGCAAGCTGACGAGTTTCATTGCTGAAATTCGCCAGGCGCTCGACAGCATCGGCGCGACTGCCCGATAAACATCATTTTTGTCGCGGTTAACATGGCGGCGCGGTTCCTGCTGCGCCGTCTTTGGTATCGCGAATCCTGGAAGGAATCATCATGAGCTGGCTCGACAAACTGTTGCCGCCGAAAATCAAGCAAACCGACCCGAAGAGCCGCAAGGGCATTCCGGAAGGGCTGTGGATCAAATGTCCGGCGTGCGAAGCGGTGCTGTACCGCAACGACGTCGAGGCGAATCTGCACGTCTGCCCGAAGTGCGACCACCATATGCGGATCGGCGCGCGCGAACGGCTCGACGGCTTACTCGATCCGGAAGGCCGCTATGAAATCGGCCAGGAAATCCTGCCGGTTGACGCGCTCAAGTTCAAGGACAGCCGCAAGTACCCCGACCGCCTGAAAGAGGCGATGGACGAAACTGACGAAACCGATGCGATGGTCGTGATGGGCGGCGCGATCCATACGCTGCCCGTCGTGGTCGCGTGCTTCGAATTTGCGTTCATGGGTGGTTCGATGGGTTCCGTGGTCGGCGAGCGCTTTGCGCGCGGCGCGCAGAACGCGATCGAGCAGCACGTGCCGTTCATCTGCTTCACCGCCTCGGGCGGCGCGCGGATGCAGGAAAGCCTGCTGTCGCTGATGCAGATGGCCAAGACCACCGCGATGCTGACCAAGCTCGCCGAAGCCAAGCTGCCGTTCATTTCCGTGCTGACCGATCCGACGATGGGCGGCGTGTCGGCGAGCTTCGCGTTCCTCGGCGACGTCGTGATCGCCGAGCCGAAGGCGCTGATCGGCTTTGCCGGGCCGCGCGTGATCGAGCAGACCGTGCGTGAAAAGCTGCCGGAAGGCTTCCAGCGCGCCGAATTCCTGATGCAAAAGGGCGCGATCGACATGATCATCGACCGTCGCAAGCTGCGCGAAGAAATCGCGCAACTGATGGCGCTGCTGACGCGCCAGCCGGCTGACGCGGTCGCCTGACGCCGTCCCTGGCCGTGACGCAACGCGCGGCTGACAGGAACAACCAACGCGCCGCGAGAAGTCTCCAAGCGGCGCGTTGTCATTTCTAGGATAATTCCGGTCCGCACTGCCAGTTTTTCAGATGACCACTTTCCCCACACTCGACGCGTGGCTCACGCACCTGGAATCCGCTCATCCTGTCGGAATCGACATGGGCCTCGCGCGCATCAGCAAGGTGCGTGACGCGTTGGACCTCAAGTTCGCGTGCCCGGTGATCACCGTCGGCGGCACGAACGGCAAGGGTTCAACCTGCGCAATTCTCGAATCGATCCTGCTGCGCGCGGGTTACACCGTCGGCTGCCACACGTCGCCGCATCTGCTCGCGTTCAACGAGCGCGCGCGCATCAACGGCCAGGTAGCGACGGATGCCGAACTGCTGCCGCACTTCGAGGCCGTCGAGAAGGCGCGCCAGTCGCTGCCCGAGCCCGTCTCGCTGACGTATTTCGAGTTCACGACGCTGGCGATCATGCATCTGTTCGCCGAGCGCGGGCTGGACGCGGTGATTTTCGAAGTGGGGCTCGGCGGGCGGCTCGATGCCGTCAACATCCTCGATACCGATTGCGCGATCATCACGAGCATCGACATCGATCACACCGACTTCCTCGGCGATACGCGCGAGAAAATCGCGTTCGAAAAGGCGGGCATTTTCCGCGCGGGCAGGCCGGCGATCTGCGCGGACCCCGTTGCGCCGCAAACGCTGATCGATCATGCGGAGAAAATCGGCGCGGAGTTGTGGCTGTTCGGCCGTGATTTCCGCTACGAAGCGCAACCGGGCAACGAGCGCCAGCAGTGGAGCTACATCGGTCCGACGATGCGTCGGTCCGCACTGGCCTATCCGGCGCTGCGCGGCGCGAATCAGCTGCTCAATACGACTGCGGCGCTCGCAGGGCTCGAAGCGGTGCGCGACCGTTTGCCCGTGTCGGCGCAGGACATTCGTCTGGGTCTCGCCAATGTCGAGCTGCCGGGACGTTTCCAGGTGCTGCCGGGCAAGCCGTCGGTCGTGCTGGACGTCGGCCACAACCCGCATGCCGCCGCCGTGTTGGGTCAAAATCTCGGCAATATGGGCTTTTTTCCGTACACGTACGCCGTTTTTGGCTCGATGCGCGACAAGGACATCGCCGGCGTGCTCGAACATCTGAAAGGCGAGATCGATCACTGGAACGTGACCGATCTGCCGACGCCGCGTGCCGCCAGCGCGGAAGAGCTGGAAACGGCGCTGCGCGATGCGGGCGTCAGCGACGGCCCGGATTGCAGCGTGACGCGTTTTGCGACACCAGCAGAAGCTTTCCAGGATGCGCTAAAACGAGCCTCGGACAATGATAGAATCGTGGTCTTCGGCAGCTTCTTCACGGTTGCAGGCGTCATGGCCTACCGTAAATCGCAGCAACACTGAACGCGCGGGCCTCGAACCAAGCCATTCATGGGTATTTTCTCGTTCGGCAAGAAAGACGACGCACCGACACGGCGCGGCGCAAATTCCAGTTCCAGTCGCGGTAGTCGTGCCGAGCGCACTGAACGCGCGGAACGCGTCGAACGGCGCAGCCGCCGCACGGACCGTTCCGGCGACGCCGACGCGATGCTGCTCGATCCCACGCTTCCCGAGAAGCAGCGCGCGCGACGCCGCCTCGTCGGCGCAATCGCGCTGGTGATCGCTGCCGTCGTCATTCTGCCGATGGTGCTGGATTCGCATCCGAAGCCCGTCACCGACGACATTTCCATCGACATTCCAAGCCGTCCTGCGCCGAAGCCGCGCGCGTCGGTTGACAGCGACACGCAAGCCGCCGTCGCGCCGGACAATCCCGCCGCGCCGGACGCCGCGCTGGCGGCCTCGGGTCTCGCGCCCGCTGCGTCGGGCGCGGCCGCTACGGGCGCCGTGGCGTCGCAGCGCGACGGCAGCAACAGCAAGAACGCGCCAATCGCGATGACGCCTGCGAAGCCGCAAGCGCCCGCTGTCGTCGGCAATAACGCGCCGGCTGCAAAGCCCGCAGCGAAACCGCAGGCTGACGCAAAGCCCGCGGCAAAACCGGAACAGAAACCCGCAGCCACGGAAACGGCGCAAGCAGCCGCGTCGGGCACCGAAACGGGTACGCCCGCGGCGCCTCCGGGCAGCCGCTTCGCAGTTCAGCTCGGCGCGTTTCAGGACGATGCCAGCGCACACGCGTGGGCGACCAAGTTGAAAGCGGCGGGTGTGCCCGCATATACGGAGCGTCGCAAGCAGGCTGACGGCTCCAGTCGAACCCTGTTGCGCGCCGGTCCGTTTGCGGACCGTGCGGCGGCGTCGGCGGCAATCGCGAAGGTGCGCGAGGCCGGTCTGACGTCGGGCGCGAACAACGGCGCAGCGCAGTAATCCGGCGATGTTCACCGCGTTCGACTACGCTGTAATGGCGGTGATCGCCCTGTCAGCCATGCGCGGAACGTGGCGCGGCTTTTTGTCCGAGGTATTCGGGCTGATCGGCTGGATCGTCGCGTTCTTGGTGGCGGCGCGTTTCGTGGGCCTGTTGGTACCCTACGTGCCGGCGAACTGGCCGGGCGGCGCGTTGACGCAGTGGCTGATCGCGTTCGCTTTGATCGTCATTGGCGTGATGCTGGTGGCGAGCGTGGCGAACGCGTTGCTGAGCCGGCTGGTGCAGGTGTCCGGTCTGGGCGGCGTGGATCGCTCGCTTGGACTGGTGTTCGGCCTCGTACGCGGGGTCATATTGGTGCTGGTTCTGGTCGCCCTCGGTGGCTTGACCGAACTGCCCAAACAGGAATTCTGGCGCAACGCGCTGCTGCGGCCCTACGCCGAGCAGGGCGTGCGAGAGTTGAAGCCTCTGCTTCCCGAAACGCTCGCCGCCTACGTCCACGTGTAACGATCGCGTTGCACGCAAAGGGCGAAGGCGGATGACAAGGCGGGCCGATGGTGAAGCAAGCAGAACCACGGCGCGCGCGGCTGTCTCCCAGGCAGGCCGCACTGATCGAATTTCGTACCCTTTGAAGGACATGCCATGTGCGGCATCGTAGGCGTAGTTTCCCAGTCACCCGTCAACCAGCTCCTCTATGACAGCCTGCTGCTCCTGCAGCACCGCGGTCAGGACGCGGCCGGCATCGCCACCGCGAACGGCAACAATTTCCACATGCATAAGGCCAACGGCATGGTGCGCGACGTGTTCCGCACGCGCAACATGCGCAGCCTGCCCGGCAACAGCGGCATCGGCCAGGTGCGTTACCCGACGGCGGGGTCTGCGTCGAGCGAAGAGGAAGCCCAGCCGTTCTACGTGAACGCGCCGTTCGGCATCATCCTCGCGCACAACGGCAATCTGACCAACTGGCAGCAGTTGAAAGACGAGATGTTCCGCATCGATCGTCGCCACATCAACACGAATTCCGACACCGAAGTGATGCTCAACGTGCTCGCACACGAAGTGCACACGGCGAGCACGGGTCTGCAACTCGATCCGGCAGCGATGTTCAAGGCCGTGACGGGCGTGCACCGCCGCGTGCGTGGCTCGTACGCGATCGTGTCGCTGATTTCCGGCTACGGTCTGCTCGGCTTCCGCGACCCGTTCGGCATCCGCCCGCTGTGTATCGGCAAGCTGGAAACGGCGTCGGGCACGGAATGGATGCTAGCGTCGGAATCGGTGGCGCTGGAAGGTATCGGCTTCGAGTTCGTGCGCGACGTCGCGCCGGGCGAGGCGATCTTCATCGACTTCGAAGGCAACTTCCACGCGCAGCAATGCGCGCCGAACGCGAGCCTGAACCCGTGCATTTTCGAACTCGTGTATCTCGCGCGTCCGGATTCGGTGCTCGACGGCGTGCCCGTCTACAACGCGCGTCTGCGCATGGGCGACTATCTGGCCGAGAAGATCCTGCGCGTACTCCCCGATGACGTGAAGATCGACGTCGTCATGCCGATCCCCGATTCGTCGCGTCCGGCAGCGATGCAGGTCGCAGCGAAACTCGGCGTCGAATATCGCGAAGGCTTCTTCAAGAACCGTTACGTGGGCCGCACCTTCATCATGCCGGGCCAGGCGGTGCGCAAGAAGTCGGTGCGCCAGAAGCTGAACGCGATGGGCATCGAGTTCAAAGGCAAGACCGTGCTGATCGTCGACGATTCGATCGTGCGCGGCACGACGTCGCACGAAATCGTGCAGATGGCGCGCGATGCGGGCGCAAGCAAGGTGATCTTCGCGTCGGCGGCGCCGCCCGTGAAGTTTCCGAACGTCTACGGCATCGACATGCCCACGCGCAGCGAACTCGTCGCGCACGGCCGCTCGGACGAAGACGTGGCGCGCCTGATCGGCGCCGATTTCCTCGTCTACCAGGACGTCGACGCGCTGAAGAACGCGATCCGCGACATCAACCCGGCGCTGAAGGAATTCGAAGCGTCGTGCTTCGACGGCAACTACATCACGGGCGACGTGACGACGGAGTACCTCGACCGCATCGAAACCGCGCGTCTCGCACCGTCTGCGCAATCGGATCGCGACGCGGCGAGCGACGCGATGGAAGGCGGCGCTGCGCGTTCGCAATTGCACCTGCAACTGTCGGTCGAGTAACGCGTTGTAAGCGCGCGAACATCGGGTCAACCGCGGTTTCGCGCGCTGCAACAGCCTCTGAAACCCGGCGCGAAAACCCGGGCGCAGTGTTACCATCGGGTCTTGCGTCGATTTGATCTCAGCTTGCGGACGCGGGGAAACCCAAAACAGCTAAAGCGAACGGTGAGCAGCAGCACAGCCATCGCGCTTATAGCGTTCCCCGCACACGAAGCCCGCTTATGCCGACGCAAAGCGGGCTTTTTTGTTGCCCTCGCGTGTGCGAACCTTAATGGCGAGTGCGCGGCGAGTGCGTGACTTCGAAAAACGGAACAGAACGAACATGGACGACTCCCTCAACTTCGACACACTCGCAGTCCGCTCGGGCACGTTGCGCAGCGAATTCGGCGAACATTCGGAAGCGATCTTCCTGACGTCGAGCTTTGTCTTTGCGAGCGCCGCAGACGCTGCTGAGCGCTTCAAGAATTCCGAAGACTATTACACGTACTCGCGCTTCACGAATCCGACCGTGACGATGTTCCAGGACCGTCTCGCGGCGCTCGAAGGCGGCGAGGCGTGCATGGCGACGGCGTCGGGAATGAGCGCGATCATGTCGGTGGTGATGTCGGCGTTGCAGGCGGGCGATCATCTCGTCAGCTCGCAGAGCCTGTTCGGTTCGACGCTCGGCATGTTCTCGCAGATCTTCAGCAAGTTCGGCATCACGACGACCTTCGTCGATCCGACTGATCTCGACGCGTGGAAAAACGCCGTGCGTCCCGAGACGAAGATGTTCTTCCTCGAAACGCCGTCGAACCCGCTGACGGAGATCGCCGATATCGAAGCGATCAGCAAGATCGCGAAGTCCGCGAATGCGCTGTTCGTCGTCGACAACTGCTTTTGCAGCCCGGCGCTGCAACAGCCGCTGAAACTCGGCGCGGACGTCGTGATGCATTCGGCGACCAAGTTCCTTGATGGGCAAGGGCGCGTGCTCGGCGGCGCGCTGGTCGGCTCGAAGCAGTTCATCATGGAAAAGGTGTTCCCGTTCGTGCGCAGCGCGGGTCCGACGCTGTCCGCGTTCAACGCGTGGATTCTGCTGAAGGGCATGGAAACGCTGTCGCTGCGCGTCGAGCGCCAGTCGGCGAATGCGCTCGAAATCGCGCGCTGGCTCGATACGCATCCCGCTGTGGAGCGCGTGTTTTATCCGGGCCTCGAATCGCATCCGCAGTACGAGATCGCGAAGCGCCAGCAGAAAGCAGGCGGCGCGATCGTCTCGTTCGAACTGAAGGGCGACACGCCGGAAGCGATGCGCGCGAATGCGTGGCGTGTGATCGACAGCACGAAGATCTGTTCGATCACCGGCAACCTCGGCGACACGCGCACGACCATCACGCATCCCGCCACCACGACGCACGGCCGCATCACGCCGGAAGCGCGCGCGGCAGCGGGCATCACGGAAGGTCTGATCCGGCTTGCCGTTGGTCTGGAGAATGCAACCGATATCCGCGACGATCTGGCGCGCGGCCTTGCAGGCTGATGAAGTGAAGAAGTGAAGAAGTGAAGAAGTGAAGAAGTGAAACGAAACGGGCGCTGCGGAGCGCCCGTTTTGTCATACAGCAACGCTCAATGCAGCAAGGCGCGCCATTGACCCGGCGCCATCCCGAAGCGCCGCGTGAACGCATGCGTGTAGGCGCTCTGATCGCCGAAGCCGACTTCGAGCGCGACGTCGGTCAATGAGCGGCGCGGATCGGCGAGCAGCGTGACGGACGTATCCAGCCGCAGCCGCTGCAAATAGCGATGCGGCGTTTCGCCGAATGCGTCGATGAACAATTGATGAAAGCGCCGCATGCCGAAGCCGCAGTGCGCGGCGAGGTCAGCGATGCGCAGCGGTTCGGACAGACGCGCGCGCAGCCAGGCGTCGATGCGCGCGAAGTCGAGACCGGCGCCCGGCGCAGCATCCGCCATGCCCGTGTCTTCGATGATCGCCGCGCATAAGCGGGCGGCCGCGTCCCAGTTGAAGCGCCGCCATGCGGCATCGCCATCGATATGTCCCGTCGCGCGGCCCGCAATATGCGAAACCAGTTGCGTGAGCGACGAATCGACGGTGACGGCGCGCGCCCGGTCGAACAGACGTTGCGGCACGGCGACCGACGACGCGGGCAGATCGAGCACGAGCTGCCGGTTCTCGCCGATGCCCGCGTAGTCGTGCCGCGAGCCCGCGGGAATGAGCCACGCGGACGTCCGGTCGATTTCCTGCGCGACGCCGTCTACGGCCATCACCATCGACCCGTCCAGACCGAGCACGATCTGATGGAAGTCGTGCACGTCCGACGCTTCCACGGTGCCGTAACGGCGCAGGGAAACGTTGGGTGCATCGATGACGGCGTGGCTCACAGCATGGCTCACGGCAGAGCAACCGGAAAAACGGCGGAAACGCTCAGACGCCGAGCAATTCGACTTCGAACACGAGCGTCGCGTTCGGCGGAATCACGCCGCCCGCGCCGCGCACGCCATAGCCGAGTTGCGGCGGAATGGTCAGCTTGCGCACGCCGCCGACCTTCATGCCCTGTACGCCTTCGTCCCAGCCCTTGATGACCATGCCGCCGCCCAGCACGAACGCGAACGGGTCGTTGCGGTCCTTGCTCGAATCGAACTTCTGGCCGTCCGTCAGCCAGCCGGTATAGTGAACGCTGACGGTCTGACCGGCCTTCGCTTCTGCGCCCGAGCCTTCCGTCAGGTCTTCATATTGGAGACCCGAGGCCGTGGTGACAGTAGACATGCAATGCTCCTTGTAATCGTTCGAAACCGCTATTGTAGGCGTGTTGTCCTACCGTCGCGAAGATCGGCCAAACGGCCATGCCTATAATGTCCAGACTGCAACCAACGGTGAACCGCCAACGAGGATGTCGATCGTGACCACGTCTACTCCGTCTTCTTCCGGCAGCAACGAGGAGACGTCTGCCGTCGCCGAACGAACCGCGCGACGCTGCGCCGAAACGGCGCTTTTCATGCGCGATCATGTGCTGTCGCTGGTCTCGCACGACCTGCGCAGCCCGCTGAATGCTATTCATAGCTGGGCCTATGTGCTCGACCGCAAGATCGACACGAACGATGCCACCGCGCAACGCGCGCTCGAAGGCATTCGCAACGGCGTCGAGCAGCAGGTGAAGCTGCTCGAATCGATCGTCGATACAACGCGCGCCGAGACGAAAGCGCTTGCCTTGAAGCGCGCGCCGTTCGCGCTGCGCCCATTGCTCGATGAGACGATCGGTGATGTGCGCGACGCGCTCGCCGTGCGGCGTGGCGTCGCACTCGAACTCAACTCGCCGCTCGCCGCGCAGCAGATGGACGGCGACCGGGAGCGTCTCGCCGCCGCGTTGTGGCTGCTCGTCGCGTTTGCGGTGGAAGCGAGCGCGAGCGGCGCGACCGTCACGCTCGATGCCGACGTCGATACGTCGACGTTCCGTGCCACGGTCGCCTGGCAAGCAACCTCTGCTGCACTGACTGACGCTGCGCTGCCTCACGTGCTCGAAAACTTCGCGCGCGCGCAAGCGACGCAGCCGCGCGAAGCCAGCCGCATTTCGTGGGTGCTCGGACTGTGCAAGCGCATCGCGGAAGCACACGGCGGCGCGTTCGAACAGGGCGAATGGGCAGACGGCCAGCCGACGACACTGAAGCTGCGTGTGCCGCTCGCCGGCGCATGACTCACACGCACACGCGCATGGAATCGCACGCGACCTGGCCGGATGGCCAGTTCATGCGCGCTCAGCGCTTTCACGTGCCTTTCGCGCTCTATACTGACGGCTTTTGTTGCCGGAGTTCTTCGCTTTGATCCAGTTCGTCGCCCTCATTGGCGCGTTGTTGCTCGTTGCCCTCAACGGTTTCTTTGTTGCTGCGGAATTCGGTCTCGTCAAGCTGCGGCAGACGCGCGTGCAAACGCTCGCGGCGAAGCATGGCTTGCGCGGCAAGCTGCTTGGGAAGGTGCATGGGCGGCTGGATGCGTATCTGTCCGCATGTCAGTTGGGCATCACGCTCGCGTCGCTGGGGCTTGGCTGGATCGGCGAGCCGGCCTTCGCGGAACTGCTGAACCCCGTGTTCCATCTGCTCGGCATTCAGAACGAGCACCTGATCCACGGCATCTCACTGTTCTTCGCGTTCTCTTGCATTTCGTTCCTGCATATCGTGGTCGGCGAACTCGCGCCGAAGTCGCTGGCGATCCGCCAGTCCGAGCAGATCTCGCTGTGGACGGCAATGCCGCTCTACGGCTTCTACTGGGCGATGTACCCGGCCATCTGGGTGCTCAACTCGAGCGCGAACGCCGTGCTGCGCATAGCGGGTCTGACGGCCGATCACGGCGGCGATCTGCACTATTCGACAGAGGAACTGAAGCTGATTTTGCGAGGCCGCCGCGCGAGCGTCACGAACGAACTCGACGGCTCGAAGGACGCCTATTCGCAGGACGAATGGAACACGATCGCGCATTCGCTCGATTTCTCGCGCATGACCGTGTCCGACCTGATGCGGCCCGCGCATGAACTGGTGAGCCTGCGCCGCGATCTGCCGTGGCGCGAGAACATGCAGATCATCGCGCGCCATCGTTTCAGCCGTTATCCGTTGCTCGAGGACGCGACGGGCGAGCGCGTCGCGGGCACGATCCATCTGAAGGATCTGCTGCTGGCGCGCCACGCGGGCAGCACGCTCGAGGACCTGTCGCACTACGTGCGTCCCGTGCAGTACGTGAAGCCCGAGATGCCCGCGTTGGAACTGTTCCGGCGCTTTCGCAAGGGCGCGCCGCATCTCGCGCTGGTCGGCCGGAAGAACGCGAAGCCGATCGGCTTCCTGACGCTCGACAATCTGCTCGGCGCGCTGGTCGGTCAGATTCACGACGAGTTCCGTCAGGGCGACGCCGACTGGACGCGCATGGACGACGGCACGCTGATGGGCAAGGGTAGTTTGCCCGTGGTGTCGCTGGAGCGCGCGCTTGGTATCGATATCGACGAGGGCAGCGCAGAGTCCGTCGGCGGTCTGGTGATCAACGCACTCGGCGATCTGCCGGAAGAAGGGCAGCGTGTCGATTTCGACCGTTTCGATGTGGTCGTGAAGAGGATGAAAGGGCCGCGTATTGTGCTGGTGCGGGTGTATCCGAAGACCTTTGATGATGAGGGTGGTTAGGGCGTCGTCTCGCCGGTAAGGGCCAGCCGAACTTTTCTCAATCGGTGGAGCGCGTTTTTCCGGTAGCAGTGCAGCGTTCTCTGTCAGCGAAGTCGAGGCCGACCGGTTTTCAAGCGAGCGGCCTTGACCCTTTTTGACATCAGTTTGCCGATGTATGTGTTAGAACGGGAGACTCACTTCATAAGGAGGCCTACCCGATGGCAGTTCCATTGCATCTTTGGCTGAAAGACGAAGGCGGTGCGGACATTCTCGGCTCCAGCGAGGTTTTCGGACGGGAAGGAAGCATTGAAGTTCTGAGTCTGACGCACGGCGTACATTCGCCCACGGACAGCAACACTGGAAAGCTTATTGGCGCGCGATCCCATCGTCCGTTGACCATCGAAAAGGAAATAGACCGTTCGTCCGCGCTTCTTTACAGGGCAGTCGCGCGTGGAGCAACGTTACAGTCGGGCGAATTGAGGTTCTATCGTGCGACCGATGCCGGAAGGGAAGAAGCTTACTTCACGGTATCCATGAAGAATGTGAAAGTCGTTGGTGTGTCGCCGAAGGTGCTGAACATCAGGGAAGTCGAGAGTCAACATCGCAATCACTTCGAGATAGTGGAATTTCGTTATGAAGAGATTGCGTGGACGTATGCCGATGGCAACATGATCTTCAAAGACGCTTGGTCGTACATCTGAAGGTGCCTTGCCATGCCGATAAGGTGCACCTTTCTGTTGAATGACAAGGCGACTTCACAGTTGTATTACTCAGGGTTCGGTTCGGTCGAGGCGTACTCTGGAACGAAACAAGGTCGCGACAATCCGCGCGATACAGCCATACCGAATGTCGGGCCACTACCGGTTGGAACGTATTACCTCGTTGACCGGGAATCTGGAGGCATGTTCGGATGGGCTAAAGACTGGTTTTCCGCACATGGGTGGGGAACAACCGACCGTTCGAAGTGGTTTACGCTTTGGAACCCAAATGGCGGTGACACGACGATGATCGACGGTATTCAGCGGGGGAACTTCAGGCTTCACCCCGAGGGACCGATGCATCTAAGTGAAGGCTGCATCACCGTCGTCAACCCATTTGCGTTCGACAATCTGCAACGGTACATTCGCGCGCGCAAGCCTGATGTGCCAGTTCCCGGTGCTCCGATGCGTGCTTATGGAACCGTTGAGGTGAGATGAAAGCGGTTCACTTTCGTATCGCGTACGCCCTCGGATTCATCGCCGCATCGTGCATTGGTGGTTGGTATCTGGGCGCGTTTATTTCCCGGCTGCCATTCTGGATACCGTCATGGCTGTTTGAGGCGATTCACTCTGCCTTGAAGTTAAGCGGCCAGAACAAGATAGACAACGAAGACGATATCGAAACGCTAGGTTTGATTTGTTTGCTCGTAGCGTGTTGTGCCGTGGTAGCGCTTGTATTGCGCATTGCTTCAATTCTGATCGGGCGATATGTGCGAAGACGGCTTCGTTCCCCATGACGAAGCGCTATTCAGAGGCCTGCCAAGGCCTACACCCGCGGCACCCCATCCTCAACCAGCACGGCAACAGGCATCGTCGTCAGCGCATCGCGCAGATACAGCAACCCAGTATCTTCAACCTTCGGCGCAGCGGGACTCACCCAGTCGAACAACGCGCGCCCGAACAGTTCTTCGGGCATCTGCACGGCAGTATCGTCCCACGCAATCGGATCGACGATAGGCAAGTCGCTGCTGGCATCGAGCAGCGCCATCGACAGCCGCGTCGCAATCACCACCGCCCAGCAGTTGCCTTGCCGCCGCGCGAACGCAATGGCGTGCGCGGCGTGCTTGCCCCGCACTGTGAGCGGTGTATAGCTACCGCTGCTCAGCAACTCAGGGATCTGCATGCGTAACGCGAGCATCCGCTGATTGATCGCGAGCTTCACGCGGCCATCGCGCCAGCCAGCGAGGTAATCGGAAGGCGGCGCCTCGGCGAGCAGCGCCTGCCGCTGCGCGAAATCAACAGGCCGCCGGTTATCTGGATCGACGAGACTGAAATCCCATAGTTCGGTACCCTGATAAAGATCGGGCACGCCAGGCGAAGCGAGCCGAAGCAAGGTCTGCTGCAGACTATTCACGACGCCCGCCCGGCCGATGTGCGCAACGAACCCGCTCAGTTCGCGCAGGAATCCATCGCGGCGCTGCGGCGCAAGAATATCGAACAGAAACTCGCGGCAGCCGTTCTCAAATACTTCGTCAGGCGCAAGCCACGTAGTGCGCAACTTCGCTTCGCGCAGCGCTTTCAACTGCCATTGCGCGACGCGTTCGGCGAGCGCCTTGACGCCCGCTTCGTCGTCGGGCGACAGACCGGGCGGCCAGCAGCCGACCAGCGTCTGATACAGCATCGCTTCGACGCAGGGACCAGGCGCCAAGTCGTCGGCGTTACCATCCAGCGCGCGCCGATGCGGCGTGTTCAACGTCGTCCATGCGCGCAGCGTCGCAGTCCACTCGTCGGCGATTTCGCTCAGCACGGCGAGGCGCGCGCGCGTGTCTTCGCCGCGCTTGTGGTCGTGGGTCGCCGTCGCGAGCAGCGCATGAGGAAAGCGCCGCGCGCGTTCCTGATTGCCCGCGTGAAACTGCTCGACCGTCAGCGCGAACTCGCCCGGGTCCGCGCCGACTTCGCAACGCGACAGCAAACGTCCGTAGCGATAGCACGCAGTATCTTCGATAGCTTTCGCGGCGACGGGGGCCGTCAATTGCGAGAACAGCGTCTGCACGGTACGTCGCGCCGACGCCGTGTGATTGAACGCGCCCGCGCCGCCATTCTGCTGAGGCGGCTGATACGCAGCGTTGCGTCCATTGCCGTTCTCGTCGGCGCCGCTGCCGAGCCACGCATCGACGCGCGTCAGCACGCCATGATCGGCGCGCGACAGCGTCTGCTTCGCGGCATCGAGCGCGATGTCGAAGTACGCGTTGTCGGCGGCGCTGCGCAGGCCGTTTTGCGGATAGATGCGATAGACGGGGAAGTACGCGGCAAGCTCGTTGGTCACGCGGCGGATCGCCGTGTACGTGAAGTCGCGCGTCGTGATGCTGTCGCGCGCAAGCCGATGCAGCGCGCGCGACACGCGGTCCAGTTCAGCAGGCAGATTCTCCGCGAGAATCTTGCGGCGCGCGGGCAGCGCTTCGTCTGCAAAGTTCGCCGGGCGGCCGCTCAGTTCGGCCCATGCATCGGCGAGCGGCGCCGCGCCCGCCGGGTCGTGCAGCAGCGCCCCAGCGTCGTTCATGAAGTCGTAGCCTGTCGTGCCGTCCACAGGCCAGTCGTCGCGCAGTGCTTCGCCGCGTCCGAGTATCTTCTCGACGACGATATACGGCGTCGTGCCCTCGCGCAGTTCCGACAGCCGTTGACGCAGCCGCTGCGTGTACTCGCGCGGTTCCGCGAGCCCGTCGATATGATCGATGCGCACACCGTCGATCACGCCTTCCGCATAGAGCCGGAAGATCAGCGCGTGCACGGCGTCGAACACTTCGGGACGCTCGACACGCACGGCCGCAAGCGTACTGATATCGAAGAAGCGCCGCCAGTTCACTTCATCCGACGCCGTGCGCCACCACGCGAGCCGGAAGTGCTGCCGCTCGATCAGCCGGTGCAGGCGGTCGCGGCTGACGGGCTCATTGGGCGAATACGCTTCGAGCACGAACTCGATCGCCGACGTGCCGTTCTGCCGCACGAATTCGCGTAGCGCTTCGCGGCCTTCGACCGCGCGCGGATGATCCGCGGGTTGCGTGGTGATCGACGTGAAGCGCTCGGCGAGCGCGCTCAGATCCGCGCGATCCGCCGATTGCAGGATCGCCGCGTAATCGATCGGGCAGACGGGGCACTCGTGCTCGCCATAGACGATGTTGAAGCGCCCGTTGTCGGCGTCGAAGCGCAGCGCGATGCGGCCCGCGATCAGTTCCTCGCCGTAAGCCGCGCCGAGCACGGGCATCAGCACCTTGCCGCGCAGCGCCGGGTCGGGCGAGTGCCAGTCGACATCGAAAAAGCGCGCAAAGGCGCTATGGCGGCCCCATTCGAGAATGTCCTGCCACCACGCGTTGTGCCTGCTCATGCCCATGTGATTCGGCACGACGTCGACGATCAGGCCCATGCCGAGTTCATGCAGCTTGTCGGTCAGACGCCTCAAGCCGGTTTCGCCGCCGCACTCGGCGCTGACCTGGCCGTAGTCGACGGTGTCGTAGCCGTGCGTGGAGCCGGGCGTGGCCGTCGTGATCGGCGACGCGTACAGATGGCTCACGCCGAGCGCGGCGAAGTAGTCGACGCGCGCGAGCGCATCGTCGAACGTGAAGTCGCGATGGAACTGGAGTCGGAGCGTGGCGCGCGGAACAGTCATGGCGTATCGGACAACGAAGATGCTGAGGTTGAGTCGGTACGCGCCTGCTGGATGGCGAGCAGGCGGTCGCAAAAGGTGTCGTCGGCGAACAGCGCGTCGACGGGCTGGATCACGCGGCGGCGCCAGTTCGGATGCTCGTCGATCGAGCCGGGCAGATTCGGCTGATCTACGAGACTGAGCAGGTCTTCCAGCGGAAACGTGACGAGCGGCGACGGCGTGGCGGCGACGAAGGCGAGCGCTTCATCGACGGGTGCCTCGCCGGGCGGCGGCGGATCGACATCGGGCGCGGCGACCCCGGCTTGCTGGAACGCCCGCCATAGTGCGGCGCGGTCGTCGTCGCGTTCAGCCTGCGCGAGCGCGACAGGATCACGCCCGTCGGCGCGCGGTGCCGTCTGACCGATACGATTGCGCCACACGATGTCCTCGCCGCGCCACCAGCCGGAGACAGTCGGCAGATCGTGCGTGGTCGTCGTCCCGACGGCGCCGCTATCCCATTCGGCGGGCGGCATGAAGCCGTTGCCGTCCCTCGTGCGCTCGAACCACAGCACGCGGATACCGGCCAGGCCATGCTCGCTGAGCCGCTCGCGAAAACCCGGCGGCACGGTGCCGAGATCTTCGCCAATCACGATCGCGCGATGCCGCCACGATTCGAGCGCAATCAGCCGCAGCATGTCTTCGAGTGGATAGCGCAGGTACGCGCCGTTTTTCGCGCTCTCGCCTTCGGGCACGAGCCACAGCCGCCGCAGCCCAAGGATGTGATCGATGCGGATGCCGCCCGCGCAGGCGAACGCGGAGCGCAGCATGTCGATGAACGCCGAGAAGCCCTGATTGCGCATTGCACGCGGCGAGAAGGTGGTGAGGCCCCACGCCTGGCCCGCCTGGTTGAACAGATCGGGCGGTGCGCCGACGGACACGCCGTGCAGCATGTCGTCGCGATACGACCACGCGTGCGAGCCCGCGCTATCGCAGCCAACGGCGAGATCCGCGATCAGTCCGATCGCCATGCCCGCGTCGCGCGCCGCATGTTGCGCGTGCGACAGTCCCTTCGACGCGAGCCATTGCAGAAACAGATGAAACTCGACTTCATGCCGATGCTCGTTCGCGAATGTTTCGACTTCCGGGCTGCGCGGGTCCTGCAGCGCATCAGGCCATTTGCGCCAGTACCCTTCGCCACTGTGCAGCAACTGGAACGCATGCAGCGCCTCGAAGCGCGCGTGATCTTCGAGCGCGCGGCCGCCGCGCTCGCAAAAGCCGTGAAATTCCAGCGCGCGCGGCGAGTCCTGCGCGCGGTCGTTCGCGCAGAATCGCTCGAACAACACACGCAGCACCTTGAGCTTGAGCGGCGTCGCTGTCTTCCAGTCGATCAGCGGCAGTGTTTCGAGTTGCGGCCAGACGTCGGTGCCGCCCGCCGCATCGAGGGCGGCCTGTGCGGCATGCGTGCCGAACACGGCGGCGGGATCGATATGCGTGACGTTCAACCACAGCCGCGACGACGGCGAATACGGACTGAACGAGCCCGGCAACGCGCTGAACATCGCGTGCGTCGGGCTGACGGCGAGCGCATGCGCGCCGCGTTTCGCGCTTTCGATCGCGAGCGTGGCCAGCGCCGTGTAATCGCCAATCCCGCCGTCGCCGACCCGGCGCAAGCCGTAAATTTGCGCCGCGATGCCCCACAGCGGCGGCGCGTTCGTGTCGTCGCCGTGCATCGCGCGCCACGCGTCGGTGACTGTGTAGCACTGCGAGGGCGCGACGGCGAGCGTCATCCGGTGATCGTTGAGCACGAGCGTGTGATAGCCGGGTTCGTCGATAGGTGACAGCAGCGCCGCTTCGCCCTTCGGCGCCGTGAAGCGTCCATCGATCAGCGAGCCGTTTTCCAGTTCGATCCGGTAGTGGCTGCCCGCCTTGATCGCGGCGGCGGGCAACCCGATACCGCGTCCGCATTCGACCGTCATCAGCTGCGGCAGCTTGCGGCCGGACAACTCGGCTTCGAGCGCGCCCGCGCTCTGGCGAATCTGCGTGGCGTTGCCGCACGGCAGGCCCATGCGTTCGAGCAGCGCGGCGAGCGTGCTGTCGGGCACGCGCTTCCTGTTGTGATGCGCGTCTTCCCATTCGACTTCGAAGCCTGCGCGTGCGGCGAGGGCGTCGATGGAAATACCTGGGCGTCGGGTTGTGGCCACGCGTGTCACTCCTTAGGTCTGCACGTGCTTGCGCGCGTCGTGGCCGATGGCATATTCGCTGACGTCGCCGGTCAGCCAGGCGACGAATGCGTTTGGCGGCAACTCGCCCGCGTCGACGCGATCGCGCACGCGCGGCGGCGTTTCGAAGATCACCTTGCCGGCAGGGCGCTCGACGAGCGGCACGGCTTCATTGCCGAGATTCAGCACGATCGACAGCGTCTCGCCGTCGTCGAGTTTCCAGCGCGCGGTTAGCGCGTTCGCGTCCTGATCGCCGGCTGCCTTGAGGATCGTTGCACCGAGCGCCTTTGCATGACGCAGGCGCGGCGCGATCAGCTTCGCGCGCACGGCGAGCGCGGATTTGTAGAAGTGCATCCAGTCGAGCGCGTCCTTCGCTTCAGGCGTGTCGCCGTGCCGCTCAGCAGGCGGCGACGACATGGCGAGCGTCTGCGGATCGTTCGGATCGGGAATCAGCGCGCGGCGCTTCTCGTCGGCGAATGCGGAGAAACGCGCGAATTCCTTGCGGCGTCCTTCGCGCACGGCGTTCGCCAGATCGCCGGTGTAGTCGGTGAAAAAAAGGAACGGCTGTTTCGAGCCATATTCCTCGTCCATGAACAGCAGCGGAATCTGCGGCGACAGCAGCAACAGACCCGTCGCGGCGCGCAGCGCGTCATCGGAGCACAGCGTGCGCAGACGCTCGCCCATCGCGCGATTGCCGATCTGATCGTGGTTCTGCAAGAACGCCACGAACGATGTGGGCGGCAAATGGCCGCTCGGCTGGCCGCGCGGTTTGTCGTCGTGGATCGGCGAAGGGTCGCCCTGATAGCCGAAGCCGCTGCCGAGTATCCGCGCGAGCCGCTGGATCGGCTGATCAGCATACGCGGCGTAGTAGCCTTCGTGTTCGCCCGTCAGCAGCACGTGCAGCGTGTTGTGCGCGTCGTCGTTCCATTGCGCGGTGAAATGCCTGTCGAGCAGGTTCGCCGTATTGCGCTCGTTTTCCAGCACGAGATGCACGTGACGTCCGTGCTGCACATGCGCGCGCACGTGATCGGCGAAACGGCGCAGCCAGTCGTCGTTGTCGATTGCGTGCACGGCGTCGAGGCGCAAGCCGTCGAAGCGATATTCGTTGAGCCAGTAGAGCGCGTTGTCGCAGAAGAATTCGCACACTTCGCCGCGCTCGAAGTCGATTGCGGGCCCCCACGGCGTGTGCGTGCCTTCGCGGAAAAACGGCTTCGCATACTGATGCAGATAATTGCCGTCCGGACCGAAGTGGTTGTAGACCACGTCGAGGAACACCGCGAGGCCGTGCGCGTGCGCGGCGTCGATTAGCGTTTTCAGGTCGTCGGGACGCCCGTACGCGGAGTCAGGCGCATAGGGCAGCACGCCGTCATAGCCCCAGTTGCGCTTGCCGGGAAAATCGTTGAGCGGCATCAGTTCGATTGCGGTGACACCCAGCTCCGCGATGGCGGGCAGGCGCTTCATCACGCCGCCGTAGCCGCCCAGCGCGCCGACATGCAGCTCGTACAGCACCGTTTCTTCCCACGGCCGGCCGCACCAGCCCGTGTGCTCCCATGTGTAGGCGCGCGGATCGATGACTTCGCTCGGGCCGTGCACATCCTGCGGCTGAAAGCGCGATGCGGGGTCGGGAATCAGCAGCGCGCCGTCGAGCTTGTAGCGATACAGCGTGCCCGCGCCGCAACCGATTTCCGTTTCGAACCAGCCATTGCCCGTCGCGCTCATGTCGTGCGTGCCGGACCCATCGCCGTTTTCGACTACCACCTGCACCTTCGCGCACGACGGCGCCCACAAGCGAAAGCGCGTGCGCTGCCTCGCGCTCGCCGCACCGAGCAGCTGCGCGCCGAACGGCAGGCAGTGCGCGTTATGATGCGCGTGAGGGTCGATCGGACGTTCATGCATGATTGTCACCATTCGTCGGCATGTTGATACGCACACTCATTGCAGACCTTCCGGCATGGGCTTGCTGTCGATAACCGGGCGCACGCGCCGTCAACCCGACTGCTCCGTGTCGGGCATCGACGTGCCCGGGTCCGGCGGCAACGCGGTCAACAAACGCGGTCCGTACTGCGCGCCCGCGCGCCAGCTTGCCTGCCAGTCCGCGTCGCCCGTGGGCTGCGCCGCGAGCACCACCATGCTGTGCGCGGGCACTTCCAGGTCGGGCGTCGCGAGCGGCGCAGGCGGCGCTTCCGGGTTCGCCGTATCCAGCAGCACATGCCATTCCAGGTGCGGCGGCGGGGGCATAAAGCGCAGCGCCGCCCCCGACGCGTTCAACATCATCAACAATACTTCCGTTTCTCCATTCAGGCCTGCGCCCGCGCGCCGCAGCGTGAACGCGCGGCCCTCGGGGTCCTGCCAGGCTTCGATGGTCAGCGCTTCGCCGTGCTCGTCGAACCAGCCGACGTCGTAGAGACCCGGCAGCACTTCACGGTCGCCGAACAGGAAGCGGTTTTCGCGCAGCAGCGGATGCTGTTTTCGCAGCGCGATGATGCGCGCGAAGAACATAGTCATTTTGCGCCCGTGTGGGAGCGCGGCACGTTCCCAATCTATCCAGGAAATTTCGTTATCCTGGCAATACGCGTTGTTGTTGCCGCGCTGGGTGCGGCCCATTTCGTCGCCGGCGAGCATCATTGGTGTGCCGAGCGCGATGAACAGCGTTGCGATCAGCGAACGCGAGACACGCTCGCGCGCCTCGGAGATCGCGGGTTCGTCGGTCGGGCCTTCGACGCCCCAGTTCGAGCTGTAATTTTCGTTGTGGCCGTCGTTGTTGTTCTCGCCGTTGATCTCGTTGTGCTTCTGCGAGTACGCGACGAGATCGGACAGGGTGAAGCCGTCGTGCGACGTGACGAAGTTGACCGACGCCGTCGGCTTGCGAAAGCGCCGGTTGAACAGATCCGCCGATCCCGTCAGCCGCGCGGCGAGATCGGGCCGCATGCCCGCGTCGCCGCGCCAGAAACGGCGCACGGAATCGCGGAAACGGTCGTTCCATTCGCTGATGCCGGGCGGATGATTGCCGAGCTGATAGCCGCCGGGGCCGATATCCCACGGCTCGGAAATCAGCTTGCGTTGCGACAGGATGGGATCTTGCCGTAGCGCGTCGAAGAAGCCCGAGCCGGGATCGAAACCCGAATGCTCGCGCCCTAGCGTGACGCCGAGATCGAAACGGAAGCCGTCGATATTGAACGCGGTCGACCAGTAGCGCAGTGAATCCATCACCATTTGCAGCACGCGCGGATGAGGCATGTTGAGCGTGTTGCCGCAGCCGGTGTCGTTGATGTGATGGCGTTCGTCGCCTGGAACGAGGCGGTAATAGCTGGCGTTATCGAGTCCGCGCCACGACACGGTGGGGCCCATCTCATTGCCTTCGCACGTGTGGTTGTAGACGACGTCGAGTATTACCTCGATTCCCGCCGCGTGCAGTTGACGGACGGCGATGCGCATCTCATCGAGCCGGTGTGCGGTCAGATAAGAGGGTTCTGGCGCGAAGAACGCGGCCGTGTTGTAGCCCCAGTAGTTGCGCAGTCCGCGCTCGACGAGAAAGCGGTCGTTGAGGAATGCGTGGACGGGGAGCAGTTCGACGGCGGTGACGCCGAGCTTCAGCAGATGCTCGATGAATTCTGGCGATGCGAGTGCGGCGAACGAGCCGCGTTCGGGTGTGCGCAGGTCTTTGCGGAGCATCGATGTGCCGCGCACGTGGGTTTCGTAGATGACGGTTTCATTCCACGGGACGTTGGGGCGGGTGTCGTGGGACCAGTCGAAGGCTTCGTCGACGACCACGCACTTGGGCATGGCTGGCGCCGAGTCTCTTCGGTCGATCGAGAGGTCCATTCTGTTCGAGTGCACGCGGTAGCTGAACAGTGCGTCCGACCATCGGAACTGGCCAATGAGCTTTCTTGCGTAGGGGTCGAGCAGGAGCTTGTGTGGGTTGAAACGATGCCCATGCTGCGGTTGATATGGGCCGTGGGCCCGGAATGCGTATACCGTGCCTGGGTGCGCGTGTGGCAGGTAGCCGTGCCATACCTCGTCGGTGCACTCTGGCAGCGTGTAACGCTTCAGTTCTTTTCTGCCTGTCGGCTCGAAAAGGCATAGCTCGATGCGTTGCGCGTTCGCGGAGAAGACGGCGAAGTTCACGCCTAAGCCGTCCCAGGTTGAGCCTAATGGGTACGGGGCGCCCGGGAGTAGTCTGTCTGGTAGTACGTGCGGCATGGCAAGTGTTCCCGTTGTTGTTGGTTTTGCTTTTGCTCCTGCGGTGGCTTCCGTTTTTTGCGTTTGCGTTTTCGCTGCCGCTTTCGCTTTCGCTTTCGCTTTCGCTTTCGCTTTCGCTGGCATCCGCGATTAGTTAGCGCGCTTCAAGCGTCGCCCCTGTGCGGGGCGGCACCTACTTTTCTTTGCCGCCGCAAAGAAAAGTAGGCAAAAGAAAGCGGCTAACACCGCCAACATTTCTTCCTGCCTGAGGGACCCCAACCGGTCCCTCACTTCACACGGCAACTTTCCTGTTCGCGTTCGTTGCCAACGCTTTCGCTGTGCGCCTCACCCGCTTCACGCACGCCAGTTACTGCATGCCGTTCCAGACATTCCACCGCCGCCCAGGTGGCAAACTGTGTGTCGGCCCAAGTGCTCCACACGCCTTACTCCGGACCGATAGCGCACGCGTCCCACCCTGTAAGAGCGTCGTGCTATACGACGGGACAACCTACACACAGTTTGCCACCTGGGGGACGCAAACCATTCGCTGCCGCTAGCCCATGCGTGGGTGCGTGAAGCGGGTGAGGCGCACAGAGAAAGCGTTGGCAACGAGCGTGGGTCACGTGAATGCCGTATGAAGCGTAAGACCCTTTGGGGGCCCTCAGGCAGACACAAAAACTGGCGGTGTTAGCCGCTTTCTTTTGCCTACTTTTCTTTGCGGCGGCAAAGAAAAGTAGGTGCCGCCCCGCACAGGGGCGACGCATGAACGGCAGACACCGTAACGCGGATGCCAGCGCAAAGTCCAAAACACCAACCCTGCCAGCCCAAACACCAAAACCCCAACCCTAACCTCACCAGCCTCGTAGAGAAAAACCAAACCCAAACCCAAAACCTCAATCCGCCCGCAGCACAACAGTCCCAAGCGGCGGCAGCACTAAAGAGGCCGACTGCGGCCGCCCATGCGTCGCTACCTCATCTGTATAGATGACACCACCATTCCCAACATTAGACCCACCATAAACCGCAGCATCGGAATTAACGATCTCAACCCACCGCCCCGCGCGGGGCATCCCAATCCGATACCCATGCCGGGGCACCGGCGTAAAGTTGCAAACCGTAATCAGCTCACGCCCAGCACCATCCATCCGCCGCCAGGCAAAAACCGAATTCGCACTATCGTCACCGATGATCCACTCAAACCCACCCGGCTCAGTATCGAGCCGATGCAACGCCGGCTCCTCGCGATAAAGCCGGTTCAAATCCCGCACAAGCCGCTGCACCCCATGGTGCAACTCATCATCGAGAAGATGCCAATGCGGCGACCCATCGTGATCGAACTCGGCCATCTGCCCAAACTCGCCGCCCATGAACATCAGCTTCTTGCCCGGATGGGCCCACATAAACGCAAAGTACGCGCGCAGATTCGCAAACTTCTGCCAGCGGTCGCCCGGCATCTTGCCCAGTAACGATCCCTTGCCATGCACGACCTCGTCGTGCGAAAGCGGCAACACGAACTTCTCGGAGTACGCATACACCATCGCGAACGTCATGTTGTGGTGATGCCATCGACGGTTGATCGGGTCCTCTTCCACGTAGTGCAACGTATCGTGCATCCACCCCATGTTCCACTTGAACTGGAAGCCGAGCCCGCCATCCTCGATGCGCGCCGTCACACCCGGCCATGCCGTCGATTCCTCCGCGATCGTGATCGCGCCATGCACGTCCGGCATATGCTGCACTTCATGATTCAGACGCTTCAAAAACGCAATCGATTCGAGATTCTCGCGTCCGCCATGCACGTTCGGCACCCACTCGCCCGCCGCGCGCGAATAGTCGCGGTAGAGCATCGACGCGACGGCATCCACCCGCAAGCCATCGACGTGGTAGCGCTTCAGCCACGCCAGCGCCGATGCAATCAGGAACGCGCTCACCTCGTTGCGGCCGAGGTTGTAGATCATCGTGTTCCAGTCCTGGTGATAGCCTTCGCGCGGATCCGCATGCTCATACAAAGGCGTGCCGTCGAACTCGATCAGCCCGTGTGCATCATTCGGGAAGTGCGCAGGCACCCAGTCCAGTATCACGCCGAGCCCCGCCTCGTGCGCACGGTTGATAAAGCCCGCGAACTGCTCCGGCGTGCCGAAGCGCGCTGACGGCGCGAACTGCGCCAACGGCTGATAACCCCACGATCCGCCGAACGGATGCTCGGCAATCGGCATGAACTCGATATGCGTGAAGCCCATTTCCTTCGCATAAGGAATCAGGCGGTCCGCCAGCTCGGACCAGGTCAACCCGCGATGCCCTTCCTCCGCGACGCGCAGCCACGATTCCGCATGCACCTCGTAAATCGAGATCGCGGATTGCGCGGTCTGCTTCGACGCGCGTGTCTGCATCCAGTCTCCGTCGGTCCACGGAAAACGCTCGACGTCGTCGACGTGCGCGACCACGGACCCCGTCGCGGGTGGCCTCTCGGTCTGCATCGCGCAAGGGTCGGCCTTGAGCGGCAACGGATGGCCGTCGCGCGTCAGCATCTCGTACTTGTAGCGCGTGCCCGGGCCGATGCGCGGCACGAACAGTTCCCACACGCCGGCCTGATGGCGCAGCCGCATCGGATGACGGCGGCCGTCCCATGAATTGAAGTCGCCCACCACCGACACGCGCCGCGCATTCGGCGCCCACACGGCAAAGCGCACGCCCGGCACGCCGTCCGCCGTGAACGGCCGCGAGCCGAGGCATTCGAGCACCGCGTAGGGATCGCCCCACGCGACGCGCTGCAACGGCTCCTCGCCCAGCACGGGGCCGAACGAATACGTGTCTTCGATTTCCTGAACCGACCCATGCCAGTCGATCCGCAAGCGATACGCCACGGCTTCGCTGACGGGACCCGCGAACAGGCCGCCCGGATGCAGTTGCTCCAGTTCGCCGAGCAGCCTGCCGTCGTCGCGCGCAATCACCGACACGCGCGCCGCGTTCGGCAGCATCACGCGCACGACGGGGCCGGCGCTCGTCTCGTGCATGCCGAGTTGCGAGAACGGATCGTGATGGCGCGCATCGACGAGCGCATCCAGATCCACGCGATGCAGACCGGCCGCCTCTAATTGAACGTTGTAGTGCTCACTCATAATCGCCCTCTGATGCTGCGGGAGGCGCCGAGGCAGCCGCCGGCGAATGCGGCGCTGCGCCCGTGTCGCCCAGCAGGCGGCTCGTCAGCGCGGCGAGGCCGCGCACCGGCAAGCCGAGCCATGCCGGCCGGTTGGCCGCTTCGTAGCGGATTTCATAGGCGGCTTTCTCGATCAGGAACAGATCGAGCAACGCCTGTTCGTGCTCCGGCGCGACGAGCCGTTGCGACGCGGCTTGCGTTGCCGCGCGGTACTCGGTGAGGAACGCCTCGGCAGCGGCGGCCCGGAAGCGCTCGAACAGCGCGCGCTTGCGGTCGGCCGTCATCTGCGGCGCGGCTTCCATCGTCGATTGCGCGGCGGCGCTCGCGTACGACAGCGAACGCAACAGCCCCGCGACGTCGCGCAGCGGGCTGGACTTCGCGCGGCGCTCTTCGAGTTCGCGCGCCGGCTCGCCTTCGAAGTCGATCAGGAAGGCGTCGCCTTGCGCCACGAGCACCTGGCCGAGATGGAAGTCGCCGTGAATGCGCGTGCGCAGCGCATGCGCGTCGGGCTTCACGAGCTTCGACACCGCTTCGACCAGCTTGTCCTTGCGGTCGAGAACGCTGCGGCCGAGCAGTGCGGCATCTTCGCCGAGCTGATCGACGTTCTTCTCGAGCAGCTCGAGCGCGCTGGCAAGCAATTTCTGCGTGCCGTCGATCCACGCCTGCACCTGCTTGCTGTCAGCGAGTTCGGGATCGAATGCCGGATTGTCCGAAGGCGTCGCGAGCGCGACGTGCAGCTCGCCGAGCCGCTTGCCGATGATGCCCATGTACGACGCGTAGCCTTCCGTCGCCTCTTCCTCGTTCACGCGGTCCTGGTTCGCCTGGTTCTCGTTGTTGGCGCCATCGACGGCGAGCGCGAGTTCGTCGATCGAACGGCGCAGCGTGTCGAGCGCCCAGTTCCACGCGTCGCCCTGGTTGTCGACGAAGCCTTGCAGGATACACAGCGTATGCGGCACGTTCTCCGGATCGACGCGCACCACTTCGCCATACAGCGGCGCCGTGTTCGCATAGCCGAGCTGCGTCAGATAGCGGCTCATTTCCGCTTCCGGGTGCATGCCCTTCAACAGGCGCCGCACGAGCTTCAAGACGATCTTGTCGGCGATCACGAGCGAGCTGTTGCTTTGCTCGGCGGCGAGCCAGCGGATTTCCGGCGCATCGCCAAGATCGAGGTCGGCGAAACGGTCGGTCGGAATGAAATGGATCGTGCTCTTCTGGAAAGTCGCCACGGCGGCGCGCTCGCGCAGTTTGCGCAGCGTGCCGTACGCGAACTGCGGCAACGCGAACGCATCCGTCAGATGGCCGACGTTGCGCCCGCGGCGCACGCGCGCCAGCGCCAGTTGCATGAAGAGCGGCGTGGTCGTGTCGGCGCCCCACGTGATCGCGAGCGGCAGCACGTAACGCTCGGTGTGGTTGCCGACATCCGCTTCGATCTCCGTGAACGCGAAGCCCGCTTCGGGGATCGTCGTGAGCGCGGCGAGGCGCACGGCATGCAGCTTCTGATCCTTCGACGCATACCATCTGCGGCGTCCCAGCCACGACGGCAACACTTCCGATTCGAGCAGCCGCACGTTCTCGGGCGTCGGGCCCGCCTGACCTTCGCGGATCACGATGGTCACGAAATCGGGCAATGGTTCGGACGGCGCCTGGCTCCATGTCGGACGGCCGCCGCCTTCGCAAAGAAGGAACCACAGGAAGCCGTACGGCGGGAACGTCAGCAGATACGTCAGTTGCCCGATCGCGGGGAACACCGAATCCGCCGTCATTTCGATGGGCACTGCACCGTTGAATTCGGACAGATCGAGTTCGACCGCCTGCGGCGCGCGCGACAGGTTCGCCACGCACAGTATGGGCGGCTGGCCGGGCAGTTCGCGCAGATACGCGAGGATCTTGCGATTGCTCGGTTTCAGGAAGCGGATCGTGCCGCGCCCGAACGTGTGCTTCGAGCGGCGCGTCGCGAGCATGCGCCGCGTCCAGTTGAGCAGCGAATGCGGATCGCGGCTCTGCGCTTCGACGTTCACGGCGTCGAAGCCATACAGCGAGCCCATCACGGGCGGCAGCACCAGTTGTTCGGGATCGGCGCGCGAGAAGCCGCCGTTTCTGTCCGACGACCATTGCATCGGCGTACGCACGCCGTCGCGGTCGCCGAGGTGAATGTTGTCGCCCATGCCGAGTTCGTCGCCGTAGTAGATGACGGGCGTGCCCGGCATCGACAGCAGCAGCGAATTGATCAGCTCGATGCGGCGGCGGTCGCGCTCCATCAGCGGCGCGAGGCGTCGGCGGATACCGAGGTTCAGGCGCGCGCGCCGGTCGCTCGCATAGGTATTCCACAAGTAGTCGCGCTCGGAGTCCGTGACCATTTCGAGCGTGAGTTCATCGTGATTGCGCAGGAAGATCGCCCATTGGTTCGTCTCGGGGAGATCCGGTGTCTGCTTCATGATGTCGGTGATCGGGAAGCGGTCTTCGCTCGCAATCGACATGTAGATGCGCGGCATCAGCGGGAAGTGGAACGCCATATGGCATTCGTCTTCGTTGCCGAAGTATTCCTGCACGTCTTCCGGCCACTGGTTCGCTTCGGCGAGCAGCATCCGGTTCGGATATTCGGCGTCGATGGTCGCGCGAATCTTCTTCAGGATCGCGTGCGTTTCGGGCAGATTCTCGTTGTTCGTGCCTTCGCGCTCGACGAGATACGGCACGGCATCCAGCCGCAACCCGTCGATGCCCAGGTCGAGCCAGAAGCGCATCACCTGCAGCACTTCGCGCAGCACAGCGGGATTGTCGAAGTTCAGGTCGGGCTGGTGCGCGTAAAAGCGGTGCCAGTAGTACTGGCCTGCGACGGGGTCATGCGTCCAGTTCGACGGTTCAGTATCGATGAAGATGATGCGTGTCTTTTCATACTTCTTGTCCGTGTCGGACCATACGTAGTAGTTGCGATGATTCGAGCCGGGCTTCGCGCGGCGCGCGCGCTGGAACCACGGGTGCTGGTCCGACGTGTGGTTGATGACGAGCTCGGTGATCACATGCAGTCCGCGCGCGTGCGCTTCCTGAATGAAGCGCTTGACGTCGCCAATCGAGCCGTAGTCGGGGTGCACGCTCTTGTAGTCGGCGATGTCGTAGCCGTCGTCGCGGCGCGGCGACGGATAGAACGGCAGCAGCCAGATCGCGCTGACGCCGAGTTCCGCGATGTAGTCGAGCTTCGCGATCAGGCCGGGGAAATCGCCGACGCCGTCGTTGTTCGCATCGAAGAACGACTTGATGTGCACCTGGTAGATGATCGCGTCCTTGTACCAGAGCGGATCGTCGGCGAGCGTCGACACCTTGGCGCGGCGCGACGGGCGCGGCTTCGCTGGAACGGCCTCGGCTGTCGTGTCGGTGAAATGCTGCGACGTGCTTTCGGCGGAATCGTCACGTTTCATATCGCACCTTCATTGAATGTCGTGTCGTGGGCGGCCCGATGCGTGTCGCTTTCATCGGGAACAGCGTCGCGCGGCAGGCCGGCCGCGGGCGCGATGCGCCAGATCGCGAACGGCCGCGTGCCGGGATCGAGCCGCACGTGTTGCCATCTGCCATGCCATTGAAACCGCTCGCCCGTCATCTGGTCGATCACGTCGATGGCGCCGTGATCGGGCAGGCCCCAGCCGTTGAACGTGCTCCACGACAACTCGATATCCGCGCCCTGCTCGTTATACGGATCGAGATTGATCGCGACGATGATCACGTTGTCGCGCGCTGGTGTGGCCTTCTCAAAGAACAGGATGCTCTCGTTGTGCGCGGGCAGGAACGTGAGATTCAGATGAGAGTGCAACGCCGGGTTCGTGCGGCGAATGCGGTTCAGTTCCGTGATCTCGCGCACGATGTTGCCGGGTCTGTTCCAGTCCCATGCGCGGATCTGATACTTCTCCGAATCCAGATACTCTTCGCTGTTCGGCAGCGCGGCGGCTTCGCACAGCTCGAAGCCGCTATACACGCCCCAGAGTCCCGACAGCATCGTCGCGAGCGCGGCGCGAATCAGGAAGCCCGGACGCCCTTGCGACTGCAGATGACGCGGGTTGATGTCCGGCGTGTTGACAAAGAAGTTCGGCCGGAAGAATTCGCGCAGATCGGTTTGCGTCAGTTGCGTCAGATACTCGGTGAAGTCGCGCTTCGATTCGCGCCAAGTGAAGTACGTGTATGACTGCGAAAAGCCCAGCTTCGCGAGCCGCGCCATCACGCGCGGACGCGTGAACGCTTCGGCGAGGAAGATCACGTCAGGATGCCGCACGCGCACGTCGTTGATCATCCATTCCCAGAACGGGAAAGGTTTCGTGTGCGGATTGTCGACGCGGAAGATGCGCACGCCCGCATCGATCCAGAACAGGATCACGTCGCGCAGCGAAAGCCATAAATCGGGCTTCGCGTCGTGCGCGTAGAAGTCCGGATTCACGATGTCCTGATACTTCTTCGGCGGGTTCTCCGCGTAACGCAGCGTGCCGTCGGGACGCCACGCGAACCATGTGGGATGCTGCTTCAGCCACGGGTGGTCGGGTGAGCATTGAATCGCGAAGTCGAGCGCGATTTCGAGGCCGTGATCGTGCGCGGCGGCGAGCATGCGCTTGAAGTCGTCGAGCGTGCCGAGCTGCGGATGCACGGCGTCGTGGCCGCCCGCTTCGCCGCCGATCGCATACGGGCTGCCCACGTCGTCAGGGCCCGGCGTCAACGTGTTGTTGCGGCCCTTGCGGTTGGCGATGCCGATGGGATGGATCGGCGGAAAGTACAGCACGTCGAAGCCCATGTCGCGGATGCGCGGCAGTTTGGCCGTAACGTCGTCGAAGTTGCCGTGCCGATGTTCGTCGTCACTCATCGAGCGCGGGAAGATCTCGTACCAGCTGCCAAAGCGCGCGCCCGCGCGTTCGGCGTCGATGCGATACACGATCGGATCGCGCGACAGCCCTGGCCGGTGACGCGCGGCGGCGAACGCTTCCGCCGTCGTGGGCGCCAGCACGATCGCGAGGCGCTCGCCCGTGTCCGCTTTCATGAATTCCTTGACGATCACTTCGAGCTGCTGCCGTTGCGAACCTTCGACCGTCTCCGTTTCAGCCAGCGCAAGCGCGAACAGATGCTTCGCCTCTTCGACTTCGAGTTCGACCGATTGATCCGCCTTCAGCTTTTTCTGCATGTGATCGACGAGCGACGCGAAATCGTCGCGCCACGCGATCACCGTGTACTCGTGACGCCCGATGCGTTCGAGCGGAATGCGCGCTTCCCAGATGTCGTTGCCGGCGGGCTTCGCGGGCGTCATCGGCGCTTCGTGCCAGGCGGTTTCATCGGCGGCGCGCCAGATCACGGCGGCGGCGATCTTGTCGTGACCTTCGGCGAACACGGCGGCCGTGATGTGCACGCGTTCGCCGACGATGCGCTTGGCGGGGAAGCGTCCGTGATCGACGGCGGGCGACACGCTTTCGATCGCGACGCGCGAGCCCGCGATCGCATCGAGCACGCTCTTGTGTCCCGACGTCTTGGTGCTCTTTTTGTCGATGGGCGGCGCGAGCACGATCGGTTTCTCGGCGACCGCGCGGAACAGGCGGCACGCACCCGGCGCGAGCGTGAATGCGGCAAGCGGCTGCGGCGCGCCGCGCGTGTCGGTGCCGAGTGGCACGAAGCGCGTGAAGCCGCCCGGCACGCCGTCGAGCAAGCGCGCGGGATCGACGCGCACGGGCGTGCCCAGCTCCGGGTTGATCGCGACCATCACGGCTTCGCCCGCGTCGCGCAAATCGCGCTGATCGCCGCGCAAGAGGATCGCGGCATGGGTGTCCGGGCCGGACAGCGAACGCAGCTCGCCATTGGTTTGCAGCGACCAGGTGTCGCGTGCGATCGCGTTCGCGTGCCGTACGCGCTCGGAGAGATCGAAGCGCGCCGCGCCGCGCAGGCTCGCGTAGTGGTCGGCGTCGCCGAGCGTATGCGAGATCGGTTCGGCGATGCCGTATTCGAAGCCCATCGGCATCATCCAGCCGGTGCCCGTCGAAACAGCCGTCAGCAAGGCGCGGCGATACGCGCGCTCGACGATCGCGGAATCGTGCACATGTTCGAGGTCCGCCGCGAGCCGCGTGCCGTACGGCGCTTCGGGAAAGGCGACGGGCGAAGCGATACGCGTCAGCAGCGCATGTTCGTCGAGCATCCACGGCGCGCGGAAGTCCCACCAGCGCGACGACGAGAACACGGCGTCGAAGCCCACGCCTTCGAGCGCGGCGACGTCCGAGCGCACGAGGCCGGGCGTCGCGGCGAGAAAGCGTGAGGACGGATGGCGTGACGCACGCACGGCATCGAGCAGCCGCCGCCACGCGAAGGCGGGCACGCGGTGCGGCGAATCGAAGCGGAATCCGCCGATGTCCGCATCCGCGAGCGCATCGAGCGTTTGCGCCCACCAGTCGAGCAGCGGTGCGGCCGCGTGCTCGTCGTTGAAGTTCGCATACGCGACGTTGTCTTCGTGACGCGCGTGGCGCGGATCGAGCCGCGCCTCTTCCGGCTCGAACGGATGAAACCAGTCGCGATGCTCGCGGAACAGATGGCCGTCGGCCGCGGCGCGGTCGATCACCAGATCGACGAGTAGCGTCAGGCCATGCTGGCTCGCCGTCTCGGCGAGGCGCTGCAGCACGTCGTGCGCGCTCTCGGTGCTAGCGAGCGCGGGATGCAGCCGCGCATGATCGCTGACGATCTGCGCGTGGCCGGCCTGTCCCGGCTGGAACAGCCCGCCGATCAGCACATGATCGAAACCGAGCGCGGCGGCATGCTCGAACTGCGCGGGCCACGCATCCAGCCGTCCGACGAGGGGAGAATGAACGAAGTAAATCCGCGGCGCATAGGCGTGAGGAGCTTCCATCGGTCGTTTCCAGATTTCGTCCTGCTTTGCGGCGTGGATGCACATTCGTGCGATCACGACCGCCTATTAGGCTTCAGAGCCGGATGCCGCGCGATGCGTCCTGCGACGGCGCGTACTGCTCAATGTAGTGCATTCATTGATCGACAGGCGGCGCGTCAGTTCAAAGAGTCTACGACGGCGCTGCATGTCGTCTGTCCGGGTTCAATCAACAGGCGGTGAAGGAGCAAGCGGTATGCCAGAAAGCGATACAGCAAGGTCAGGACTGAAACGGCGAGATGCGTGCAAGGACGGCTGGTGCAGCCTGGTACGGCACGACGAAAAAGATGCGGGCGCGGCGTCGTTCATACGAATGATGCCGCGAAACCGAAGGAAGACGTGTAATTAGGGCGAGTCGTCCGGCGGCCGTTACATGCCATGTTGCCATAGCCGGGGGCGCGCGGCTGAGAAAGGACTTCGAGCGCGCCTGGTTTTGGCGGCGCGGCCCGCTATGAACCGAGCAAACCCGCCGCCATGTTGATGCACAGCCCGAGCACGGCCAGGTTGAAATAGAACGACAGCACCGACTGCGCGAGCGCCGCGCGGCGTACCTCGCGTGAGCGCAGCACGACGTCCGATGTCTGCGATGCGACGGCGATCGTGAACGAGAAATACAGGAAGTCCCAATAGTTCGGATCGAGCTTGTGGTCGGGAAACTTCAGCACGGTTTCCTGCATGTCGGTTGCGAAGTACAGGCGCGCGTAGTGCAGCGTGAAGATGGTCGGTATCAGGAACCACGCGCCGATCAGCGTGACGCCCGTCACGATGTAGTGCGACACGCCCGTGCTGCCTTTCGACGACGCCAGCTCCAGCACGATGGCGGCAACGCTCGCGACCGTCGCGAGGCAAACGATAGCGAGCACGACGCCCGCGTTCTCGTCTTCGCGCCGCGCAATGTCGCGCACGCGATCGTGATCGGCGCGTGCCATCTCCAGCCACATCAGCGCGAGATAGGTCCATACGGCGACATCCCACGAGACGAGCACGCGGATCATCGGGCGCATGTGCGCGCCCGCGAGCAGCGCGCCGACCGCCACGCCGAGCACGAAGCCCGTGACCATGCGCGGCCGGTTGCGCAATACCTGCGGATAGACAGTCATGGGCGCGTGCTCCTGGCAGCGGGGTGTGACATGGGTATGTCTCGATGCATGTTCGAAAGTCGTGGTGAAGATTGCGGCGATTCTACCGGGGGCATGCTGGATGATTTGTCGAAAGGGGTGCCGGGACGTTATAGTTTTCCCGCAGTTTTGCTCAGTGGCCTTGCATGCGGCTTTCACCCGTGGCTTCGTTCTCGCGCGCAGCGAACGGCGAGCATGCAAGGGCGGCAGGAAACGCCTGCCGCGCCCGGACATCAGAGACCGCGAGACAGCGGCGCAAGACCAGTTTTGGGGCGGACGCCTGGCGTGCACGCATGGTTCGGCCAACAGCCGGACGCGGCGCGCGCCGGGCGAATACACACATCATCTGGAGCCCCCATGACAGATGTTGATCGACACGCTGCGCGCTCGCCGCGCCGCCGTGCGTGGCTGCTCGGCGCGTTCGCTTCGGCTGCCGGCCTCGCGTTTGCGTCGGCGGCGCGCTATGGCGCAGCGGGTACAGCGCCCGGCATCATAGGCATTTCGCCTGCCTTCGCCGACACGCCGCCGCCCGCAGGCGGCGGCATCGACGCCTTCATCGCGCTCTCCAGCAAGCTCACAGGACACACCAGCTTCGACCCGCTGCACGGCAAACGCGCGTATGACGCGTTGTCCAGAGCGGACGGCCAGTTCACGCAGAACGTCGCCGCGCTCAACACCTGGCTGCAGACGCATGGCGGCGTGCCGTCGGACGTCGTCACGCAGGCCTTGCAGGCCGACCAGCCGCAGCTCGCGAAGACCGTCAGCGCGATCACGCGCGCGTGGTATCTCGGCCTCGTCGGCGACATGCCGAATGTGCAGGTCATCGCGTTCGAACGCGCACTGATGTTCGAACCCGTCAAAGACATCCTGACGATCCCGTCGTACTGTCGCGACGTGCCGTTTTACTGGGCACACAAGCCGGCGAATGCGTAAGCCGCTGCGCGTGACGTCGCGCGTGCGCGTCTCACTGCATTCGCGCGTGGAGCTTGCGAAAGAACAAACAGCAGACATAAGCCAGCAGACAAATAAGAGGGCACCGCAGAGGCAAGCATGGCAAACGCAAATTCCGCCGACGTCGTCGTAGTCGGCTCGGGCGTCGCGGGCAGTCTCGTCGCGCATCAGATGGCGCTCGCGGGCGCCTCGGTGATCCTGCTCGAAGCCGGGCCGCGTCTTCAGCGCGGGCAGATCGTCGAGAACTTCCGCAATTCGCCTGCAAAATCGGACTTCGCGACGCCATATCCGTCGACGCCTTACGCGCCGCATCCGCAGTACTCGCCCGCCAACAACTATCTGATCCAGAAGGGCGACTATCCGTATGACTCGCAGTATGTGCGGCTCGTCGGCGGCACCACCTGGCATTGGGCGGCTGCGACGTGGCGTCTGCTGCCGTCGGACTTTCAACTGAAGAAGCTGTACGGCGTGGGCCGCGACTGGCCTTATCCGTATGAAACGCTCGAACCGTGGTACTACGCCGCCGAAGTGCAACTGGGCGTGTCCGGCCCCGACGCAACCGTCGATCTCGGCTCGCCGCGCTCGAAGCCTTATCCGATGACAGCCTTGCCGCTGTCGTACATGGACCAGCGTTTCTCCGTCGTGCTCAACGCGAACGGCTTCAAGGTCGTGCCCGAGCCCGTCGCGCGCAACAGCCGTCCGTACGACGCGCGCCCCACCTGCTGCGGCAACAACAACTGCATGCCGATCTGTCCGATCGGCGCGATGTACAACGGCATCGTGCACGCCGACAAGGCCGAACGCGCGGGCGCGAAGCTGATTGCGCAGGCCGTCGTCTACCGCGTCGAGGCGGACAACAAAGGGCTCATCACGGCCGTTCACTACAAGGACCCGAACGGCAACAGCACGCGCGTGACGGGCAAGCTGTTCGTGCTCGCGGCGAATGGTATCGAGACGCCGAAACTGATGCTGATGTCGACGTCCGACGCATTCCCGCACGGCATCGGCAACAGCTCCGATCAGGTCGGACGTAACCTGATGGACCATCCCGGCACGGGCGTCACGTTTCTCGCGAACGAATCGTTGTGGCCGGGGCGCGGGCCGATGGAGATGACGTCGGTGGTGAACTTCCGCGACGGCGCGTTCCGCTCGGAGTACGCGTCGAAGAAGCTGCATGTATCGAACGGTGTGCCGACCATGGCGATTACATCGGCGCTGCTCAAAGGCGGGCTGACGGGCGCCGAACTGGACCGGCAGATTCGCGACCGCGCCGCGCGCATGGTGACCATCAACAGTTTTCACGAGCATCTGCCCGAGCCGCAGAACCGCATCGTGCCTTCTGCCGATCACAAGGACGCGCTCGGTATCGCGCAGCCCGAAATCTACTACTCGATCAACGACTACGTGAAGAAAAGCGCTGCGCACACGCATGAACTCTATGCACAGATTGCCGGATTGTTCGGCGGCACCGAGGTTTCGTTCGACGATACCTTCGCGCCGAACAATCACATCATGGGCACGACGATCATGGGCAACGACGCCGCCAGTTCCGTCGTCGACGCCGACTGCCGCACGCACGATCACCCGAATCTGTTCATTGCGAGCAGCGGCGTGATGCCGGGCGCGGCGTCGGTGAACTGCACGCTGACGATCGCGGCGCTGTCGCTGAAGCTTGCCGACAAGCTCAAGCGCGAAATCTGAGGGCCTGTTGCCTATGAAACGATCAGACGGAAACGGCGGCAACCTCGATGCGGCGGTTTTCTCCGCGAGCCGGCGCGCGGCGCTCAAAGCGCGCCGCCGCGTATGGAAGATGGCGGCGCTCGCGGCGGCGTTCTCGCTGTTCGCGCTTTATCTCGCATGGCTCGAAGCCTACGACGCCGAGCCGCGCCACACCGACGAATCGCCGCTCGGCGAAGCCGTCGCGCAGGCCAGCGCGCCCGCAAGCGGCGCGTCGGGTCTGGGCCCCGATCTCGTCAGGCGCGGCGAGTATCTGGCGCGCGCGGGCGATTGCATCGCCTGCCATACGTCGGACAAAGGCCGTCCGTTCGCGGGCGGCCGCGCGATCAGCACGCCGTTCGGCACGATCTATACGCCAAACATCACACCCGATCCGGACACGGGCATCGGCCGCTGGACGGACGCCGACTTCATGCGCGCGATGCACGAAGGCATCGGCAAGGACGGCCAGCGGCTCTACCCGGCGTTCCCGTATGTCGAATACACGCGCGTCACCGATCAGGACGTGCAGGCGATCCGCGCGTATCTGAACACAGTGGTGCCCGTGCGCTACACGCCGCCGTCGAACGATCTGCGCTTTCCGTTCAACCAGCGCTGGCTGATGGTCTTCTGGAACCTGCTCGACTTCGACGAAGGGCGCTTCGTGCCCGACCCGCAGCGGAGCGCCGAATGGAATCGCGGTGCGTATCTGGTCGAAGGGCTCGCGCATTGCGAGGAATGCCATACGCCGCGCAACTTCACGCAGGGTCTCAAAACGGGCGAACGTCTGTCGGGCGCGATCCAGGCCGGCTGGCACGCGTACAACATCACGCCGCACAAGACGAGCGGGATCGGCAGCTGGTCGGATCAGGACATCGCCAGCTATCTGTCGACAGGCATTGCGCAGGGCCGCGCGAGCGCGGCGGGGCCGATGGCCGACGTGGTCTCCAACAGCACGCAGTATCTGAACCGCGCAGACCTGCGCTCGATCGCAATCTATCTGCGCGCGCTCAAGCCCATTGACCGGGGCGAGGCGCGTGCGCGTGCCGAATGGGGATCGCCCGCGAGCGACGCCGTCGCGTTGCGCGGCGCGCGGATCGAGGGCGTGAACGGCGCGCAGCTATTCCTCGCGAACTGCGCGAGCTGCCACCACTGGACGGGCGAGGGCGTGGGCGCGAGCGCGCCGGGCGCGTATCCGTCGCTGATCCATAACAGCGTCGCGGGTGCGAGCGACGCGAACAATCTGGCGATGGTGATTCTGCACGGCGTGCACCGTACGACGAAAGACGCCGACGTGCTGATGCCCGCGTTCGACCGCGAACTGACCGACGCGCAGATCGCCGCCGTCACGAATTACGTGACGAAGCAGTTCGGCAATCCCCGATCGACGCTGAGCGCGGAGCAGGTCGGCAGGCTGCGCGGCGTGCCGCAGTGATGGCGCAGTGATCGCCCACTGAGCGTTGGAGCCTGCATTTTGGCGGTGCGCGTGCGCGAAGCTTGTCGCAGCGCATGCGCTGCGAACGAATCCGGCTCACGAACGGCGTGCGAACGCGAGATGCCGCGCATACACGGCTTGCGCGCCCGCACTATCATGGTGTTATGGATTCCACACTTGTCACCGTCGTCCAACATCATCCCGTCAACCGGACCGGGCGCGATTTCGTCGTCGGCGATCTGCACGGCTGCGTCGACGCGCTGCGCTTCCTGCTGCGCGAGGTCGATTTCGATCCGTCGCGCGACCGGCTGTTCTCGGTCGGCGATCTCGTCGATCGCGGCTCGCAGTCGGAAGAGGCGCTGGCGCTGCTCGACAAGCCCTGGTTCCATGCTGTGCTCGGCAATCACGAGGACGCGCTCTGCGCCGTTACTGAAGGCAAGCTGAAGAAGCAGTGGTGGTATGGAATCGGCGGCCTGTGGAGCGTGCAGGTGCCCGTCGAAAGGCTGCGCGTCTATGCGCGGCGTCTACGCACGCTGCCGCTCGTGCGCGTGATCGGCTCGGGTAGCGAGCGCTTCAACGTGCTGCATGCGGAATTTCTCGGCTCGGACGCCGAACTCGACGCCGACACCCTCTCCGAAGAAGTCCGCCAGCAACTGCTGTGGGGCCGCAGCCTCGCAATGGGCGCGGGCGATCCGATGCGCCAGCTTGGGCTATCGCTCACGTATTGCGGCCATACGCCCGTGCGCGAAGTTCAGCAGATTGGCGCGCAGATGTTCATCGATACGGGCGCATTCGGTCCCGGCGGCAAGCTGACCCTCGTCGAGGCGCGCACGACGAAGCGCTGGTCGGTGACGGTCGAACGGGCGCGCTCGGTCGGCGCTTCGGCGCTGGCGTTGCCTTGAGCGCGCTTTAGCGTGCTCAAGCGCTTCCGGCGCCGCTGCCTTTACCCCACCTGGTGCAGTTCGAAGACGATATCGACGGCGCTGCCGTTCCAGTTGTATTCCAGATACGCCGCGTGATGGCAGTCGCGCAGCAGCGTCGTCTTGAACGCGGCGAGGCATTCGCCATCCGCATCCCGCACCGACGGATACACGATCCCCGGCGCGCCCGCCTCGCGTGCCGCGCGGCCGAGCGCCTGGCCGGGCGCGTAGTCGTTCGGCGACAGCACCGACGCATCGACCGATTCGGCATCGCGCAGGTCCACCACGTCGCCCTGCGCCATCACCGTATAGAGGCGCATCTGCTGACGCATCGGCGTCTCCTGCGTGGCGGCGAGGAAGAGACCCGAGTGATAACGCGTTTCAGCGATCGCGGTTTCGCGCGAGCGCGCGCAGTAGAACACGCCGTAGGTGCCGTCCGAGAAACGGCTGCCTTGCGGATTCAGATGCGTGAGCGCGGCCATGATCGGCCCGTAGCCGGGACCGAAGCACCGTTCCTCGCGCGGCACGAGATCGAGATCGCCGACTTCGGTGCGCACGCGGTCGTTGGTCATGGCTTCGAGCGCGTAGAGCGCGTCGAAGTCTTCGGGCGACGCGACGCGGTCGAACAGGTTGACGGCAGGAAAGCGCGTAGGGATCACGCGGAACGCAGGTGTCCAGGCGAGCGAGGCCACACGCCATTGGTCTTGCCATTGCAGTTCAGTCACGCCCAGCCGCCTCGCATTGCGTCGAGATACTGGCGCACAGCCACGAGGTCGCTGATGTTGCCCGCCAGCATGCGGTCCAGCGCGCGGCGCCCGCCGAACGGCGGCGCGCTGTTGGGGCGCTTGATCCACGTGTCGGCGGCGGCAGGCTGCGGCAGCAGGATTTGCAGCGCCTTGTAGATGCCGAGCAGAAGCGACAGCCGCTCCAGCGTGTCGCGGCCGAGGCGCGCTGTTTGCGGCGCGTTCTTCCATTTGAAGAAGGTGGAGCGGCCCGGCGAGCCGAGCAGGATGATCTGCTCTTCGGCGCTCAATTCCCAGTCGCGTGCGATGTTGAAGAACGCGCGCAGACCGGCGGCGGACATGTCCGCCATGGAAGGTTCGGCGGGCGGTCGTCGCAACGGGCGTTCGGCGCTCGAGTAATGGGCAGCGGAAGACATGATCGGAGTCCTGAGTTGAACTTTTTTAACATGTTAGTCTATATATGGATTAATGCAAGCGCGGCTGTATAATCCGCCCTCCAGTTTTTTGCACGGAGACTGCGGTGTCGCTGCGTTCGAAGGTGTGGGTATCGGTTGGTTTGCTGTGCGTGTCGATGGCGGCGCGCGCCGAGTACAAGGAAGTGTGGAATCCGCCTGAGGCCGCGCAGCACGCGAGGCATTCGAAGCACGCGGCCGGTTCCGCTGGTTCGGGTGCAGCGAAGGCCGTGCATCAGGGCAAGTCCGCGCCGCATGGGAAGGTGGCTGCAAAGGCTTCCATCCCGTTCGGGAAAACAAAAAAGACTGGCGCCGCCGTCAAAACGGCCCACGCGCCTGCGCCGCGCGATTCATCGCAAAAGCCTGCGCGCGCAAAACCGGTCGTGGTGGCGGCGAAGCCTCACCAGGTTGCGCAGAGTAGCGCGCCGCAAACCAGCAGCGCACAACCTCCGCGCGAACTTCCGCCGATCCTCCACTAGCTCCCGCCAGCGCCTCACTGCGCGATCAACGCGTTCGTCACGAGCCGCAGCGATTCGACCGAACGCGCGTCGCGCACGCGCGAATGCAACGTGACGCGCGATTCCGGCAACGCCGGCAATCCAAGCCGCGCGCCTGCATCGACCAGTCCGCGCGGCGCGACCCGCCTCGCCAGTGGCGACACGGCAAGTCCGGCCGCAGCCGCTGCGCCGACGGCCTGCACGCCGCCGCCGACAAACGCCTCGCGCCACGCGATACCCGCACCATCCAGCGTGCGCAGCGAGATCGAGCGCACGTTGCAGGGCGCAGCAAGCAGCGCCAGCGGCAGCGGCTCGCCCGCGCGCGGCTGCCATTCGGGCGTCGCGAGCCACGACAGCGGCTCGGTGAAGAGCAACTGGCCGTCTTCGCGCGGTACGTCGTCGGGCTCCGAGCGCACGACCACGGCATCGAGCCGCCGTTCGTCGAAGTGCTGCAACAGCGTCGACGACAACCCCATGTGCAGTTCCAGCACCAGCCCCGGATCATGGGCGTTCACGCGCGCGAGCAGCGCCGCGAGGTCGGTGCCCGCCACATGCTCGCTCAAGCCCAGCGCGAGGCGCCGTCTGTCGGCGGATAACGCGCCGAGCGCTCGGTCGTGCGCGCTCAGCAGGTCGCGTGCGCCATCGAGAAACGCCTGGCCGTGCTCCGACAGCCGCACGACGCGTGGCGTGCGCTCCAGCAAAGGCTTGCCCAGATGCGCTTCCAGCCGTTTCAGCTTGAGGCTGACGGCGGATTGCGTGGTGTCGAGGGCATCGGCGGCGCGGGTGAAGCTCCGCAAATCCGCGACCAGCACGAAAGCGCGCACTGCATCGAGATCGAGTACTTTCATTTCAGATGAAAATAGATGAAATATCCAGTAATATCTGTTCATTATGATAAGCCCGAACTAATCTGAATGCACTTTCTGTTCATTCATAGGAGTTCGACATGCCTTTCACTCGCATCGCAGTTCGCGCCGGCAAGCCCGCTGCTTATCGCCAGGCGCTCACGCAAGGCATCCAGCGCGCGCTGATCGCCGAGTTCAACGTCCCCGAGGACGACATCTTCATGGTCATCACCGAGCACGACGAGAGCAACTTCGTCTATGACCGCAACTATCTCGGCATCGCGCGCAGCGACGATTTCGTGCTGATCCAGCTCACCGTGACCAACAGCCGGACGCAGGAGCAGAAAAAAGCGCTCTACAAGCGCATCGCCGACAACCTCGCCGAGCATCCGGGCGTGCGGCGCGAGGACGTGTTCATCAATCTCGTCGAAGTACTGAAGGAGAACTGGTCGTTCGGCAACGGGATCGCGCAGTACGCGCTCTGAGTGTTCGCGCCACGGCTGGCGTGCGGTCGGCGCAAGGTGCGTCGCTATAATGGTTTGCACCTTGATCCGTTCTTCAGCAGACGCGCACGCGAGCCATGACATCCGATAACAACGACGCTTCCCACGACGCTTTGCAATTTGGCGGTTCCGTCTGGTTCCGCTCCGGCGAGCAGGCGCTCGGCGGCACGCAGCGCATTGCGCTACTGGCGGCGATCGGCGAAACGGGGTCGATCACGGGCGCGGCCAAAGCCATCGGCATGAGCTACAAGGCCGCGTGGGATGCCGTCGATGCGATGAACAATCTCGCGGGCGAAACACTCGTGATCCGCTCGACGGGCGGCAAGGGCGGCGGCGGCACGACGCTCACGCCGCGCGCGCTGACCTTGATCGACACGTTTCGTGCTGTCGAACGCGAGCACCGGCTGTTTCTCGAACGCGCGGGCGCGGCGATCGCTGGATTCTCCGACGACTGGCAGCTGATCGGCCGCATCGGCATGAAGACGAGCGCGCGTAACCAGTGGTACGGCAAGGTCAGCGCGATCCAGCGCGGCACGGTCAACGACGAAGTCTCGCTCGCATTGCCCGGCGGGCAGTCGGTCGTCGCCGTCGTCACGCACGAAAGCACGGAGACGTTGGGGCTTGCCGTCGGCGGCGAGGCGGTGGCGCTCGTCAAGGCGTCGTCAGTGCTGCTGGTTGCCGATGACGGCACGGCGGAGCGCCTGTCGACCCGCAACCGCCTGCGTGGCACGGTGTCGGCCGTGCAGCGTGGCGCCGTGAATGCCGAAGTGTCGCTGACGCTCGAAGGCGGAGCAGTCGTGACGGCCGTCGTCACGAATGAGAGCGTCGCGGAACTGGGTATCGCTGAAGGGCAGGCGCTCGTGGCCGCGTTCAAGGCGTCGAGCGTGATTCTGGGCGTGACGGCCCTGGCTTAAGCGCGGGCGGTCCCGTCTGCTAGGACACCGTGCGCGGATAGCCCGCGAACGGCGCGTTCTCGCGCACGCTGCCGTCGTACACCTGCACGACCTGATCGCCGAACGCGGCGACATCGTCGGGATCGCGCGTGATCAATAGCATCGGGATGTCGAGCCGCGTCTGCAGATCGGACAGCTCCTGCCGCATGCGCGCGCGCAGCGCGTGATCGAGTGCGGAAAACGGCTCGTCGAGCAGCAACAGGCGCGGCTGCGCGACGAGCGCCCGCGCCAGCGCCACGCGCTGCTTCTGCCCGCCCGAAAGCTGAGCCGGATGATGACCGGCCACCGTTTTCAGATCGAGCGCGTCGAGCCAGTAGTCAATCTGCGGATGTGAAAAACGCCGTCCCGGATTCAGCCAGCCTGTGTGCATGCCGAAACCGATGTTTTGCCGCACGTTCAGATGCGGGAACAGCGCGTAGTCCTGAAAGAGATACGCGAGACGGCGCGCCTGCGGCTTCTGGTCGATGCCTTGCGTGCTGTCGAAGAGTGGGTCGCCGTGCAGCACGATCTGGCCTTCGTCGGGACGCAGCAGGCCGGCGATTGCCTGCAGCGTCAGGCTCTTGCCCGCACCCGACGGCCCGAACAGCACCATGCGTTGCGCGCTCGCGGTGAACGATACGTCGAGCGTGAACTGGCGTTCGGCCGTGCGCAGCGTTTTGCGGATATCGACGGTGAGCGGCATGTCAGCGGGACGTCATCAGCGAGTGTTGCGGCACGAGCCGGCCCGCGAGCACGAGAATCACGACGCAGGTGACCGAGGTCACGAGCACGAGGAAATTGGCCGTGCTGTCGTCGCCCGCCTGCACGGCGGCGTAGACGGCAACCGACAGCGTCTGCGTGCGGCCCGGCAGATTGCCCGCGATCATCAACGTCGCGCCGAACTCGCCGAGCGCGCGTGCGAACGCGAGCAGGGCGCCAGCGAGAATGCCGCGCGACGCGAGCGGCAGCGTCACGCGAAAGAAGATCGCCGTTTCGCTGATGCCGAGGGTGCGCGCGGCGCGCTCCAGTTGCGGATCGACGGATTCGAACGCGGCCCGCGCCGACTTCAGCACGAGCGGAAACGCCACCACCATCGACGCGATCACCGCGCCTTGCCACGTGAACACCAGCTGGATGTCGAAACGTTCGAGCCACGCGCCGAATACGCCGCGCCGGCCGAGCAGCACGAGCAGGTAATAGCCGAGCACCGTTGGCGGCATGACGAGCGGCAGCGTCAGCAGCGAGTCGATCAGGTCACGCGCGCCCGAGTGCCAGCGCGCCAGGCCGAAGCCGGCCGCGACACCGAACACGATGTTCAGCGCCGTCGCCCAGCCCGCGACCTTCAGCGACAGCATCAGCGGAATCCAGGCCTGTTCCATGATTTGGGCGTCGTGCTTCGTCTCTGGCGGCGCAGCTTAGTGCGCCGGCTTGAAGCCGTACTTCGCGAGCACGGCCTGGCCGGCCGGCGACAGCACGAAGGTGATGAACGATTGCGCGTCGGCGGCGTGCTTGCTGCCTTCGACCTGCGCGATCGGATAGGTGATCGGCGTGGTGGTCGGCACGGTCAGCGCGACCTTGACCTTGTCGGGCATCACGGCGGCATCGGTGCCGAACACGAAGCCGGCGTCGACTTCGCCGCGCGACACGTAATCGAGGCTCTGACGCACGTTCGACGCCAGCACGCCCTTCGCGCTAACAGCGTCCCACACGCCCGCCGCCTTCAGCGCGCCTTCCGTGTAGCGGCCTACCGGCACGGATGCCGGATCGCCGTATGAAACGCGCTTCACGCTCGCCGACGTCAGCTCGTTCAGGTTCGACGGCGCGAGCTTGCTGTCCGTCGGCACGATCAGCACGAGCGAGTTCGCGGCGAAGTCCTTGCGCGTCGACGGCACGATTACTTTTTGCTCGGCGGCCTTGTCCATCGCTTTCTGGTCGGCGGACGCGAACACGTCGGCGGGCGCGCCCTTCACGATCTGCTGCATCAGCACGTCGGACGCGCCGAAATTGAACAGCAGCTTGGTGCCGGGATGCTCCTTCTCGTACGCGTCGCCGACGGCCTTGAACGCGTTGGTCAGGCTCGCGGCCGCGGACACGACGAGTTCGTCGGCGCGAGCCTGCGCGGCGAAGGCAAACGAAATCGCGCTCGCGGCGAGCAGGGCAGGTTTCAGGAAGCGGATCATCGACGGGAAGGACATGGGAAGGTGGCGCCGGGTCGACCGGAAGCGGGTTGAAAACGCCATCGTAATATATGTAGGGTTATAGCGGTCGGCATATTGAACATGTGGCGCGCAAGATAGCCGGTTTCGTGTGATTTATGCGTCGGAATCGGGCAGGGGCACAGCGACGTTGCGTGATTTCTGCCACGGCGCGATGGGCGCGGCGGGGGCGGCTGGCGCAGCGGGCGCGTAGGCGTCACGCAGCGCCTTCCAGCGGGCGCGGACGAACGGCCGGTCATGGCCGGAAATTTTCAGCGCGATATGTGTGACCCAGCGCTGGGTCGGCAGATGCACCGCGTGCAGACCGAGTGTGATGATCATCAGGCTCAATACCACGGGCGCGACGGGCAGGCGTCCGGGCGGCGTGGCGTTCCACGCGATCCGGACGAACACGAGCGCCGTCAACCCGCCGACGATGCACCCCGTGATCGCTTCCGAAGGCGAATGTGCCTCGATGACGACGCGCGAAAAGCCGACCAGCGCGCCGCCGAACAGCGCGAGCGCTACGCCGACGATGCGCACGGCGGGCGGCGCTGGCAGCAGGACGAGCAAGGCGGCAACGGGGAACACGGCCGTGGCGAACATCGCGTGTCCGCTCAGGCCGGTGAAGTCCCACACGCGCACGCCGACACCCCAGCCGAGGAACGCGATCTTCGTCGCCGTGACCAGCGCGACGGCAACACCGAGCAGAAACAGCCAGACCGCGGCGAGCCGCCACGAATAACCGACGGTGAGCCACAGCGCGATGGCGAAGGCGAGCGGCAACGTCAGACCGGCGCCGCCGAAGTTCGTGACCAGAAGCCAGAATTGAGGTGGAAGGTGAAGCATGGACAATCCTTAACGACATGTACGGGGCGCGAACTTGCCTACGGCCAGAGGTTTCCAGGACAGCCGACGACGGTGCCGGATCGGGAAGGACGTTCCCCGCCCGCGCGTATTCTATAAGTATAGAGGCAGCGGTTACGCGGCAGATGAAAGGAAAAGCCCGAAAACTGCCAGATGTTAGGACGATTCGGAAATCGTCTTATACGAAGCTCGGTGCGACGGGCTTTTTCCGAAAACGGCCTCAGTCGGTGTCAGCATCGCACGGAGATTGATGTTATTGTGCATCGCACAAGACTGCCGGAAGGCAGAGAGCATGAGTCCCTATTAGCGAGAAAATCCTATGCCAAAAAGCTTGACCAAAATCTGGCTAGGCGGCCTGAAACGCCTGTTTGCGATCCAGACGGAGCACGCCCGCGCGACTACGAAGCGCAAGCCAAAACGGTCGTCGACCCGGGCCGCCACCCGGCCGGCGACCACTACGGTCGCGAAACCGTCGGTGAAAGTCCGCCAGACCACTACGCGCGACGTGCCGCAGCGCGGCGCGCGCGAATCCCGTGTACGGCCGCGCGCCGCCGCGTGGGCGAGCGGTTCGTGGACGCGCTCGTTCCACTCCGCACCGGCCGCGCCCGGCAGCCTCATCAATCATTTGCAGTACGGGCTGTATCTGCCCGCCGGCAAGCCGATCAAGCACGCGCCGCTCGTCGTGATGCTGCACGGTTGCACACAGTCCATCGACGAATTCGCCGAAGGCACGCGCATGAACCTGCTGGCCGACCGCTACGGCTTCGCCGTCGTGTACCCGGAGCAGTCGAAGCATGCGCACGCGCATCGCTGCTGGCATTGGTATGACGATACCGACCGTGCGGGACGCGCGGAAGCGCGCGCCGTCGTGTCGCTCGTCGAGGCGCTGGTGGAAGCGCACGGCCTCGACCGCGAGCGGGTGTATGTCGCCGGGATATCGGCGGGCGCCGGGCTGACGTCGTTGCTGGCGCTGCATTTTCCTGAGCATTTCGCCGCCGTCGCGCTGCATTCGGGGCCGGCGTTCGGCGATGCGCATTCGGGCATCGCCGCGATGGATGTGATGCGGCGCGGCACGCGGCAGGACCCCGTTGCGCTCGTCGATGCCGTCGCGGACGTGACGACTTACCCGGGCATGCCCGCCATCATTTTGCAAGGCGAAGCCGATCGCGTCGTCGCGCCTGTCAACGCCGAGCAACTGACGGAGCAGTACCTCCGACTCAACGGAATCGTCGATGCGCGAGGCGTGCGCAAGGTCGGTGATGTCAAGGAAGACCGCAAGGCGACCGTCACGACGCGCGATTACACGCGCGGCGGGCGGCGCGTCGTGCGCCTGTGCCGCGTGCAGGGCCTCGGCCATGAGTGGAGCGGCGGCGACGATGCGGTGCCGTTCCATTCATCGAAGGGTCCGGATGCGTCCAGTCTGTTGTGGGACTTTTTCCGGCATCAGCGTCGCACCGAGTCGGCGCGGCCCGCCGGACGTGCCGCGGACGGCGCCCGGCAGCGCGTGAGTTGACAAATTGCCACACTTCGAATTTGGTGCTGGTGTGTTGCTAGGGTTTTCCCTATAATAGGGGTTATCCCTAGGTGTCAGCCACCTAACACCAAATTCGAGGTTCACCATGTATCTGATCAGCCGCCTTTTCCTGTTCCTGACGAAGTCCTATGACCTGCGCGTCAAAGAGCAAAACGACGCGTATCTGGCCGAAGCCACGGATCTGTACGACCTCGAGTTCCGCATGCGCAAGATCGACCGTGAAGCGCAACTGCGTCAACCGTCGTGGATGAGCCAGCACTAAGCTGCAGCAAGCACGGGCCGGCACGCGAGCCGGCCATGAAAAGCGCTCAACGTGAGCGCAGCATGCCATAGCGCGCCAATGTTTCCTGCCGCGCTTTTGCGTGATCGACGACCGGCTGCGGATAGTCTTTCCCCAGCACCACGCCCCAATCCTTCAAGTCGTCGGGATTCGCCTGCCATGGCGCGTGAATCCACTTCGCGGGCACCTTCTCCAGTTCCGGCAAGAAGCGCTTGATAAAGAGCCCTTGCGGATCGAACTTCTCCGATTGCGTTACCGGGTTGAAAATCCGGAACCACGGCTGCGCGTCACAGCCCGTCGACGCCGCCCATTGCCAGCCGCCGTTGTTCGCGGAGAAGTCGAAGTCGTTGAGCTTTTCCTCGAAGTAGCGCTCCCCGCGCCGCCAGTCGATACCCAGATCCTTCGCCAAAAAACTCGCCGTCACCATCCGCAGACGGTTGTGCATGAAGCCCGTCTGGTTCAGTTGCAGCATCGCGGCATCGACGAGCGGATAGCCGGTGCGCCCTTCGCACCAGGCGGCGAACAGCGCGTCGGCTTGCTTGCCCGTTTCCCAGCGCAGCGTGTCGAATTCCGGCTTGAACGACGCGCGCTTCGCGATATGCGGATGATGCGCGAGGATCATGAAGTAGAAGTCTCGCCAGATCAGTTCCGATAGCCAAGTGGCGGCCCCTTGGCCGTCGGGTTGCAGCGACATCTCGTGCGCGAGCCGCGCGAGCGTGCGAATCGAAACCGTGCCAAAGCGCAAATGCACCGACAGATGGCTCGTCCCGCGTGCGGCGGGAAAGTCGCGCCGGTCGGCGTAACTGTCGATACGGGTCACAAAGTCTTCGAGCAGCGTTTGCGCGCCGCTCATGCCCGTCAGCAGTATTGTTTCCGCCAGTTTGCCGGGCGCGAAGCCCATTTGGCCGAGCGTCGGCCATGCGTGATCGAGCTTGCGCGGCGGCCGCGTGAGACTCTTTGCGTACCGTTCGACGGGGTAGGGCTTCAGGTCGAACGGCGTCAATTTCTTTAGCCACGCGTTCTTATACGGCGTAAACACGGCGAAGGGCTTGCCTTGTCCGTTGAGCAGTTCGTGGCGCTCGAAAATCACCTGGTCCTTGAACGTCAGCAACTGACGTCCGTCGTCGCGCAGCCGATCTGCGACGCTTTCATCGCGCTCGATTGCGACGGGCTCGTAGTCGTGATTGGTGAAAACGGCTTCGGCTTCGAGTTGCGCGGCGAGCCTTGGAATCTCTTCATGCGGATCGCCATGCAGCACGATCAATCCGCCGCCGCCTTCCTTCAGCGACCGGTCGAGCTCTTCCAGCGACGCCAGAATGAATTCGATCCGCCGATCCTGCACCTTGCCCTTATGGTCATCGTGCTCGTTCGCCCAATCGATCAACGGCTGAAGAATGGTCGTGTCGAACACGAACACACACCAGACACGCTCGCAATCCTTGAGCGCGTAATAGAGCGCCGCGTTGTCGCCCGTGCGTAGGTCGCGGCGAAACCATACGAGTCCGTTCTGAAAATTTGCGTCGAGCTGGTAGGCGCGGGTCATGATCGATTGAGTTATTGCGCGTCAGCGGATGCGGACGTCGGGCCGAAAAGCCACCGCCGATGATAGTGTCCGCCAGTCGCAAACCCAACGCCCGCGGCATCGGAAATCAACGCAAAAATGAGGCAGCGCCCGCCTTTCGCACGAAAGGCGGGCGCTGCTCACGAAGCGACGGTCAGTTCAGAACGACTCAGACCACGTTCACACGCACATCGACATTGCCGCGCGTCGCGTTCGAGTACGGGCAAACCTGATGTGCCGCGTTCACCAGCTCTTGCGCTGCCGCTGCGTCGAGGCCCGGCAGCGAGACGCGCAGTTCGATATCCAGCGCGAAGCCGCCCTTGTCGTTCGGACCGACGCCGACATCGGCCGTCACGGTCGTTTCAGCAGGCACCGCCTGCTTGCGCTGGCCGGCGACGAACTTCATTGCGCTCAGGAAACACGCCGAGTAGCCGGCAGCGAACAGTTGTTCCGGGTTCGTGCCTTGCGCGCCGTTGCCGCCGAGTTCGCGCGGCGCCGCCAGCTTCACGTCGAGCGCGTTATCCGACGAAACCGCGCGACCATCGCGACCGCCATTGCTCGTTGCCGTTGCCTTGTACAGTACGTTCATTTTGACGCTCCTTGATCGGTTCCAGTGATTGGGTCAGTGCTTGCCAGTGCTTCGCGTCATCGCTATCGAACTGGCATGGGAGAAATGTATCGTACAAATCATTAGTGTGCAAACTAAATTGCCTATCGACGCGATAGGCGCGAATGCACGCGTTGTCAGTAGCGTTCGAGATAGTCGTTCAGCGTGCCGCGCAACTGTTGCAGATCGCTGCGCAGGCGGATGAGAAATTCGGGCGTCTGCTGGGTCGCGCAGAAGATTTCTTCCGGCACGTCGCGCGCGCTGCGCTTGAGCGCGACGCCTGATTTCGTCAGCCGGATGAAGACGAGCCGTTCGTCTTCCGTGCCGCGCACGCGCTCGATAAACCCTTGCGATTCGAGCCGCTTCAGCAGCGGCGTGACCGTCGCCGAATCGAGGTTCAGGCGCGCGGCGATGTCCTTCACGGTAACGTCGTCGCTTTCCCAGAGGATCAGCATGGTCAGATACTGCGGATACGTGAGGCCAAGCCGGTCGAGAATCGGCTTGTAGGCTTTCGTCATCGCGAGGGACGTCGAATAGAGCGCGAAGCAGAGCTGCTCGTCGAGCGTAACGGGAAAGGCGGTGCGCTGGGTCATGGACGTCCCCTGAAACGAAGCGTGCGAATGGATTGCGTGCAAACTATTGTGCCGCAAAAAAGCGGCGCGATGCCGATGCTTCACACGCGAGCGCGGAAAATCCGCGCCGCATGCGCGGCGCGGACCCGGAAAGCGGAACCGTTCAGGTAGACGACGAAGACGTGGGAGCGGGCGGCAACGGCTGGCCGGGCGATTGCACGCCGAAGCAGCCGCGATACGTGGCGTAGAACGAGCAGTAGAGCATCGTCGTGACGATGATCGACGCGGGCATCAGGATCACCAGCGCGAGTTCGCCCGCGCCAAGCGCCTGCAGCAGCGCGGACAGCCCGAACGAGACCGTCGTCGCGACCGCGAACCACAGCGCGCCATACACGATGAACGCGCCGCGATTACGCCAGCAACTGACGATACTGAAGAACATCGCCTTGATGGTCGGCACGTCGTGCCACGCGGCGAGCACGGGCGCGAACCAGAACAGCATCGCGACGGGCACGTAGAACGCGAGCGCCGTCAGCACGGCGAGGGGTATATCGCTATTGGCGACGGCTTCCGGCTGCATCGATTCGCCGCTGATCATCAGACGCAGCAGCATGCCGCCGTCCGCGAGCGCGGAACCCATCAGCACGATCGCCATCGCGATGATGTACAGCACGCCGAGCAGCAGCAGGCGCTTCGACACCTGGCCGCCGTACGAGCGGAAACCGTCGACAAGAATAGTGGGCAGCACTGGCTTGCCGGCGATCGTATCGCGGCACGCCGACATGAAGCCGACGGCGATGCCTGGAATCAACATGAGCGGCAGCACGCCGCCGATGATGGGAATCAGCGAGATCGCCGTCATCGCGAGCAGGTACGCGAAGAACAGCGTCAGAAATGCGAGCGGGTTCCTGCGAAACAGCCAGATGCCTTGCCGGAACCACACATAGCCGGTTTTCGCCGGAACTTCGATCAGTTGCATGAGGTATGGATGCCTAGGGTCTAGAGTGCGGCGCCCGCAAGGCGCTCGCGCAGGATGCGCTCGAAATGACCCGGATCGTGCGGCTTGAGCAGTTCGGCGGCGCGCGGCATATGGAAATCATACAGGCGCGACACCCAGAAACGGTACGCGCCCGCGCGCAACATGTCGCTCCAGTGCCGGTTTTCGGCGGGAGTGAACGGGCGCACGGTCTGATACGCGCGCAACAGCGCGTCGACGCGCGCGTCGTCGAGCTTGCCTGTCGCGAGGTCGACGCACCAGTCGTTGACGGTCACGGCGACGTCGAAGAGCCACTTGTCGCAGCCTGCGAAATAAAAGTCGAAGAAGCCGCCGAGTTCCACTTCATGATGCGTGCCGGGCGCGGCATGCGCGAACAGCACGTTGTCGCGGAACAGATCGCAATGGCACGGGCCTTCGGGCAGCGACGCGTAGTCCGCCGACGCGAAGAACGCCTGTTGATGCGCGAGTTCTTCCGTGATCAGCGTGCGCTGCGCGTTCGTCAAAAACGGCACGATGCCCGGCACCGTCTCCTGCCACCACGGCAGGCTGCGCAGGTTCGGCTGGTGATGCGCGAAGTCGCGTCCCGCCAGATGCAGACGCGCGAGCATCTGCCCCACTTCGACGCAGTGCGCGACGCCGGGCGTGAGTTCCGGCGCGCCGTCGAGCTTCGTGACGATGGTCGCGGGCTTGCCGTTGAGCATGCCGAACAGCGCGCCGTCGTCGCGCGGCATCGGGTCCGGCACGGGCACGCGGTGCGACGCCAGATGGCGCATCAGATCGAGATAGAACGGCAGTTGCTGCGCCGTGAGCTTTTCGAAGATCGTGAGGACGTACTCGCCGCGCGTGGTCGTCAGAAAGAAATTGCTGTTCTCGATACCGGATGTAATGCCCCGAAACTCGACGACTTCGCCGAGATCGTAGTGGCGCATCCAATCTGCGAGTTGGGCTTCGGTGACAGCGGTGAATACGGCCATGCGTGGGGCGTCGGATCAGGTTGATCGGCTGGCGTTACGCCAGTACGAGGTCGGGGAAAGCGGGCTGAAAGCGTTGTTGCGATCCACGCTGGACTCGTTTGGGCCGGTGGATCGGCTTGAAGCAAGCCGGCGCGCACCCGCAAAGGCAGCGCGCCGGCTCGGGGCGATCAGTAATGCAGGTTCACGGACGGCAGGCGTGCGGGCGGCTTGCCGGATTCGTACACGCGCGGCGACGTATCGGTCGGCGCGCTCATCTGGTAGCGCGTGCCGAAGTTCGAGCGCACGTCGATTTCGACGGGCTTGCCCTTGTCGCGGTACTCGGTGATTTCGGTGCCGTTGCCGCTACGTTCGTGGAAGCTCGGCGTGCGCGGCTGGTTGATCTCGACTTTCGAGCTGACTTCGGCCGCAGGGCGGTTGATCGCTCTCAGATCCGGCAGGCCGGCCCGTTCGTTGGCGGCGGCTTGGGCGTCTGCGGCTGCCTTCGCCTCTTGCGCGGACGGGGCAGGCTGGGCAGCCATCGCGACGCCGCTGACGGCAAGCATCAGCGCAACGGCGACGGGGAAGAGCGGCTTCATGGTGTTTCTCCGATTAGGTGGCCCAATTCTAGCAAATCCACTGCTGCTCACGGACATGAACAACGGGCGATAGCCTTATTTTGCGCGCTTCCCGCGCGACCTGCAGAAAGGGCAACCCTGCGTGCGCGACAACACGCAAACCCGCGATGCGCGGGCGCGTCTTCATCGAAAAGCACGGGTTCCGTGGTAATGTCGTTGCATCAATCGAGGCGAACGAAGATGAACTACGAGACCAGTCAACGCGCGGTGCATATGCCCGCAAACGCGTTCCCGACCGAGGCCTTCGGCGATGCAGCCGACGCCGTCACGCGCCTCTCGGCCATCTATGAAGCGAACACGTCGTTCCTGCGCGATGCGTTCGCGCGCTATCGCCGCAACGAACCGTTCGACCGGCGCGTGAGCGCCTGCTATCCGTTCGTGCGCGTGCGCACGGAGACCAACACGCATGTCGACTCGCGCCGCTCGTATGGCTTCGTCGCGGGTCCGGGTGTGTTCGAAACCACGGTGACGCGGCCCGATCTGTTCGGCAATTACTATCGCGAGCAATTGCGGCTGCTGGTGAAGAACCATCATGTTTCGGTCGAAGTGGGTGTGTCCGACCAGCCAATTCCGATTCACTTCGCGTTCGCCGAAGGCATTCACCTCGAAGGCGATCTGGATCGCGAGCGACTGCTGGCGATGCGCGATGTGTTCGACGCGCCCGATCTCGCGCTGCTCGACGACCGCATCGTCAACGGCACGTACGAGCCGCTGCCGGGCGAGCCGCATCCGCTCGCGCTTTTTACGGCGGCGCGGGTCGACTTTTCGCTGCACCGGCTCAAGCACTACACGGCGACTTCGCCGACGCATTGCCAGAACTACGTGCTGTACACGAACTATCAGTTCTATATCGACGAGTTCGTGAAGCTTGGCCGCACGATGATGACGAAGACCGACGACGCCGATCTGCGCGCGTACCGCAGCGAGTACACGTCGTTCGTCGAGCCAGGCGACGTGATTACGTACAACGCGAATCTCGGCGAGCAGGAAGACGAGGGCCATGCGCCGCCGCGCCTGCCGCAGATGCCCGCGTATCACCTGAAGCGCGCGGACGGCAGCGGCATCACGATGGTCAATATCGGCGTCGGCCCGTCGAATGCGAAGACGATCACCGATCACATCGCCGTGCTGCGTCCGCATGCGTGGATCATGCTCGGGCACTGCGCGGGGCTACGCAATACGCAGCGTCTTGGCGACTACGTTCTTGCGCACGGCTATGTGCGCGAGGATCACGTGCTCGACGACGATCTGCCGCTGTGGGTGCCGATTCCGGCTTTGGCCGAAGTGCAGGTTGCGCTCGAACGAGGGGTAGCGCAGGTCACGCAGCTCGACGGCGCCGAACTCAAGCGCGTGATGCGCACGGGTACGGTGGCGAGCGTCGATAACCGGAACTGGGAATTGCGCGATCATCGCGAGCCGGTGCTGCGTTTGTCGCAAAGCCGGGCTATTGCGCTCGATATGGAAAGCGCGACTATCGCCGCGAATGGGTTCCGGTTTCGGGTGCCTTACGGCACCTTGCTGTGCGTGTCGGACAAGCCCTTGCACGGCGAACTGAAGCTGCCGGGCATGGCCGACCAGTTCTATCGCGCGCAGGTCGATCAGCATTTGCAGATTGGCGTGAAGGCGATGGAGATTCTGCGCACCAACGGCTTGCACAAGCTGCATAGCCGGAAGTTGCGGAGTTTTGCGGAAGTGGCGTTTCAGTAGGGGTTTGTGCGGGATCGGGGGCCTGGCGCGCCGTGAGCGGTCGTGCAGGGCTTTGACCATGTGCGCTGTCATCTGCGCCGGGTTGAAGTCGGCCTGCCGCTGCGGAGTTTGCTGGTGTTTGCGCTGGCATCCGCGCTTTGTTAGCGTGCTTCAAGCGTCGCCCCTGTGCGGGGCGGCACCTACTTTTCTTTGCCGCCGCAAAGAAAAGTAGGCAAAAGAAAGCGGCTAACACCGCTAATTCTTGTACCTGCCTGAGGGCCCCCAACCGGTCCCACGCTTCACGCGGCGGCGAACCTGTTCGCGTGCGTTGCCAACGTTCTCTCTATACGCCTCACCCGCTTCATCTACCCGCGTCACAGCACGCCGTGCCAGATATTCCACCGCCGCCCAGGTGGCAAACTATGTGTAGGTTGTCGTACCGCACAGGTTAGCGCTCTTACCAGAAACACCGATCTGCTACCCAGTCCGGAGTGATGCGCGAATGGCACGAAAGCCTACACACAGTTTGCCACCTGGGCGGCGCAAACCATTCGCTGCCGCCAGCTCTGGTGCGGGTGTGCGAAGCGGGTGAGGCGTCAATTCAAAGCGTTGGCAACAAACATGAGTCACGTGGTTGCCGTGTGAAGTGTGGGACCGGTTGGGGGCCCTCAGGCAAGAAGAAATGTTGGCGGTGTTAGCCGCTTTCTTTTGCCTGGCGGTTTCAAAGGCTAAGTGCAACAGCGGGGTTGATCGCAATATCCTGTTCCGCGCATTTTTCCATAAAAGCTTCTGCAGGGGTCTTCCAGCCGAGCGTCTTGCGCGGACGGATGTTCATGCGCATCGCGATCAGGTCGAGCTGGCGCTGCGAGAACACGGAGAGGTCTGTGCCTTTGGGCAGGTACTGGCGCAGCAGACCATTGGTGTTCTCGCAGATACCGCGTTGCCAGGGGCTGTGCGGATCGCAGAAGTAGATACGGATACCGGTGGCCTCGGCAAGCTTTTTATGTTCTGCCATTTCCTTGCCCTGGTCGTACGTCAGGGTCTGGCGCAGTTCTGCCGGCAGCGGCGCGAACGCCGCACTGTAGGCATCAAGCGCCGCCTCGGCGGTGCTGCCATCAATCTTCACCAGCATCACGAACAGGGTGCTGCGATCAATCAGGGTCCCCACGGCCGAACGGTTGCCCGCACCCTTGATCAGATCGCCTTCCCAGTGGCCCGGAATCAACCGGTCGTTGGCCTCGGGCGGGCGCACATGAATGCTCACCATGTCGACGAGCTTCCCACGGCGGTCCTGCCCGCGTGTGCGCGGCTTGCGCGTGCTACGCCCCTGCCTGAGCAGGGCAACCAGTTCACGCCGCAATGCGCCACGCGGCGCGGCATAGATGGCGTGGTAGATCGTTTCGTGCGAGACGTTCAAGGCAGGTTCTTCGGGATGCACACGTTCGAGTTGGGCGCACACCTGCTCAGGCGAGAGGCCGCCTTCCAGGTATTGACGTACCTCGGCCCACAATGGTCCGTCAGGATGCAGCTTGCGCTCACAGCGCGGCTTGCGCCGCAGCCTTGCCGCCCGGCGGCCCGCGTTCGCGGCATTGTAGCCGCCAGCGATAGCGGGACGTCCCATTGGACCTCGCTCATGATCCGGCTTCCAGCCATTGCGCCTGAGTTCACGGCTGATCGTGGCTGGCGAACGCCGTAACACACGTGCAATCTCCCGCGTACTCTTGTTCTCCTGCTTCATTGCAAAGATAGCACCGCGCTCCTCGGCACCAAGGTGTTCGTATTTTTGTCCCATGCAACACATCCTAAATGAAGTGTTGCACTTGATCCTTGAAACCGCCCCTACTTTTCTTTGCGGCGGCAAAGAAAAGTAGGTGCCGCCCCGCACAGGGGCGACGCGTGAAGCACGAAGACATAACGCGGATGCCAGCGAAAACACAAGCAAACCAAACCAAAGCGTCAAGACATAACTCCCATGCCGATATAGCGCATTCACTTCACACGTACGCCAGCCCAACAAGCCCCACAACCGCCCCGCCTCCCAGCAACCACAACGGGTGAATACGCGTCTTGAACGCGAGCACCGCGCATGCGCCTGTAATGACCCATGCGAGCCACGACGTATCCGACGACTGCGCGATCAGCAGCGCGCTCGCCGCGACCAGCCCCGCCGTCACGGGCACCAGACCTTTCTGCGCGACGCGCCGCCACGGACGGTCCTTGAAGCGGTTCCACGCGTGCATCGCGAGAATCGTCACGATCGACGACGGCCCGAACTTCGCCACCGATGTCACCAGCATTCCCGCCCAGCCCGCTACGTGCCAGCCGACGAGTGTCACGACCATCATGTTCGGACCGGGCGCGGCCTGCGCGAGTGCGAACAGCGCGCTGAACTCGCTGGCGGGCATCCAGTGATGCACTTCGACGACCTGCCGCTGCATCTCCGGCAGGATCGTATTGCCGCCGCCGAAAGCGAGCAGCGACAGCTGGCTGAAGATGACGGCAAGAGCGATCAGCGTTTCCATCATTTCGACACCTCGTTCGGCTGTGACGACGCGGCCGCCGCTTCGGCTTTAGCCACGCGCGACGCGAGGAAGATGCTGAGCGGCGTCAGCACGAGCATCGTCGGCAGCAGCGGGAAGCGCAGCAGCGCAATCGCGACGAAGCCGAGCGCGGCGATCGCCGCGGCACGCGGATCGTGGCGCAACGGCATCAGGATCTTGACGGCCATCGCGACCAGCAATCCCGCCGCAGATGCTGCCAGTCCAGCGAACAGATGCTTGATGTGCGGATCGTTCTGCGTGTGCTCGTAAAGCACGCCGAGCGCGATCACGACCAGCGACGGCCCGGCGATCAGACCGAGAATGCCAGCGAGCGCGCCGCGCAAGCCCCGAAAGCGCATACCGAGCGCTACCGACAGATTGATCACATTACCGCCCGGCAGGAACTGGCACAGGCCGAGCAGATCGGTGAATTCGGCGGCCGTAAGCCAGCGGTGCCGGTCGACGATGGTCCGCCGCGCGAGCGGCAGCGCGCCGCCGAACGACGTCAGGCCGAGGCCCAGAAAGCCCATGAAGATTTCGCGCGTGGTCGGAGCGGGCGCGTGCTCCGGCGCGTCGGGGTGCTGATCCATGACGTTCACTATCCAGTACAAGCCGTGAAGGTTAACGCCGTTTGCCGATCGCTCAAAACGATTTCTTGGGCAAGTCTTTGTGATCTAGAATCACAAGGATGAACCGCAAGCTTCCCCCTTTTCCGGCGCTGCGCGCCTTCGAGGCCGCGGCCCGGCACAACAGCTTCACGGCAGCCGCCGATGAATTCCATGTGACGCACGGTGCAATCAGCCGGCAGGTGGCTGCGTTCGAGGCGTGGGTCGGTGTGCAGGTGTTTCATCGCAACGGCAAGCGCGTGCGGCTCACGGAAGATGGCCGGCGTTATCTGTCGAAGGTGCAGGACGCGTTCGACAGCATCGCTACCGCGACCGATCAGTTGCGCGACACGGGCGTCGTGCATGTGCTGCGCGTGAATGCGCTGCCCACGTTCGCGATGAAGTGGCTGTTGCCGCGTCTGTCGCAGTTTCAGCGGATGGCGCCGAACGTCGAGCTGAGGCTCGCGACATCGAACGAGCCTGTGGAGATGCTCGACAGTTTCGACGTCGCCGTGCGGCGCGGGCCCGCGCACTGGCCGAATTGCGCGAGCGGTCAGTTCCTCGACGAAAGCGAGATTCCCGTGTGCAGTCCGGCGCTGCTGCAACGCCTGCCCATCCACACCGCCGACGATCTCGCGCGCCATGTGCTGCTGCATTCGGATACGCGGCCGGACGCGTGGCATCACTGGTTGCAGACAGCGGGCGTCAAGGCGAAGTGCCGCAAGAAACAGTCGTTCGACCATTTCTATCTGGCCTTGCAAGCGGCCGTCGATGGGCTGGGCGTCGCGCTCGGTCCAATGCCGCTGCTCGATGACGAACTCGCGTCAGGCCGGCTGGTCACGCCGCTGGAAGGACCGCGCATCGATGCGCGCGGTTACTGGTGGGTCGCGCGGCGCGAGGTGGCGAATGCGCCGCTCGTCGAGCAGTTCTGCCGTTGGCTCGAAGCGCAGGCGAGGGAAACGAAGCAAGATAACGCGCAAGAAAAAACGCGCGGCAAGGAGCCGCGCGTCGTGACGCGATAGCGCGCATCGCGGACGCGCCTTCTATACAGCACGCATCCGGGACGCAATCGCGTCAGAAGCTCACAGATAGAACATCCGGTCTTCGTCCGACTTCGGCTGTTGTTCGGGTTGTTCCTCGCGCTCTTCATAGAACGCGAGCACCGCTTCGAGCACCTGGTCGGGATCGTCGATCACCTGCATCAGGTTCATGTCGCCGGGATTGATGAGGCCCATCGGCACCAGTTGCGATTCGAACCAGCCCAGCAGTCCCTTCCAGAACTCCGCGCCGACAAGAATGATGGGCACGTGCCGCGACTTCTTGGTTTGAATCAGCGTGAGCACTTCGGCCAGTTCGTCGAGCGTGCCGAATCCACCCGGCATCACGATCACGGCATCCGAGTTCTTCACGAACGTGACCTTGCGCGTGAAGAAATGACGGAAGCGCAGCGAGATGTCCTGCCACTGGTTGCCCGACTGCTCGTGCGGCAACTCGATGTTCAGGCCGACCGACGGCGCCTTGCCTGCATGCGCGCCCTTGTTGGCCGCTTCCATGATGCCGGGGCCGCCGCCGGAGATCACGGCAAAGCCCGCGTCGGACAGTTTGCGCGCGATCTGCGTGGCCAGTTTGTAGTAAGGCGAGTTCGGTTTCAGACGCGCCGAACCATAGATGCTCACGGCCGGGCGGATCTCCGACAGGTACTCGGTCGCCTCGATAAACTCTGCCATAATCGTGAACATCTGCCACGATGCGCGGGCCTTCTTGGCTGTTGCGCGCTCTTGATCTGCGAGCGATCGCAGACTCGGAATCACTTTTCTCTTAGTCATAATGCCTGAAGAACAGAACCTGGAAGGTAAGACCCTGCTATTGGTTGACGGTTCGAGTTATCTGTACCGGGCCTACCACGCGATGCCTGATTTGCGCGGTCCCGATGGTGCGCCAACGGGAGCGCTCTACGGGATCATCAACATGCTCCGTCGTATGCGCAAGGAGGTTACGGCAGAGTATAGCGCGTGCGTGTTCGATGCCAAAGGCAAGACGTTTCGCGACGACTGGTATCCGGAATACAAGGCGAACCGTGCGTCGATGCCCGACGATCTCTCGAAGCAGATCGAACCGATTCACGTCGCCGTGCGTTCGCTCGGCTGGCCGCTCCTGATGATCGAAGGCGTCGAGGCCGACGACGTGATCGGCACGCTCGCGAAGCGGGCCGAGGCGCGCGGCATGAACGTGATCGTATCCACTGGGGACAAGGATCTGGCGCAGCTCGTGACGGATCATGTCACCCTCATCAATACGATGACGAACGAGAAGCTCGACCGCGAAGGCGTCGTGGGCAAGTTCGGCGTACCGCCCGAGCGCATCGTCGACTATCTGTCGCTGATCGGCGATACCGTCGACAACGTGCCAGGCGTCGAAAAATGTGGCCCGAAAACCGCGATCAAATGGCTTACGCAATTTGAAACCCTTGATGGCATCGTCGCACACGCGGATGAAATCAAAGGTGCGGTAGGAGACAATCTGCGACGCGCGCTCGATTTCCTGCCGATGGCACGAAAGCTCGTCACGGTGGATACGGATTGCGATCTGACGGAACAGATCAACTCGTTCGAAGAAACGCTTGCTACTCGCCCCGAATCGCGCGAAGAACTGCGCGACGTGTTCACGCGTAGCGGCTTCAAGACGTGGCTGCGCGAAGTGGAAATTGCTGATGCCGTCGAAGGGCCCGAGACGGACGTGCCGCCCGCGCCGACTGTCGATGGCGAGCACGAGTACGACACCGTGCAGACGTGGGAGCAGTTCGACGCGTGGCTCGACAAGATCAACGCGGCTGACATTACTTCGTTCGATACCGAAACCACGTCGCTCGATCCGATGACGGCGCAGATCGTCGGCGTTTCGATCTCGGTCGAAGCGGGCAAGGCCGCGTATATACCGCTTGCGCATCGCGGACCGGATGCGCCCGTTCAGTTGCCGCGCGACGAAGTGCTCGCGAAGCTCAAGCCCTGGCTCGAAAGCCGCGACAAGAAGAAGGTCGGCCAGCATCTGAAGTACGACGAGCAGGTGCTCGCGAACTACGGCATCGTGATGGACGGCATCGAGCATGACACGCTGTTGCAGTCGTACGTACTCGAATCGCATCGTCCGCATGACATGGACAACCTGGCGCTGCGTCACCTCGGACTGAAGACGATCAAGTACGAAGACGTCGCGGGCAAGGGCGCATCGCAGATCGGCTTCGACGAAGTCGCGCTCGACAAGGCCGCCGAATACGCAGCCGAAGACGCCGACATCACGTTGCGTCTGCATCAGACGCTGTATCCGCAGGTCGCCGCGGAAGCGCAGCTCGATCACGTGTACCGCGACATCGAAGTGCCGACCTCGCGCGTGCTGCGCAAGATGGAGCGCAACGGCGTCTTGATCGATGCGGAAAAGCTGCGCGTGCAAAGCAACGAGATCGCGACGCGTCTCGTCGAACTCGAAAAACTGGCGTATGAATTCGCAGGCGGTGAATTCAATCTCGGCTCGCCGAAACAGATCGGGCAGATCTTCTTCGAGAAGCTCGAATTGCCCGTCATCAAGAAGACGCCCAGCGGCGCGCCGTCTACTGACGAAGAAGTGCTGCAAAAACTCGCGGAAGACTATCCGCTGCCAAAGGTCCTGCTCGAACATCGCGGCCTGTCGAAGCTCAAGTCGACATACACCGACAAGCTGCCGCGCATGGTCAACGCCACCACGGGCCGCGTGCATACGAACTATGCGCAGGCTGTTGCCGTGACGGGCCGCCTGGCATCGAACGATCCGAATCTGCAGAACATTCCTGTGCGTACAGGCGAAGGCCGCCGTATTCGCGAGGCGTTCATCGCGCCGCCGGGACACAAGCTGGTGTCGGCGGACTACTCGCAGATCGAGCTGCGCATCATGGCGCATATCTCGGGTGACGAAGCGCTGCTGCGCGCGTTCAAGCAGGGCGAGGACATTCACCGCGCCACGGCTTCCGAAGTGTTTGGCGTGACGCCGCTCGAAGTATCGAACGATCAGCGGCGTATCGCCAAGGTCATCAATTTTGGCCTGATCTACGGCATGAGTTCTTTCGGTCTCGCGTCGAATCTCGGCATCACGCGCGATGCGGCGAAGCTTTATATCGACCGCTATTTCGCGCGCTATCCGGGCGTCGCCGCGTATATGGAGAACACGCGGACGAGCGCCAAGATGAAGGGTTATGTCGAAACCGTGTTCGGCCGCCGCCTGTGGCTGCCCGAGATCAACGGCGGCAACGGCCCGCGCCGTCAGGCGGCGGAGCGCGCCGCGATCAACGCGCCGATGCAAGGCACGGCCGCCGATCTGATCAAGATGTCGATGATCGCGGTGCAGAAGTGGATCGAGGAGTCTGGCATCGGCACGCGCATGATCATGCAGGTGCACGATGAACTGATTCTCGAAGTGCCGGAGGACGAACTATCCGACGTACGTAAGCGCTTGCCGGAACTGATGTGCGGCGTCGCGCAACTGAAGGTGCCGCTCGTCGCCGACGTGGGCGCGGGCGCAAACTGGGAGGAAGCGCACTGAGCGCACATCGAGGCTTGGGAGGGCGCACTGACATGTCAGTCATGCTTTTCATGCCACACTGACACAACATTGTTGCTTCTTCAGGTCAATGGGATAACGTCGCTCGCATGTCACAGTTATGTTTTGACAGGCTTGTGACTTGTCCCATTGCTCGCCGACAATCGACACTACGCGATTACACAGCGGCCGCACGCGCGCCGCATCGACGCACAGCTTTATCGGTCAATACGGAGAGTTCTGATGCATCGTTTTGTCGTCGTAGGTGGAGGCGCGGGAGGCCTGGAGCTGGCGACACGGCTCGGCGATCGCTATGCGCGCAGAAAGCGCGGCGGTGAGCCGCGCGCGCAGGTGACGCTGGTCGATCGTAATCCGACGCATATCTGGAAGCCGCTGCTGCACGAGGTGGCGGCGGGCAGCATGGACCCGTTCACGCAGGAACTCGAATATGCGGCACAGGCGCGCTGGCATGGCTTCGAATTCCAGCAGGGCGAACTGGTGGCGCTCGATCGCACGGCGAAGTCCATCAGGCTTGGCCGCGTGCTCGACGACGACGGCGCCGAACTGCTCCCCGAACGGGCTCTCGAATACGACACGCTGGTGATTGCGATCGGCAGTACGACGCATTTCTTCGGCGTCAAGGGCGCGCCTGAATATTCACTCGCGCTCGATACCGTTCACCAGGCCGAACGCTTCCGCAAGCGCCTGATCGCCGCCTGCATGCGCGCCGAGCATCAGGCGCACGAACCCGTCGAAACGAATCCCGGCACGACGTCGACGGAGCCGCGCATCCAGGTCGCGATTGTCGGCGGCGGCGCGACGGGCGTCGAATTGTCGGCGGAACTGCGCAATACGGCGCAGGTGCTGTCCGCCTATGGGCTGCACAAGCTCGATCCGCGCCACGATGTCGGCATCGTGCTGATCGAGGCCGGGCCGCGCATTCTCCCGGCTCTTCAAGAACGCGTATCGACGGCCACGTCCGAGCTGCTGCAAAAGCTTGGCGTGAAGCTGATGGTCGGCGAGACGGTGGCGGAAGTCGCGCCGGGCGTCGTGCGCACGGCAAGCGGCAAGACGGTGCGCGCCGATCTGACCGTGTGGGCGGCGGGCATCAAGGCGCCAGCCGTGCTGAGCCAGCTCGACGGCCTGCCCGTGAACCGGCTTGGCCAGCTCGAAGTGCGTCCCACGCTGCAGACCATGATCGATGACAACGTCTTCGCGCTCGGCGATTGTGCCGCGTGTGCGTGGCCAGGCAACGAACGCAACGTGCCGCCGCGCGCGCAGGCCGCGCACCAGCAGGCGAGCTTCCTGCTGCGGGCGCTTGGCAACCGGCTCGAAGGCCGGCCGCTGCCGGAGTTCACGTATCGCGACTTCGGCTCGCTGGTGTCGCTCGGGCACTTCAGCGCCGTGGGCAATCTGATGGGCGGCGTGATCGGCGGCAATATGCTGATCGAAGGGCTGTTCGCGCGCTTCATGTACATGTCGCTGTACCGGCTGCATATCGCCGCGCTGCACGGCTATGCGCGCATGGTGCTCGATACCTTCGCGCACTGGCTGCGGCGGACCACGCTGCCGCGCGTCAAGCTGCACTGAACCATCATTGAACCTTCGTTGATCGATATCGATGCTTCTGCAACAGGATGCGCTTTGCGCGTATCCTGTTGGCTCCTTGCCGTCTACCCATTCCAAAAGAGGAGCACAGCATGTTGAAGCCAGAAGTCGACAGTCTCGTTCCCCATGTTCCCTTCGACCGGCGCACCTTCATCAAGGCGGCGCTCGGCACTGGCTTCGCGGCATGCGTGCTGCCCGTGTCCGCGCAGACGATCCATACGGACAGCGAAGGCCTCGAGGCGGGCGAAGTCGGCATCAAATCGGGCGATACGCTGGTGCCCGCTTATCGGGCGCAGCCGAAGGGCAAGACGCATCTGCCCGTGATCATCGTGGTTCACGAGGCGTTCGGCGTGCACGAACATATCGCCGATGTCTGCCGGCGCTTCGCCAAGCTTGGCTATCTTGCGATCGCGCCCGACCTCTTCGAGCGGCAGGGCGACCCGAACGCGTATCCGACGATCCAGCAATTGAACGAGCAGATTCTCAGCAAGGTGCCCGATTCACAGGCGATGGCAGACCTCGACGCGACCTTCAAATGGGCAGGCGAGCATGGCGGCGACGTGAACAAGGTCGGCATCAACGGCTTCTGCTGGGGCGGGCGCATCGCGTGGCTCTATGCGGAGCACAATCCGCGGCTGAAGGCGGGCGTGGCGTGGTATGGGCGCGTGGCCGGCAATCAGACGCCGATAACGCCTGCCAATCCGATCGACCGTGTGTCGGATCTGCAGGTGCCCGTGCTGGGGCTATACGGTCGGCAGGACCAGAGCATCCCGCAGGACTCGCTCGACAAGATGAAGCAGGCGATCGCGCAGGGGCCGCAGGCGGGGCGCGGCTCGGAGTTCGTCGTGTATGACGACGCGGGGCATGCGTTCTTTGCGGATTATCGGCCGAGCTACAAGCAAGCCGATGCCGAAGACGGCTGGCGCCGCACGCTTGCGTGGTTCAAGGCGCACGGCGTCGGTTGAGTTTTGGCTCGCGTCTGCGCCGCCGGCGATCGTCGGCAGCGCAGACAAAAAGCGGTTACGGATTCGGTCCCGTCGCCACAGGCCGCGACGTATCCGAACTCCATTCGCTCCACGACCCGGCATACAGCGCCGCGCCATGCAGCCCGGCGATTTCCATGGCCAGCGCGTTGTGGCAAGCGGTGACACCCGAGCCGCATTGCAGCACCACATGCTCGGCGGACACGCCTGCGGGAATTACCGCGTTGAAGTCGTCGCGCAGCGTGTGCGCGGACTTGAAGCGGCCGTCCGCGGTCAGGTTGTCCTTGAAGAAGCGGTTGCGCGCGCCCGGAATGTGGCCGCCCACGCGATCCAGCGTTTCGTTCTCGCCGCGATAGCGGTCAGCGGCACGCGCGTCGATCACCACGCGTTCCTTCGTGCCGATGTTGCGTTCCACGGCCTGCGCATCGACGGTCACGGCCAGCGGCGCGCCCGCCTTGAAGTCGCCGCTCGCCTGGGGCGGCGCGTCCTGCGTCAGCGGGTGGCCAGCCGCTTCCCACGCCTGCAGCCCGCCGTCCAGCAGCGCGACGGAATCGTGACCCAGCCAGCGCAGCAGCCACCACAGACGCGCGGCGTACATGCCGCCTTGCGCGTCGTACGCGACCACTTGCTGGCCTTGCTTGAGGCCGAGTGCGCCGAGACGCTCGACCAGCTTCTGACGGTCCGGCAACGGATGACGTCCGTTGCTGCCCGTCTTCGGTCCGGACAGATCGCGGTCCAGGTGCAGATAGTGCGCTTGCGGCAGATGGCCCGCCGCGTAGGCTTTTTCGCCGGAGTCGGTATCGGCGAGATCGAAACGGCAATCGACGATGAACACGCTGCCCGGCGCGGCGGCCAGACGTTCGGCGAGATTGCCTGCGGAGATCAGCGTGGTGTAGTGAGTGTGTGGCATGACGGCTCCTGAGAGACTGACTTCGGCAGCGCCGAACGATATCTCTAGTCTAAACAAAAATGACGGGCCGAAGCCCGTCATTCCTTGTATGAAGCCGTAGATGCCGCTCGCGGCGGCTCGATCAGACCGTGCCGAGCTCGCGGCGCAGGAACTCGTGGAAGTGCTGCATGCCGTCTTCCATCGGGCTCTGATACGGACCGACCTGCGATTCGCCGCGATCCAGCAGCGCGCGGCGTCCGGCGTCCATGCGTTCGGCGATTTCGTCGTCTTCGCGCGCCGTTTCCATGTACGCGGCGCGCTCCGCTTCGACGAAGTCGCGCTCGAACAGCGCGATTTCCTCAGGGTAATAGAACTCGACGACGTTCGTCGTCTTCTGCGGTCCGCGCGGAATCAGCCATGACACGACGAGCACATGCGGATACCACTCGACCATGATGCCCGGGTAGTACACCATCCAGATCGCGCCGAACTCGGGCATCTTGCCGTCGCGGTAGCGCAGCACTTCATCGTGCCACTTACGATACGTCGGGCTGCCCGGACGTGCGAGCTGGTTGTGCACGCCGACCGTCTGCACGCTGTACCAGTCGCCGAACTCCCACTTCAGATCGTCGCAGTTGACGAAGCTGCCGAGGCCCGGGTGGAACGGCACGACGTGATAGTCCTCCAGATAGACCTCGATGAAGGTCTTCCAGTTGTAGTCGCACTCGTGCACTTCGACGTGATCGAACATGTAGTCCGTGAAGTCGAAGTGCTTCGCCGTGCCGAGACGTGACAGGTCTTTCGCGACGTCGCGGCCCTGCGTTTCGAACAGCAGGCCGTTCCAGCTTTGCAGCGGAGTGGCGCCGAGATTCAGGCAGGGGTTGTCGGCGAAATGCGGCGCGCCGAGCAACTGGCCGTTCAGGTCATAGGTCCAGCGGTGCAGGGGACAGACGATGTTCTCCGTCTGCCCGCGGCCGTTCAGCATGATCGCCTGACGGTGGCGGCACACGTTCGACAGCAGTTCGATCTGCGACTGCTGGTTGCGGACGAGCACACGCCCCTCGCGTTCGCTAGGCAAGGCAAAATAGTTACCCGCTTCGGGAACCATGAGTTCGTGCCCGACGTAGCGAGGACCTTTCTTGAAAAGGGTTTCGAGTTCGCGCTCGTGGAGCGCCGGGTCAAAGTAAGCCGTGACTGGCAGCTGGCTGTGAATAGCCTTGAGCTGCAATGCATTGCTCAGATTGGACATTCCCACTCCCGATGAAGACGTGAAAGCAGTGAACAACCCAACCATCGAAGATTCGATTTAGGGAGCCCGCGATTATACCCGTTTCCCCCTCCTTGGGGCGCTTAAGTACCTGATTTGGGTTAAAAATGTCGGGGAAGCTCGCGATTTCGCCACGCAAACGTTGGATTTATTTCTATCGTCTAAAGTGTTGCGCAACGGCCGTGCCGATACCCATTGGTGGGCTCACAGGTCGAAAATCTCGCTTTTGCCGTAGAATGTTCGACTTGTTTTAATTTTGCGACGATTCATGGCGAAGACGGCTTCCACGGATACGGCTGGTTTGTCCCCCACCAGCACCGAAGGTTCCGACAATTCACCGCTGCCCGAGAGCTACGAGGCAGCGCTGGCGGAACTGGAGGGGCTCGTTGGGCGCATGGAGGGCGGCAGCCTCAGTCTGGAAGAGTCGCTTGCGGCTTACCGGCGCGGCGCCGTGCTCGTGGCGTTCTGCCAGCAGCAACTCGAAAAGGTGGAGCAGCAGGTGCGCGTCCTCGATGGCGAAACGCTCAAGCCGCTTCCCGTGAACACAGCAGGTACAACCGCTGCCGACAGCGGAGACGATCTATGACCTTCGAACAATGGATGCGCTCGGTGCTGGACCGGGTAGAGGGCGCACTCGAGCAATATTTGCCGGCGGACTCGACCGAGCCCGCCCGGCTGCATGAAGCCATGCGCTACGCCGTGCTGGGCGGCGGCAAGCGGGTGCGCCCGCTGCTGTGCCACGCGGCGGGCGAGCTGACGGGCGCGAAGGCCGAGTGCCTCGACGCGGCATCGGCGGCGCTGGAGATGATCCACGTCTATTCGCTCGTGCACGATGACATGCCCTGCATGGACGACGACGAACTGCGCCGCGGCAAGCCCACGGTACACGTCAAATATGACGAAGCGACGGCACTGCTGGTCGGTGACGCGCTGCAGTCGCAAGCTTTCGTTGCGCTGACATCGGATGTGCTCGCACCCGCGCAGCAGGCCGCGCTGGTGCGCGAACTGGCGCTCGCGAGCGGCTCGATCGGCATGGCGGGCGGCCAGGCGATCGATCTGGCGAGCGTCGGCCACACGCTGACGCGCCCGCAGCTCGAAACGATGCACCGTCTGAAGACGGGCGCGTTGCTGCGCGCAGCCGTGCGGATGGGCGCGCTGACAGGCGAGACGCCGGACGCCAAGGCGCTGCAGTCGCTGGACGCCTATTCGGCGGCTGTGGGTCTCGCGTTTCAGGTCGTCGACGACATTCTCGACGTCACGACCGATTCCGCGACGCTCGGCAAAACGGCTGGAAAGGACGCGAAGGACGGCAAGCCGACCTACGTGTCGATCATCGGGCTCGACGCTTCGCGCGCGCTGGCTGCGCAGCTGCGCAGCGACGCGCACCAGGCGCTTGCACCTTTTGGCGCCCGCGCGCAGCGGCTCGCCGAGTTGGCTGACCTCGTGGTGAACCGGGTTAGCTGATGTAGCTGTAACGCGAAAGCCCGCCGCCCGCACAAGACTTCTCGGGTGTGCGCGAACGAAGTGCGGGCGCGTAAGTTTTCCTACAATGGAACGACGATGTACGACTTGCTGAAAACCATTGACGACCCCGCGGACCTGCGCCGCCTTGATCGCCGCCAGTTGCAACCGCTTGCCGACGAGTTGCGTGCCTTCGTGCTCGACAGCGTGTCGCAGACGGGCGGCCACCTGTCGTCCAACCTCGGCACGGTCGAACTGACGATCGCGCTGCACTACGTGTTCGACACGCCGCGCGACCGCATCGTCTGGGACGTGGGTCATCAGACCTACCCCCACAAGATTCTGACGGGCCGCCGCGACCAGATGCACTCGCTGCGCCAGTTGGGCGGCATCTCGGGCTTTCCGAAGCGCGACGAGTCGCCGTACGACACGTTCGGCACCGCGCATTCGAGCACGTCGATCTCGGCGGCACTCGGCATGGCGATCGGCAGCAAGCTGCGCGGTGAAGACGCCTACTCGATCGCGGTGATCGGCGACGGCGCGATGACGGCGGGCATGGCCTTCGAGGCCATGAACAACGCCGGCGTCGAAGACGACGTGCCGCTGCTCGTCATCCTCAACGACAACGACATGTCGATTTCGCCGCCCGTCGGCGCGCTGAATCGCCATCTCGCGCGTCTGATGTCGGGCCGCTTCTACGCGGCCGCGCGCGCCGGCGTCGAACGCGTGCTGCGCCACGCGCCGCCCGTGCTCGACCTCGCGCGCAAGCTCGAAGAACACGCGAAGGGCATGATCGTTCCGGCCACGCTGTTCGAAGAGTTCGGCTTCAACTACATCGGACCAATCGACGGCCACGATCTCGACTCGCTGATCCCGACGCTGCAGAACATCAAGGAACTGCGCGGTCCGCAATTCCTGCACGTCGTGACGAAGAAAGGCCAGGGCTACAAGCTGGCGGAAGCCGATCCCGTGCTGTACCACGGCCCGGGCAAGTTCAACCCGGCCGAAGGCATCAAGCCTTCGACGACGCCCGCCAAGAAGACCTACACGCAAGTGTTCGGCGAATGGCTGTGCGACGCGGCTGAGCTGGATTCGCGCGTGGTCGGCATTACGCCGGCGATGCGCGAAGGCTCGGGCATGGTCGAATTCGAAAAGCGTTTCCCGGATCGCTACTACGACGTCGGCATTGCCGAGCAGCACGCCGTCACGTTCGCGGGCGGCCTGGCGACGGAAGGGCTCAAGCCCGTCGTTGCGATCTACTCGACGTTCCTGCAACGCGGGTATGACCAGCTGATCCATGACGTCGCGTTGCAGAATCTGCCCGTTGTGTTCGCAATCGATCGCGCGGGCCTCGTCGGCGCGGACGGCGCGACGCACGCGGGCGCGTACGACCTCGCGTTCCTGCGCTGCATCCCGAACATGACGGTGATGGCGGCGTCGGATGAAAACGAGTGTCGCCAGATGTTGTACACGGCGCTGCAGCAGCCGAACCCGACGGCCGTGCGTTATCCGCGCGGCGCGGGCACGGGCGTCGCGACGGTCAAGCAGATGGCCGCGCTTCCGCTCGGCAAGGGCGAAGTCCGTCGTCAATCGACGCAGCCGGCCGGCAAGCGCATCGCGATTCTCGCGTTCGGCACGATGGTTGCGCCTTCGCTCGCGGCAGCGGAGCAGCTGGACGCGACGGTCGCCAACATGCGCTTCGTGAAGCCTATCGACGCCGATCTGGTGCGCGAGCTGGCCGAGACGCACGACGCCATCGTCACCGTCGAAGAAGGCTGTGTGATGGGCGGCGCGGGTTCGGCGTGCGTGGAAGCCATGATGGAGAGTGGGGTTATCCGACCCGTACTACAATTGGGCCTTCCCGATCGCTTCATCGATCACGGAGATCCGGCGAAGCTGCTGGCGTCGTGTGGCCTGGATGCTGCGGGCATCGCGAAGTCCATCCGCGAGCGATTTGTGGAGCACGCGAGCGGCAAGTCGGTCAAACGCGTCGCTTAACATAGCGGGCCGCCGGAACAAAAAGGCGGCTCGTTGCATCTACTCCAATATGAATCGGCGGGTCGCGTACCCGCCGGGCTCCGCCGGCGCAAGCCGGCGGTTGTCATTTTGCGCGTCGATTCGCGCTGCCAGTTGAGGACAAGAACATGAACCAGATGAACCCCGCCTTCGTGATGCCTGACGTGCAGAGCACGGTCGACACCCGCCAGATTCCGATTCAGCGGGTCGGCGTGAAGGCGGTGCGTCATCCGTTGACGGTTCGCACGCCGGACGGCAGCGTGCAGCCGACTATCGGTACGTGGAATCTCGATGTTCATTTGCCTGCCGAGGTGAAGGGCACGCATATGTCGCGGTTCGTCGCGTTGCTTGAAGAGAACAAGGCGCCGTTGGATTCTGCTGCGTTTCGCGCGATGCTTGCGGCGATGCTCGAGAAGCTTGAAGCGCCTGCGGGCCGTATCGAGGTGTCGTTTCCGTATTTCGTCAACAAGACGGCGCCTGTGTCGGGCGTGCAAAGTCTGCTGGACTACGAAGTGACGTTGGCGGCCGATTCGCGCGATGGCGCCACGCGGTTGTTTCTTAATGTTCTGGTGCCTGTCACCAGCCTGTGCCCGTGTTCGAAGAAGATCTCGCAGTATGGCGCGCATAATCAGCGCTCGCATGTGACGATTAACGCTGAGTTGATCGAGGACGTGCCCGTCGAGGATTTGATCCGTATCGCGGAAGAAGAGGCTTCGTGTGAGTTGTGGGGGTTGCTCAAGCGGCCTGATGAGAAGTTCGTTACCGAGCGTGCTTACGAGAACCCGAAGTTCGTTGAAGACTTGGTGCGCGATGTCGCGCAGCGGTTGAATGCTGATAAGCGGATCGTTGCTTATGTGCTCGAAGCGGAGAACTTCGAGTCTATTCATAATCATTCGGCTTATGCTGTGATTGAGAAGAGGGCTTAAGGTTTTTTTGTCTGCGACGGCTGTTGGGTTTGCTGGTGTTTTTGCTGGCATCCGCGTTTTGCCTTCGTGCTTCAAGCGTCGCCTCTGTGCGGGGCGGCACCTACTTTTCTTTGCCGCCGCAAAGAAAAGTAGGCAAAAGAAAGCGGCTAACACCGCCAGCCCGTGTTCTTATCCACGGGCCCCCAACGTCCCCACGCTTCACATGACAGTGCCCTGGTCGGTGCTCGTTGCCAACGCTTCGAATAAACGCCTCACCCACTTCAGACACCCACACAAGAACTAACGGCAGCGATTGGTTTGTGCCGCCCAGGTGGCAAACTGTGTGTAGGTTGTCGCGTCGTATAGCTTGACGCTCTTACAGGGTGGGACGCGTGCGCTATCGGTTCGAAGTGAGGCGTGCGGGGCTCTACGACCTACACACAGTTTGCCGCTATAGAACGTGGGGAATTTGATCACGCGCGCGGCGACGCGGGCGCGTGAAGCGGGTGATGCGTCAATTTAGAGCGTTGGCAACAAACATGAGTCACGTGGTTGCCGTGTGAAGCGTGGGACCGGTTGGGGGCCCTCAGGCGAGAAGAAGAGTTGGCGGTGTTAGCCGCTTTCTTTTGCCTACTTTTCTTTGCGGCGGCAAAGAAAAGTAGGTGCCGCCCCGCACAGGGGCGACGCTTGGAGCACGAAGGCGAAACGCGGATGCCAGCGGAAGGGCTACAACAACCAAATCGGCCAATGCGAACGCATATACCACCGGCAGACTAAAAAAACCTCACCTCGCGAGAGAAGCCAAATCCCACCGTGGCTTCACGGTAAAAGCATAGTCATTACCAGCCTGCGCGGGCCAGCGTTCCAGCCGAAGCGCGCCGGCGAGCGCAATCATCGCGCCGTTATCAGTGCACAGCGAGAGGTCAGGATAGTGCACATGAAACCCGCGCATCTTCGCGGCAGCCGAGAGAGCCTCACGCAACTGCCGGTTCGCGCCAACACCACCCGCGACAACAAGCCGCTTGAGCTTGGTCTTCTTCAGCGCCGCGAGCGATTTCGCAGCCAGCACATCGACGGCCGCGTCGACAAAACCACGCGCCAGATCAGCCTTAGCCTGGTCGCACACATTGCTGCCAAGCTTCTTGACATGCGTCAGCACAGCCGTCTTCAGCCCGCTGAAACTGAAATCCAGGTCACCGGAATGCAGCATCGGACGTGGCAGCACGACAGCGCCCGGCGTGCCGAACTCCGCAAGCCGCGACACTTCCGGCCCGCCCGGATAGCCGAGTCCAAGCAGCTTCGCGGTCTTATCGAAGGCTTCACCGGCGGCGTCGTCGAGCGTCTCGCCGAGTGTCTCGTAGACACCCACATCGGTGACGCGCATCAGTTGCGTATGACCGCCCGACACGAGCAACGCGACAAACGGAAACGGCGGCGGCTTGTCGACAAGCAGCGGCGACAGCAAATGCCCTTCCAGATGATGGATGCCGATAGTCGGCTTGTCCCACGCCATCGCCAGCGCATTGGCGATACTCGCGCCGACCAGCAGCGCGCCCGCGAGCCCCGGGCCCTGCGTGTAGGCGATCGCGTCGATGTCGCCGCGCGCGGCGCCCGAGCGCTCCAGCACCTGTTCGAGCAGCGGCAGCGCACGCCGGATATGGTCGCGCGAAGCCAGTTCCGGCACCACGCCGCCATATTCGCGATGCATCGCGATCTGCGAATGCAGCGCATGCGCGAGCAGCCCGCGCTCCGTGTCGTAGAGCGCGAGGCCGGTTTCGTCGCAGGAGCTTTCTATGCCGAGAACGAGCATGATTCGACCGTCGATCGGGCGCCTGACGTGCCGCCCGAAACATCAGAAAAGGAACCTGAAAGTATAGCAGCGCAGGCAAGGTGCCGCCGGGCGCGCCCGGCGTGGCGGTTACAATGCAGCCCCATGGAATCCTTCGACATCGCCGTAATCGGCGCGGGCGCGGCGGGCATGATGTGCGCATCGGTGGCGGGGCAGCTCGGCCGGCGCGTCGTGCTGATCGACCACGCGACGCGGCTCGCCGAGAAAATCCGCATTTCGGGCGGCGGCCGCTGCAACTTCACGAATCTGTACGCCGGGCCGAACAATTATCTGTCGGCGAATCCGCATTTCTGCCGTTCCGCGCTGGCGCGCTACACGCCGCGCGATTTCATGGCGCTGCTCAAGCAGTACCGGGTGACGTGGCACGAGAAGCACAAGGGACAACTCTTCTGCGATCAGTCGAGCGACGCCGTCATCGACGTGCTCAAGAGCGAATGCGACGCGGGCAACATCGCGTGGCGCCGGCCGCTCGCCGTCGAGCAGGTGCGCCACGCCGATTCCGACGGCTTCACGCTGGACACACGCTCCGGCCCGATCCGCGCCCGCGCGCTGGTGATCGCGACGGGCGGTCTGTCGATTCCGAAAATCGGCGCAACCGATTTCGGCTACCGGATCGCGAAGCAGTTCGGCCACAAGCTCATCGACACGCGCCCGGCGCTCGTGCCCCTCACGTTCGCTCCCGCCGACTGGCAACCGTTTGCGGAGCTGTCGGGCGTGTCCCTGGAAGTGCATCTGGCGACGGGCGTGAAGAAAGCGGGCGGCGAGTTCGTCGAAGACCTGCTGCTCACGCATCGCGGGTTATCGGGCCCGGGCGTGCTGCAGATTTCCAGCTACTGGCAGCCCGGCGAGCCCGTGCACGTCAATCTGCTGCCCGAGCAGGACGCCGTCGCCGCGTTGCTCGACGCGAAAAGCGCGACCAAGCGCCAGATCGGCAACCTGCTTGCCGAATGGGTGCCCGCACGCCTCGCGCATGTCTGGTTGCAGACCCACGGCGTACCCGCCGATGCACGGCTCGCCGATCTGCCCGACAAGTCGCTGCGCCGGGTCGGCGAGGCGCTGTCGCGCTGGTCGCTCACGCCGAACGGCACCGAAGGCTACAAGAAGGCCGAGGTGACGCGCGGCGGCGTCGATACGCGCGAACTGTCGTCGGCGAGCATGATGAGCGCGCGCGTGCCAGGCCTCTATTTCATCGGCGAGGCAGTCGACGTGACGGGTTGGCTAGGCGGCTACAACTTCCAGTGGGCGTGGGCGTCGGGCGTGGCTGCCGGGCAGGCGGCAGCGGAATTCGCGGCTATCGGGTAGCCCGTAAAAACGGGCCCGGACGCCCGTCAAATCAGGGCTTGACACCTTTATACGATTGTGCGAAACAACTGCTATACTTTCCAATCTTTGCCAAGCTCCGTTATTGAAAGATGACGACGATCCGCTTAAAAGAAAACGAGCCTTTTGAAGTTGCGATGCGCCGCTTCAAACGCACGATAGAAAAGAACGGGCTGTTGACCGAACTTCGTGCTCGCGAGTTTTACGAGAAGCCGACATCCGAGCGAAAACGAAAGAAAGCAGCGGCAGTGAAGCGCCTTTTCAAGCGCCTGCGCAGCCAGCAACTGCCCAAGAAGTTTTACTGATTCAACGTGAAGTCGCGGCGCTCGTACGGTCTCTTGAGCGATAGCGAAAGCGGCGGCTCACACAAGGTGGCGGCGCGGGAGCATGCCGGCGCTTGCGGTAACCGGCCGCGCATGTGGCCGCTTGAGTGGCCGCTGACGCCGGGAGGCGCGGAAGGCCGCTTCGGTCCACGCTCCGCAAGGCCGTATCCAGGTGCACGGTTCACCGCGTATTTGGCACTAACCCGCTTGAGGAACGATCCCAAGCGGGTTTTTGCGCTCTGCGCCGCGTCTTCACCCGTATTTCAAACCCTCCACGCATTCAGGTGAACGATGAGTCTCAAAGTCCGAATCAGCGACGACATGAAAGCAGCGATGCGCGCGCGCGAAACCGAGCGTCTCGGCACGATCCGTCTGCTGCTCGCTGCCATCAAGCAGCGTGAAGTCGACGATCGCGTGGAACTGGACGACGCCGCCGTGACAGCCGTCGTCGACAAGATGATCAAGCAGCGCAAGGACTCGATCGCCCAGTTCGAAGCGGCTGGCCGCACCGATCTCGTCGACAAGGAAAAGGCCGAACTGGACGTGTTGGCCGCCTACATGCCCGCGCAGCTGTCGGACGCGGAAGTGGCAGCCGAAGTGCAGGCGGCCGTCGCGCAGGTCGGCGCCGCGGGTCCGCAGGACATGGGCAAGGTGATGGGCGTGCTCAAGCCGAAGCTCGCCGGCAAGGCCGACATGACGGCCGTGTCCGCGCAGGTCAAGGCCGCGCTGTCGAAATAAGCCCCGTTTCGTTTGCCGCCGTGCGCGCGCCCCATTCCGGGACGGCGCGCATGGCCGGGTGTGTTGCGCACCCTTGCCTCATCCTTTTTAAGGCCGCGTCTGCATTGTGATCCCGCATTCCTTTCTGCAAGACCTGCTGAACCGCGTCGATATCGTCGACGTGGTCGGCCGGTATGTGCAGCTGAAAAAAGGCGGCGCGAACTTCATGGGACTCTGCCCGTTTCACAACGAGAAGAGCCCTTCGTTCACCGTTAGTCCGACTAAGCAGTTCTATCATTGTTTCGGCTGTGGCGCGCATGGCACGGCCATTGGTTTCCTGATGGAGCACGCGGCGCTTTCCTTTCCGGAAGCCGTCAACGAACTGGCGCAATCCGTCGGTCTGACCGTGCCGCAAGAGCCTTCGCCGATGCGCGGCGGCGTTGGAGGCGGCGGCGCGGGCGGTGGCGAAGGCTATGCGCCCGCCGTCTCGAAAGCTGTGACGACGGCCCTCTCCGACCTGATGACCACGGCCAGCGACTTTTACAAGACGCAACTGCGCGGCGCGCCGAACGCTATCCAGTACCTGAAAAAGCGCGGCCTGACGGGCGAGATCGCCAAGCGCTTCGGTCTCGGCTATGCGCCCGATGGCTGGCAGAACCTCGAAACGGCATTCCCCAACTATCGGGACGATGCGCTCGTCGAGGCGGGCCTCGTGATCGTCAGCGAGAAGTCCGACGCGCAGGGTCAGAACCGCCGCTACGACCGTTTCCGCGAGCGCGTGATGTTCCCGATCCGCAACGTGAAAGGCCAGGTAATCGGTTTTGGCGGACGCGTGCTGGACGGCGGCGAGCCCAAGTATTTGAATTCGCCCGAAACGCCTTTATTTAACAAAGGCAGCGAGCTGTACGGCCTGTTCGAGGCGCGGCTGGCGATCCGCGAACAGCGTTACGTGCTGGTCGTCGAAGGGTATATGGACGTGGTTGCGCTTGCCCAGCTGGGCTTCGAGAACGCCGTTGCGACGCTAGGCACTGCCTGCACGCCGATTCATGTGCAGAAACTGATGCGGCAGACGGATACGGTGGTGTTCAGCTTCGACGGCGATTCGGCCGGGCGGCGCGCGGCACGCCGCGCGCTCGACGCCTGCCTGCCGCATGCCGCCGACAACCGCACCATCCGCTTCCTGTTTCTGCCTGCCGAGCACGATCCCGACAGCTATGTCCGCGAATTCGGCACGGACGCCTTCGCGGAGCAGGTGCGCCGCGCGATGCCGCTGTCGCAGTTCCTGTTGAATGAAGTGCTGGCGGGCAAGGAGTTGGACCAGCCGGAAGGCCGCGCGCGGGCGCTGTTCGACGCCAAGCCGCTGTTGCAGATGCTGCCCGCCAACGCGTTGCGCGCCCAGATCATGCATATGTTCGCCGACCGGCTCGACGTGCCATTCGAGGAAGTGGCCGCGCTATGCGAAGTCGACGCGCGGATCGCCGCCGTAGCACGCAGCGCGCCTGCCCGCAAAGACCGGCGCAGCGTCACGGGGATCGAGCAGCGGGCGCTGCGCAATCTGGTGATGCACCCGCGCATAGTCGCGGTGCTCGGCGAAGAGGAAGAGCAGGCGCTGCTGACGGTCACGCGGCACGGCGAACTGTTCGAGGAAGTGACGACGCATGCCCGTGGGTTGGGCGACACGGCCGAATTCCAGTTGCTGTCGGACCTGTTGCGAAACGGGGCTAACGCCCCCACCTTCGAGGAAATCTTCCGGGAAATTCTGGACTATGATGAAAACGTTCGGGATCTGCTGTTGAAGAATCCCGAAGACGCGACGGTGGCCGAGGAGCGCCGTGAACACGAGCGCCTCGCAGGGGAAGAATTGAAAGCGGCCATTCTGAAAATGCGTTACGACGCTTATAGCGAGCGGCTGGATCAATTGTCGCGTCAGTCGAGGCACACCCCGGAGGAGTTGCTGGAGTATCAGGAATTGAGCAGGACGTGCGCTGACATGAAGCGTCAGCGCGGGCAGTGAAAGGGAAGCGCTGAAAGGCCAAATGCTATAATTAAAAGATTTCAGCGGTTTTGTTTTTCTCCAGGCAAAGGCGATATAAGGCGATTGCAATGGTAAAGACTACAGGCGGAAAAAAGGCGACAGGCAGCGGCTCGGACGAGCCGAAAACGACCACCGGGGTCAGCGCAGCCGGGTCGGCTCCTTCCGTACCAAAAAAGTCTGCCGAAACCGCTGCTACGCCGGTTGCCCGGAAAAAAGCCTCGACCGTTTCGGCCGCGCGGGCGGCATCGGTGACATCGAAGTCGGTGGCGTCGGTCGCGAAGCGGCAGGGAGTCAGCAGCGAAAGGGAAGCGGATGTCGCGCAGGACGATGCGGCTCCCCGCGAGTCTTTGGTATCCACGGTTCAACCGGCTGTCGTCCAGCAGCCGGCAGTCGAGACTACAGCCGGTATGGCGAACTCCATGACGAAAAAGCTGAACGAAGTATCCGTCGATGACGACGCATCCCCGAGCGAAGAAGCAGCCGCCGCAACTCCCGCTACGGGCAAGGTCGAAAAGGTCAAGGCACGCGACCGCCGCGCAAAGGAGAAGGCGCTGCTCAAGGACGCGTTCGCGTCTTCGCAGCCTGGCACCGTCGAGGAGCTCGAAGAGCGCCGCTCGAAGCTGCGCGCGCTGATCAAGCTCGGCAAGGAGCGTGGCTTCCTGACCTACGGCGAAATCAACGACCACCTCCCGGACAACTTCACGGAAACCGAGGCGATCGAAGGCATCATCAGCACGTTCAACGACATGGGTGTCGCCGTCTACGAACAGGCGCCCGATGCCGAAACGCTGCTGCTGAACGACAACGCCCCCAACGCTTCGTCGGATGATGAAGTGGAAGAGGAAGCAGAAGTCGCGCTGTCCACCGTCGATTCCGAATTCGGCCGCACGACCGACCCGGTGCGTATGTACATGCGCGAAATGGGCACGGTCGAGCTGCTCACGCGCGAAGGCGAAATCGAAATCGCCAAGCGCATCGAAGATGGCCTGAAGCACATGGTGATGGCCATCTCCGCCTGCCCGACCACGATCGCCGACATTCTCGCGATGGCCGAGCGTGTCGCGAATGAAGAGATCCGCATCGACGAACTCGTCGACGGTCTGATCGACACGAACGCCGAGGACACGGACGGCTTCTCCGAACAGGAAGCCGAAGCGATCGAGAACGAGGAAGAAGAAGAGGCAGAGGCGGACGAGGAAGAAGAGGAAGACGACGACGGCGCCGCGCAAGCGACGGCCAACGCCGCCCAGCTCGAAGAACTGAAGCGGATGTCGCTCGAGAAATTCGCGATGATCAGCGAATGGTTCGACAAGATGCGCCGCGCGTTCGAAAAGGAAGGCTACAAGTCGAAGTCCTACCTGAAGGCGCAGGAAACCATTCAGGAAGAGCTGATGATGATCCGCTTCACCGCGCGTACCGTCGAGCGTCTGTGCGACACGCTGCGCGCGCAGGTGGACGAAGTGCGTCAGGTCGAGCGTCAGATCCTGCACACGGTGGTCGACAAGTGCGGCATGCCGCGTGCGGAGTTCATCGCGCGTTTCCCAGGCAGCGAGACGGACCTCGAATGGGCCGACAAGATCGTCACCGAGAATCACGCGTATAGCGCGATCCTGTCGCGTAACGTGCCGGCCATTCGCGAGCAGCAGCAGCGTCTGCTCGACTTGCAGGCGCGTGTCGTGCTGCCGCTGAAGGACCTGAAGGAAACCAATCGCCAGATGGCGGCGGGCGAACTGAAGGCGCGTCAGGCGAAGCGCGAAATGACCGAGGCGAACCTGCGTCTCGTGATCTCGATCGCGAAGAAGTACACGAACCGTGGTCTGCAGTTCCTGGATCTTATTCAGGAAGGCAACATCGGCCTGATGAAGGCCGTGGACAAGTTCGAATATCGCCGCGGCTACAAGTTCTCGACGTACGCAACGTGGTGGATCCGTCAGGCCATTACGCGCTCGATCGCGGACCAGGCGCGCACGATCCGTATCCCGGTTCACATGATCGAGACGATCAACAAGATGAACCGCATCTCGCGTCAGATTCTGCAGGAAACCGGTCTTGAGCCGGATCCGGCGACGCTGGCCGAGAAGATGGAGATGCCGGAAGACAAGATCCGCAAGATCATGAAGATCGCGAAGGAGCCGATCTCGATGGAAACGCCGATCGGCGACGACGACGATTCGCATCTGGGTGACTTCATCGAGGACAACAACACGGTCGCGCCGGCCGACGCCGCGCTGCACGCCAGCATGCGCGATGTCGTGAAGGACGTGCTCGATTCGCTGACGCCGCGCGAGGCGAAGGTGCTGCGCATGCGTTTCGGTATCGAAATGAGCACGGACCATACGCTCGAAGAAGTCGGCAAGCAGTTCGACGTGACGCGTGAGCGTATCCGCCAGATCGAGGCGAAGGCGCTGCGCAAGCTGCGTCACCCGAGCCGCTCGGACAAGCTGAAGTCGTTCCTCGAAGGAAACTGACCGAACCTGTTTGCTGGCCGTAACACGTGGCACTACGTCAGGGCTTCCCGATAGCTTTGTTCAGCGAAGCGATCCCGGAAGCCCTGTTTTCGTGTAGTATGTCGGCCAATCGACAGACAGGCCCGGCCTTCAGACCGGGTCTTTTTGTTGGTTTTCTCCAGCTTCCGTTGCGAAGCATCGTTGGGCCGGACGCCGTGCTGGTTGCAGGCAGCGGACTCATAATCCGCCTCCGAAAGGACACCGTGGGTTCGACTCCCACCCGGCCCACCAACATTCCCCAAAATTTCGAAGTTCGCCGCGGTGTGTACCTGCCTGACAGGACACGGGGCGGGCTTGCGTCTTCATGCCGGCTGCCAGCAAAATTGCAACATAACAAGCAGCCGCTCCCGCTCCAATAAACGAAGCGGCTGTCCGAACCAACGGGGCGGCCTGATATGCTTTCTGTCATCCCCATGCCGCTTAGCATTACGGGTCGGCCTATCTGAATTCGCCATTACGCCAGCTTTCCGATGTCTCAATCCGCGAACCTCGCAGAAGTCCTCACTTTGGCCGAAGTTATGTCGCGCTGCGACGAGAAAACCTTCGCACGCGGCAAAGCCTATTTCCATGGCGGCAAGGTATCGCGCCTCGAGGAGAAAGACGGTGGCGTGCGCGCAATCGTGCGCGGCACTGAACCGTACAACGTCGAGCTGACCACTCGATATGGCGGACTTACGTGCTACTGCGATTGTCCCGTAAGCAGGGCCGCGACCTTTTGCAAGCACGCGGTCGCCGTCGCGCTGTCCTGGCTGGAAAATTCCGGCACGGAGGTGTTCCAGCCCGATGAGGAGACACAACCGAAAAAGCCGCGCAAGAAGCGAAAGACCTACGCGGAACAGGTTCACGAATATGTGGCGAAGCTCGATGCGGACGCGCTTCGAACCTGGTTGATGGAAGCGGTCGAGCGTGACGTGGCGCTTCGCGACAAGCTGCTGCTGGCTGCGCGTTCGGCTGATGCAAGCGATTTGCCGGGCATGAAATCCGCTGTCCGGCAGGCGACGCGCGTCAGGCGCGTGATGCACGACTGGCGGGAGGTCGCCGAATATGCGGATGGTCTGTTTTCGATGTGCGACGTACTGAGGTCGCGGCTCAACGGACCCCATGCGGCTGACGTCGTTGAACTCGCTGAACTTGCGATAGCCGAGGTGGAGAACAGCCTCGAGAAAATCGACGATTCGAACGGCTACATATTGCCCGCCATTCGGGAACTCGCGGCCATCCACCTCGAAGCGTGCGAGCGGACCCGCCCCGAGCCGGAAAAGCTCGCGGAGCGGATTTTCCGCTTTCAGCTGGAGGGCAAGTGGGGCACGTTTGCCGACTTGTTTCCGGCTTACGCCGAGGCGTTGGGCGATGTGGGGTTGCGGATCTATCGGGAACTGCTCAACGAACAATGGAGCGAGCTTCCGGCGCTTGCTACAAGCAACAGCGCCTACGCGTACGACTCGCGGCGCTCGAAAGTCACTCACGCGATGGCCGCGCTCGCAGAGTTCGACGGAGACGTCGACGCACTGATTCGCATCAAATCGAAAGACTTGTCGACCTCGTATCAATTCCTGCAGGTGGCATCGCTTTGCCGGGACCATGGCCGCTTGGATGAAGGGCTCGCATGGGCAGAACGTGGCATCGAAGAATTAAAAAAGAATTTCGATCCAGAGCTGCTGGCGTTCTGCATCGATGGCTATCTGAGTCGCGGTGATGTCGACAAGGCAGATGCATATGCATGGCGGCGTTTCGTATCCCACACCAGCGCCCTCGCGTTCGAGGCGCTGCTGAAGGTTGCAGCCGCGACAGGCAGGCGTGACGAGACGCGACAGCGCGCGCTCGAACACATGTGGGCTTGCGTTACGAAGGAGGAGGCGGGGAAGGCGAAACGCAGCGTATGGGACACGTCCACGCGTACCGAGCTGGTCAAGGTGTATCTGGCCGAACACGACAACGAGGCGGCATGGAACGCCTTTACCGGCGGACCCGTCGCAACGCAGATCTTTGAACGGATGGCGGCCGTGCGTGGCGCCACGCATCCGCGCGATGCCCTCGTTATTTACCACAACCTGCTACCCGGCACGGTTTCAAGGGGTACGGGAAAGGCGCAATACAACGACGCATTCGAAATCGTGCAGGCCATCCGCGAGCTGCGTGCCAAACTGGGCGAGGACGCGCAGTTTGCCGCTGAACTGGCTGAGATGCGTCAGACCTATCGTGCGAAGCGCAATTTCATCGTATTGCTGAACACGTTGTCCTGACGAGGCCGCGGAAGCGCTCACCCGGAACAACTCAACACATGCAAGCGCCCAGCGCCACCGTCCCCATCTCCCTCGTCAACGGCTTTCTCGCCGCCGCCGACGCGCAGCCCGACGTCATGCAGCGCTATCTCGAGCAAGCCGGGATCACGCCCGAACTGCGCAGCGCAGCCGGCGCGCGGGTGACGGAAGAACAGTTCTCCATGCTCTACCGCACACTCGCGATCGAACTCGACGACGAAATGCCCGGTATCTTCAGTCGCCCGTTTCGCAGCGGCACGCTGAAGTTTCTTTGCCTCAGTCTGCTCGACGCACCCAACCTCGAAACCGCGCTGCATCGTTTCGGCCAGTTCTTTCATATCGTGCTCGACGATTTCCACATCGAGTCGCGCCGCGACGACCTGATGGCGCAGGTCGAACTGCGTCCTAACCCTGCGTATGGCAGCATCGGCCCGCTCGGCCAGGAACTGATGCTCAAACTCGCGCACGGTGTGTCTTCATGGCTGATCGGTCAGAAAATCCCGCTGCTGCAGGTCGATTTCGCGTGTCCGCAACCGCCGCATGCATTCGATCACCGCTACTTCTTCTCCGGCCCCGTGCGTTTCGGCTGCAACGCGACGCTGATGCGTTGCAGCGCGGCGTTTCTCGACATGCCGATCCGCCAGAGCAAACGCAATCTGCGCAAATTTCTCGCCCGTTCGCCTGGCGAGTGGATCTTCGAAACGTTCAGCGAGCAGCGAGTCAGCCATCGCGTGCGGCAGTATCTCGCGGGAGAACTGCCGGACCTGCCGACCATCGACCAGGCCGCCAAAAGCCTGCATTGCTCGGTACGCACGCTGTGCCGGCGTCTGTCGTCGGAGGAGACGACGTTTCAGCTGCTCAAGGACGAGCTGCGGCGCGATATCGCGATCCAGCGCCTCACGGACACGCAGGACACGATCGCCGTGATCGCCGGCGATATTGGATTCGACGATCCCAGCGCCTTCCACCGCGCATTTCGCCACTGGACGGGCAGCACGCCGGGCACGTATCGGCGGCCCTTACAGGCGGGGTAACCCACGGGTGGGTGGGATCTACCCCCCATTCGATGTGGCCAGGTTTGTCAGTACGCGGGCCGGTTTGGACAGCCGAATCGCCGGAGATACCGTTACGATCGGCAGGTATCGTCACCGCTTGGCCTTCGCTTCTATCGGGCGCCGTGGCAGTGATCCATTGAACGCCTGATTGGAAGATCGACCATGAGTTATATCGCCCCCGTAAAAGACATGCTTTTCGTGCTCGAGGAATTGAGCGGCATCGACGACATCGCGAAGCTGCCCGGCTTCGAGGAAGCGGGTCTCGAGACGGCACAAGCCGTGCTTGAAGAATCCGCGAAGCTGTGCGGCGAAGTGCTGGCGCCGCTGAACGTCGAAGGCGACAGGAATCCGAGCAGCTGGAAAGACGGCCACGTCATAGCGACGCCCGGTTTCGCCGATGCGTTCCGCCAGTTCGCCGCGGGCGGCTGGCAGGGCGTACAGCATCCCGTCGAGTACGAAGGCCAGGGCCTGCCGAAGCTGATCGCGACGGCGTGTATCGAGATGCTGAACGCGTCGAATCTGTCGTTCGCGCTGTGTCCGCTGCTGACCGATGGCGCGATCGAGGCGCTGCTCACGGCAGGCACTGAAGCGCAGAAACAGACCTACGTGCCGAAGCTGATTTCCGGCGAATGGACTGGCACGATGAATCTCACCGAGCCGCAAGCCGGCTCCGATCTCGCGCTGGTGCGCACGCGCGCCGAGCCGCAAGGCGATGGTTCTTTCAAGCTGTTCGGCACGAAGATTTTCATCACGTGGGGCGAGCACGACATGGCGGACAACATCGTCCACCTCGTGCTCGCGCGTACGCCGGATGCGCCTGAAGGCGTGAAGGGCATTTCGCTGTTCGTCGTGCCGAAGTTTCTCGTCAACGAGGACGGCTCGCTGGGTGAGCGCAACGACGTGCACTGCGTATCGATCGAACACAAGCTCGGGATCAAGGCGAGCCCGACGGCCGTTCTTCAGTTCGGCGATCACGGTGGCGCGATCGGTCACCTGATCGGCGAGGAGAATCGCGGCCTCGAATACATGTTCATCATGATGAACGCGGCGCGGTTTGCGGTCGGCATGCAGGGCGTGGCCATATCGGATCGTGCGTACCAGAAGGCCGTCGCGTACGCGAAGGACCGCGTGCAGAGCCGGCCAGTGGACGGTTCCGCCAAGGAGGCCGTATCGATCATTCAGCATCCCGACGTGCGTCGCATGCTGTCGACGATGCGCGCGCTCACGGAAGGCTCGCGCGCATTGGCGTACGTCGCGGCGTCGCACAGCGATCTCGCGCACCGCCACCCCGACGAGGCGAAGCGTGCGGAACATCAGGCGATCTATGAATACCTGGTGCCGATCGTGAAGGGCTGGAGCACGGAGCTATCGGTGGATGTCGCGAGCCTCGGCGTGCAGGTGCATGGCGGCATGGGCTTCATCGAAGAAACGGGCGCGGCGCAGTATTATCGTGACGCGCGCATCCTGCCGATCTACGAAGGCACGACGGCTATCCAGGCGAACGATCTCGTCGGTCGCAAGACGGTGCGGGACGGCGGCGCGGTTGCGAAAGCACTGCTTGCCCAGATTGCGCAGACGGTCGAAGCACTCAAGCATCAGAAGGGCGCAGCGTTCGATTCGATGCAAAAGCATCTGTCGCTTGGACATGATGCGTTGCAGTCGGTCGTGGCGTATGTCGTCGCGAATACGAAGAGGGATCCGAATGCAGTGTTCGCAGGCAGCGTGCCGTATCTGAAGCTTGCGGGCATTGTGCTGGGCGGCTGGCAGATGGCGCGCGCAATGCTCGCAGCGCAAGAGAAGCACGCGCAGGATCCGTCGTTCTACGGTGCGAAGATCGCGACCGCGCAATTCTTCGCGGAACATTTGTTGCCGCAGGCGGTAGCGCTAGAAGCATCGATCACGAGCGCGAAGGGCGGCGAGGGCTTCCTCGCGCTGTCCGAAGACCAGTTCTAAACCCGCAAACCACCCGCAATCCATCGACGGGCTTCGACTGAACGCGAAGCCCGTCCGCTTCAAACCCCCCCCCAAACCCTCCGCAACCCCCCCCCACCCCCCCCGCACCCCCCCCCCCCCCCGCGAGCGCACCGCTTACTCCACCTTCGCGCTCAACCCCTTCAAGCCCTTTATCACCACAAGCAACGCGCGGCCGTGCTCTTCCGAGCCGTCCCACGCGTCGACGATCGCGTTGCGCAGCAACTCGTTGTAGCCCGTCGCCCGCCCGCCGACATGGCGCGCTTCCACGCCATAGAAACTGCATAGCTTATTGAATGACGCGCTCTTGCGCACACGGCGCCCTTTCGACAGCCGAAGCCGCGACACCGTAGGCTGGCTAACCCCGGAAAGCCGTGCGATTTCACTGGACGAGCGCATGTCCGCCATCAACCGGCGCAACAGGTCCTGTACGGGAAAATCGCTCTTCGGGGCTTCCATTCCATGCATTATATCTATACATTAACGCTTGTTGAATGGCTGACTATTTCGCCAATGGCCCGCAAGTCGGCGAGCCGAGTGGCAGTCCCGAGGAAGTTGATGACACTGAAGCACCTACCGCCCACGTTCTGCTGGACCAAGACAGGCACCGAATCCAGAGAGGAACTCCCCAGCATCGTTCTCCAGAAGGAATGGGAACGGAGGCTGGGCGGCGGGCGTTTTCTGTGGGGTGTCGGTCAGTCGCTCGGCAATAGTGCGCAGATCGCGGCGCATCGCACCGGCTCGCTGCTCGCGCTCTTTTCGCCGGCGTCGAGCAAGCCGCGGCAAGGCGGGCGCAAGCGCGAAGACATGCTGCTGTGGAATGCGTGGATCGACAGTACGGGCCAGGTGCGGCAGCTGCCGCCACATGCGTTCATCGTCAGCCGCACGGTGTTGCCTTCGGGGCGGCGCAGAGAGCAGCACTACGCGCTGGTGTGTTCGTCGCCCACCGAACTGAGCATGGGCACGCGGCTGCACATCTACCCGGAGCACCTGCGCAGCGTCAGCACGGGCAAGGCGCTCGGTCCCGCGCAAGGCACGGCCGTCGTCGATTGCACATCGCGCGCGAGCGAACTGAGCGGCAAGCGCTATCCCGTCGCACTCGCCGTCGAGCTGGAAGCGCCGTATTTCGTGCGGCTTGCGCAACCCGTCGTGCTCAAGGCGCGCGACTTCGCGGAGGTCAACAAGGTCACGCGCGACGGCGACTTTGCGGCCTTCATCGAACTGGTCGGGCGTTTGCGCACCCGGCCGCCGCAGGAGCGCATGCGCGGCTTCACGCGCGATCTGTTCGACATGCCGCCCGTCGAGGCCATGGCGGCCTTCAACGCGGCGCACGCGCAGGCCAGCTTCGCCCTATAAACAGACGGGGATCAGAAACAGGCGTCCGGCGCATAAAACCTGGGAACACTGAATGTCGGGTGTTTGTGTACTAAACCGCACGCTGTTGCAAATCAGACCTGGCGCTTCGCACCGAGCGGAGAGAAAATCGGCAGCATGCCGCAGTCAATCCATTTTGTAGCGCTGGCTCGTATCGACAGCCATCGGCGCGAACCGCAAATGGGCGCGCCCCACGCATCGCACGCTGAATATCCGAACCGAATCCAGATGGAGGAATGCTTATGTCGGCAATGATGCAATCGAGGCAGGCTCAGGCCGCACAGCGTTTTGTCGAAGCGACACGCAATGTCGATCTGGCTTTTCGCGCCGTGCGCGCCGACCCGGAAGATGCCGCGTCGACGGTCGAGCATGCCGCCGCCGTCGCGCAACTGGACCGTGCGCTCGACGAACTGGCACGAGCCCAGGCGCTGTTCGACTCGGTGGTTCGCATCGACGCGCGGCGGCGCAATTGAGTCCGTCAGTCCTGGTTTCGCCCGTACGAATGGATTGCTGATCTCTCCACACTACGAATCGCACTTCGAATCGCACGAGCAATGTCTACTTCAATCGCAAAACTCGACGGCCAGGCGCGGGAGCGCCTGATCGCGTGGATCCAGAATCGAATGAGCGAATTCGGCATCACGTTCGACGCGCTGGAACGCTCGTTCGCCGAAGACGAAAAAAATGCCCGCGCCATCCGCTATCAGGATGCGTCAGGCCATGTCTGGGACGGCCGGGGCGATTTGCCCGAGTGGCTGCGCCGCGCAGTCGCATCGGGCCAGAACATCGATTTCTTCCGCTGCGAAGGCTAGGCGAACCGATCCATCAGCCTGGATCGCCATCATCGCGGCACTCGGGCGGCACGATGTCCAGCCGATAACCGACGCCATAAATCGAACGGATCATGTCGTGATCCGGGCGGACATTCTGAAGCTTGCGGCGCAAGTTCTTCACATGCGAGTCGACCGTCCGGTCGGCGACGACCCGATGATCGTCATACAGTTGCCGCAGCAGATGATCGCGCGAATAGATGCGGCCGGGCGTCGAGTGCAACAGCGCGAGCAGCCTGATTTCAATCGGCGTGAGATTGAGGTCTTTTCCATCGAGCGATGCGACATGCCTGTCGAGATCGATCGCCAGTCCGCTCGAAACAGATTCCGCGCCGGCGCGCGCCACGCCCGATAGCGACTCGATGCGGCGCAGGATCGCCTTCACGCGCGCCACGACTTCACGCGGGCTGAACGGCTTGCACACGTAATCGTCGGCGCCGAGTTCGAGACCGAGCAAGCGGTCGATTTCATCGACACGCGCAGTCAGAATGATCACGGGCACATCCGAAAACGTCCGCAACTCGCGGCAGATCTCCAGCCCGCCGCGTCCCGGCAGCATCAGATCGAGCAGAATCAGCGAAGGCGGATGCGCACGTACCGAGGCGATCACCTCGCGGCCATCTTCGATCACCTGGGTGTGGAAGTTCTCTGCGCGCAGATAGTCGGTGAGCAGTGCCGACAGCTTCGGCTCGTCTTCGACGATCAGCACGGAAGCAGGCGAACGGGCAAGTGAAGAGTCAGTCATCTTTGGTTTCTAACGTAGCGAACCGGACCGCGATCCACAGTCCTCCCAGCGGCGAACGCAATGCGTCGATGGTGCCGCCATGCTGGCCGACGATATGTTTGCACAGCGCAAGCCCGAGGCCCGCGCCGCCGCTTTGACGGCTGCGCGACGCATCGACGCGAAACAGCCGGTCGAACAGATGCGGCAGCAAAGGCTCTGGCACGGCGGGGTGCGTATCCTGCACATCGATCCGTATCTCATGCTCGTGCTTCGCGACGGCCACGCGGACCTTGCCGCCGGAATCGGTATAGCGCAACGCGTTTTCGAGCAGGTTCTTCATCAACTGCGTCAGCCGATACGGGTCGCCGAGCATGATGACGCTCGCGGCGCCGATATCCGTTTCCAGCGCGATCTTCTTGTCGGCGAGCCTGTCCTTGAACGATTCGGCGGCGGCTTCGACGATAGGCGCGACGTCGAGCCGTACTTTCTCGAAAGACAGTTCGCCGATGTCCGCGAGCGACAGCTCGTAGAGATCGTCGATCAACTGGCTCAGCAGCGCGACTTCCGCCTGCAGCGACGCGAGCGTCGCGCGGTCGGGCTTGCGCACGCCGTCTTCGATTGCTTCGAGTTCGCCGCGCAGCACGGCAAGCGGCGTACGCAACTCATGCGAAATATCCGCGATCAGATTGCGGCGCGAACGTTCGGCGTTGCCGAGCGAGATCGCGAGCCGGTTGAAGTCGGCGGCGAGATTGTGCAGTTCATCGCTGCCCGCATCGGGGACGCGAATCGAATAGTCGCCGCTCGCGAGCCGATGCGTCGCCAGCACGAGGCGCCGCACGGGCGCGAGCAGCAAACGCGAAAGCACTATGGCGACACCAGCGGCCAGCAACGCGGCGAACCCGGCGATGATCCACGTCGCGCGAACCTGCTGCGCCTGAAATTGCCGGTCGGCGGAATGAAACATCACTTCGGGCCCGGCGACGACCAGCCAGCCTATCACCTTGCCGTCGACGGTCAGCGGCAGGCGCGGGGCATCGGGCGGCGGTGGCGGTCCCTTTTGTAGCACGCTATGCATGTCCGTGTCGTAGACACGGAACGGCGGATGGCGGTTGCCCAGCGGTCCCGGGCTTCGCATGTCGCGCATGTCGAGAGGCGTGCCCGCGTCGCCAGGCGGCGGCCCCGGTTCCCCGCCGTTGCCGCCCGGCGCGCCGTCGGGCGGCGGCCCATCGTGCGGCGCGTTCATGTCGAGCGGGCCGGACGGACCGGGAGGCGGCACGCCTGCGTCGATCACCTCGGGAATCGCGGCCGCTGCCGTCACCGGGTCCTTGATGAAATCCCAGCTCCGATGCTTCGCCCACGCGGCTTCGAGTTCCTGCTGCAGGCACAAGGAATGTGTTTGCGACTGGCGCTGCAGATAGCCGAGAAAGCCCTGTTCGAAACTCCAGCGCACGGCAACGCCCATCGTGACGGCCACGAGTATGCACGCCGCCGAAATCGCGACGAAGAGCTTCGACGTAATGCCGATTCTCATGGCGAGACCCCACGGTCGCCACTTTTCATGCTTGCCACCCTGTGTTTCCCTGTCGGCATGCTTTGGCCAGCGCTCGAGCGCCGCACGCATGCCAGTTGCTATCGATATGCCGCCACGGCGCTATTTTGACGCGACGCGCGCGGCGACGGACGACCGTTCGGCGATCTCCACACAATCTCCTTAATTTTCACCGTCTTGCCTGCACAGTTGCTCTCTATCATGGTCCTCCATTCAAATGGGAGAAGGACGGATACTTCATGACCATCCATCTGCTCGTCGTCGAGCCTGATCAGGCAAGCCGCGACATGCTTCGGGCACATGTGCAGCAGCACAAGATCGAGATGTCCGTCCTGTACAACACCGACTCGCTGGAGCGGCGCCTGGAAGTCGAAGTGCCGTCGCTGATCGTCATGCGTCACGGCTTGCCTGAAGTCGACGGCCTGGCTGCATTGCGGCGTATCCGTTCGCTTGGCTACGACCTGCCTGTGATTATCGTCAGCCGGTCCGACGACGTCGTCGACAAGGTGCTCTCGTTCGAGCTCGGCACGAACGACTATGTCGTCGATCCGCACGATCCGCGCGAGATGATCACACGGGTGCGCAACGCATTGCGTTCGGGACCGCCGTCGCATGTGCCGATGCACATCGAGCGCGCGCCTATCGCATTCGACGATTTCGAAGTCGACGTTGCCGACCGCGTGCTCACTCGTGGCGGCGTGGAAGTGCCGTTGCGCAGCACGGAATTCGCGCTGCTCGTGGTGCTCGCGTCGAATCCGATGAAGGTGCTGTCGCGCGTGTGTATCCTCAACATGCTGCGCCGGCATTGCAGCGTGACGGAACGCGGACTCGATGTCGTCGTGTTCAGGCTGCGCGCCGCGTTAAAACTGTCGCCGACGGGCCGGCAATACATCAAGACCTTGCGCGGCGAAGGCTACATGTTCGCGCCCGACGACGCGCTGCCGCGCAATGGCGCCGCGGACGATCGGGACGAAGCGCGGGCGCCGATGCTCGATGTTGCAGCGCCCATCGTGGCCGAAGAGCGCATGCGTTTCGACAATACGGCGCGAAGAATCCAGTAGCGCATGCATTGCGCGGTATTAGAACCGCCACGTCGAAAGCAAAAGAGCCCGGTTCATGCCCCATGTGGGCTTTTTTTATGTGCTACAGATCAATGGAGTCAAATTTTTCTGATTCCATTAGTCACTAAGCATAGATTTCCTTTATACGCGCCACTTTCAGATATTTCTCATGGCGCGGCGTGCAGTTGCGCGTTCGAATCATCGTCGGCCCACGATGTCACCCAGACGTCGGGATAATCCGGATACCAAAGTATGGCTGAAGGTTTAGAAGGCGATGGTCTGCGTCTCAATGGACTGACTGGAAAACAGTCCTACTTTCTTGAAGTACCGGGCAGTGCACGCGCAAGCGGGCTATCCTTAGTCTCATTCGCCGCGACCGAAAGACTCGGCGAGCCCTACTGCGTCACGATCCGGCTCACGCACCCAATTCGACTCACGCGTACCGACTATCTCGGCAAGGATGCAACGTTTTCGATCGTTCCCGAAGACATTGATGGTCGACGCTTTGCGGGCTGGATTACCAGCTTTACCGAACTCAAGACAACACGCGATTTCACCAGCTATGAATTTGTGCTCGAAGCGCATTTTTCGAAGCTGGCGCGCGTGCATGCCAGTCGCATCTACCAGCACGTCACTGCGCCGGAAATCATTGAGCAGGTACTGAAACGGCACGGCTTGCGCGGCCATCAGTACAGTTTCCGGTTGCGCCGCCAGTATCCGCAGCACGCGTTTCGCATGCAGTACGAGATGGACGATCTTGCCTGGGTGCAACTGCTGATGAAGCAGGAAGGCATCTATAGCTATATCACGGCGGGTGAGCATGGCGACGTTCTGAACGTCTGCGACGACATTGACCATTATGTTTATCAGCCGTCGCTCGATGTGCCGTATCGCGAACAGGCCGGTCTGGAGTCAGGTATCGAGGCGGTCAGTTCGCTGGTTACGAGGACGCAGACGGTAGCGCAATCCTTCCTTGTCGCCGACTATAACGCCGACAGTGCGTGGGAGCGGTTCAGGGACGATGCCAACGTAGCAGCCGAAGATAAGACCACGTACGGCCAACCTTACGTGTGGGGTACGCATCACCCGGAAGCGCAGGCGGCGAAGTGGGAAGCCCAACTCAGGCATGAGGCGGCTATCGCATCCCAGGTTATCTATGAAGGCGAGAGCAGTGTTCTTGCGCTGATGCCCGCGCGCATTCTGCATATCGATGAAGCGCTGCCTGATGCGCCAAACGGACAGGTCATTGTCGAAGTGGTCCATCGCGGTGCGCGGGATGATGCCTACTCCAATACGTACAAGGCCATTCCTTCAGACCGACGTTTCCGACTCGCGCTGGATGAGGGAGCGTGGCCCAGGATTGCGGGCACACTGAGTGCCCGCGTGACGTCACCCGACCAGTACAAATATGCGTACCTGACCGCCGCCGGTTACTACGTCGTCCGCTTCGATCTGGATTTCGATGAATGGAATCCGGGCGGCGAGAGCGTGCCGCTGCGTCTTGCAAAGCCGTTCGCGGGCGCATTGCAGACGGGCTTTCACTTCCCGTTGCTCGACGGCACCGAGGTTGCCATTGCTTTCCACGACGGCAATCCCAATCGGCCATACATCGCACACGCAATGCACAACAGCCAGGCCGTGGATCACATCACGAGCGACAACCGCTGGCTCTCGCGCAATGTCATTCGCACACAGAGCAATAACAAGCTGCGTATGGAGGACTGGGAAGGTCAGGAAGGCATCAAGCTCTCTACTGATCATTCGGGCAAGACACAACTGAATCTCGGCTTCCTGGTTGACTCGAAGAAGCAGAAGCGCGGCGAAGGCATCGAACTGCGCACATCGGGATATAACGCGCTACGTGGCGGCAGTGGTCTATACCTGAGCGCCTACGACCGGCCCGGCGCGAGCGGCCATCAACTGGACATGCAGGAGACCGTCGCGGAGCTAGAGCGGGCTTTGGTGCTTGCGCGTTCACTCGCGGACTCGGCCAGAGCGTCGAAGGCTGACCCGACCGACACGGACTCAATGAAAGCGGTCAATGCCGACCTCGATCAATTAAAGGAGCCTGGCATTCTGACGGGCGCACCTGGCCCGGTGGGTGTCGTATCCGGCAAGTCGATACAGTTCGCAGCGAGCGACAGCATCCAGGCGACGGCGGGCAATAGCGCTGACTGGAGCGTCCTGAGGCGCTTGCGCATTGCAGCCGGTGAAGCTGTATCCGTGTTCGCGCAAAGGATGGGAATAAAAATTTTCGCCGCGAAAGGTGCGATCCAGATTCAGGCGCAAAGCGATGGCATTGACCTCGCGGCATTGCACGATGCCGTCATTCGCAGTGCAGACGGGTCTGTAATCATCGAGGCAAAGAAGGAAATCCTGCTCAAGTGCGGTAACTCATATTTCCGTATGACGCCGGACAACATCACCAATGCCACCAATGGGGATTACATCGAAAAAGCCATCACCTGGCAGAAGGCCGACCCCGACGGCACCATGCAGAAAACAGCGTTGCCGTTTGCAAACGATATCGCAGACCTCGCGCGTCATGGCTCGAAGTTCTCCGGCTAAACGTGCTCAACGATTTCACGACATGAATGCACAACCGAGCAATCAACCGGCAGCAGCGCCGGCAGCATCCTCGCCCCAGACGTGGCGCTATCCGTTTCCCGGAAAGGATCACAAGGAAATAACCGATCCGGACATCTTCTATCACGCATTCGCGGGTATGGAAGATGGCTTCTTTCCGCTCGGCGTGAACGGGTTTCCGCACGGCGGTGTGCATTTCGGCAAAGGCTCATCCAGCCGAGTTGATCAGGCAGGCGGCGTGCGGGTCATCGCAAATGGCGAGGTTATCGCGTTCAGACTCGATGATGCGTATCCGCAACTTCACTTCACACAGGACCGTCGCTGGGCAATGTACTCAACCGGGTTCGTGCTGGTGCGCCACCATATGACGATGCCGCCTGCGCCGGGCAATACCGCCAACGGACAACCTGCCGACGAGACGCTAACGTTCTACAGTCTCCATATGCACATGGCCGACTGGTCTACCTACCTTGCTGATGGGAGCATGGTACGACCTGGCTGGTGGCCGGGCGTGGACGCGTACCGCATCGGCAACAAGGACAAACAGGAGAACGGCGGCGCGGCAGCAGGCGCATTCGTCTGGTCGGAGCCGAAACCCGGAACGAAGAAAAACCAGTTCGTCGCGGGTCAGCACGTTGCGTTTTTGCCTGAAGGCAGCGAGGTAATCATCGGCGAGAAGCGGGGCGAGTGGGGGCATATCCGTTTGATTTCAGCGGGCCACATGGTCAGCGCGAAAAGCGGCGGCAATTTCGGTTGGGAGGACCAAAATGTGCCGTGGGTACAACCTGACGGCGACGAAACGGGAGCGATACCAATAACGCCCGAGGGTGATTGGGGTTGGCTGTATCTGCACGACCAGCAGCCCGTAAAAGAGCCGCAGGGAGTGGGACGTGTGGTAGTTCCGCCGCAGCCGATTCCCGTCAAGGCCGGAACGCTGATGGGACAGATCGGCGAATATCACGACTACGAGCGCTCGACGCCACTACCACCCGTCCCCGTGCGTCAGTTGTTGCATCTTGAAGTGTTTGCCGGTGACGAACTGAAAGAGTTTATCGGGAAGTGTCGCGCACGGGCGGCGCAACTGCCTGCAAGCGATCGCACCATTCTGGTCGTTCAGGCGGGCGCAAAGCTGGTCGTACAACCGGCTGACTCGGACCACAAGTTGGGCACACGTCATCCGCAATACGCGAAGGAGACAGTTCGCAGCCCGAAAGCCGGACCGTGGGTGCAGGTGCAGCCGAGATACTTGACCATCGGCAGTATCGCCGCTCTGGATGGCGGCCCTGTCTGGATCCGACGGGACGATCTGAACCGTGGTCCGAACGGTCTGTCGGCGTGGAAACGTTTCCCGTTGCAGGTTCAAGCCCTTGCCGATCCGGCGAACGCACAGACGTTTGCGTTCCCGCGCGCGCAGCTCGATGGCATTGGAGACGATAACGTTGCCGTTGATGACGAGAACATACATTGGTGGCGGGTAGGCTTTGTTGCCGCAGACGGCACGGATCAGCGCGGCTGGATCTGCGAAAAGGGACATCCGGGCACGACATTGGAAAGTCCGTGGGCCTGGCCTGGTTTCGAGATCGTCGACGCGACGGGCATCGCCCTGACTGATGCGTTTCGCCGCAATCTTTCTGTGACGGGTTCAGCCGACTGGAAGGAGCAGACGGAATTCGAGCCATCCACAGCGGCGGTGAACGGCAGTGCATTGCTTCGGCGGCTTGAGCAGACCGTGAGCCGTATTCCTTTGCAATACGGTGAAAAGAAGAGCGGCAAGGACGGCCAGGAAGTGGTCACAGCGAGAAAACTCCAGCGTGCCATGAACAAGTCCTGGCTTGCCAGCGAACTTGCACATGTGATCCTGCGCTACGAAAGCGAATGGGGCGGCAGCATGAGCCGGTGGGAAGCGCTGACGCCGTTGATGCGCAATGCCCGCGAGAACTGGCAATGCGAACTTACGCGGATCAGGAAGCTGCAATGGTGGGACGACATTAAAGACAAGCTCGCGAGCTTTCCCGTCACCCCCGTGGTGAACCATATCCACCCGGTGGCACTAGTTGCAAATTTCTTCCGAGAAGCGGGAGCCAGAGCCATTTCTGACAACGGTATTCGCTTTATTTTTAAGCAGGAATCGCTTGCAGGAGTAACAAACAAACTTCACTGGCCGGGGGGCGCCAGTGGAGTGACACTGGGTCCCGGATACGATATGAAGGAAAGATCTGCCACTAGCATACAGGCCGACATGACAGCAATCGGCTTGGATGATGCAACAGCGACGACGATTTCCCGAGCTGCTGGACTTACGGGGCAGTCGGCAAAAAAGTTCTGCCACGACAACCAAAATACGGTGGATCTAAGTGAGACGAAACAAGTTGAGTTGTTGAGAAAGGTGGTTCCGCCTTATGAAAAAATGGTTAATCACGCGATCAAGGTCGATTTGGAGGAAAGCGAATTCGATGCCCTGGTAAGCTATGCATATAACCCGGGTGGAGGGTGGTCGAAGGTCGCGAATTACATAAATCAGAAGGACAGTAATTCCGCGATGATCGAAATAAAAAAGCATGTCACATCTGGCGGTGTTACGTTTGCTGGTCTTGTCAAACGACGCGATGATGAAGTGATGTTATACACAAAGGGGCGCTATGAGTTTCATGGGACTCCCATTGTAATAACGCGTTAATTATATTTTTAATTATGATGCGCCACTTGCAAAATCTAATTTTTTCAGTGATAGCTCTTACATTTTTTTCGATCTCTTCGGCATTTTCGGCGGAGATTCCAACATATCTCATTGGAGTGTGGCAGGTCAGGTCGGTGCATTTGAACACTGGAATTGGTCGCGCTACTGAATATCAGTGGGACGACCCTCGTTTGATGGGAAGAATTTTTAGATTCGGAGATAATGAAATATCTGATGATGCCTTTCGATTCGGTGATAAATGCGAAACCGTTGATGTTGAGAGTCTGGATATAACCTTCCCTGATCTGCTTAGGCGCAGTCTTGGTGGCTATGTCGGTAAAGCAGGTGATCCGATCGATGATTACAAGCTTCCCTTGGACGTGAAAAGAAAACATAGTGTGATGACGTTTAATTGCAAGAATGGACTGTGGCAGGGTGACTTGGGGAATGCGCTTCCTCAAGGAATTAAGGGTGCGTGGGTTGTTAGTTCTGGAAACAATCTCTATTTGCGTTGGCGTGATGAAACCATTTTAATACTCAGGAAGATCGATGAACACGCGAAGGTTGATGCTTCATTTGACTGTTCAAAGGCCACAGTGAGCGCGGAGCGAGCCATTTGCAGCTCATATCAACTTGGTGCGCTTGATATCAGCATCCATAACGCTTACGTTAGGCTGCAAAGGCAAATTAAGAGCGGGGGCGGTAGTGTTTCGGACATTTCCAAAAATCAGCGAACCTGGATAACTCAACGTGATGCCTGCGAGAATGAGAGCAAATGTTTAAATTCAGTCATGATGGATAGGTTGCAATGGCTTGGGGAGCAACTTCAGAATTGATTGAAAACGAACCGGCGAGGGCAACAAGCTGGAGATAGCGGCCAGTGAAACGAGGGCGGGACCGGCGGTATCCTGCTTTCTCTCGCCGATCCTCGAGTTGGACGATGAAACGCTTAAACAGGTGGAGCGTCTGCACGAGCGCGGGTATGTTTGCGTGGCGTGAAACATATGCAAATATGCTCGAATGGGAACACGAGCGCGTGCAACAGGCTTCGACGCGAGTTGCTAACACCATTGAAACCAGTGTTGTGGACAGAAAGGATTGTACGAAGGCTGCACTGTTCGACCCAGAGTTCGGTCAATGGCACTTCGTGCCATTTGCGGACCTCTAGTATTAGCCTCGGAGAGTTAATGAGACGCTATGACGTGTGCAACGGTGACACGACGACAGCAGGAGGTCGCGTAGTTGCGCCTAAACGCGGAGATACCATTCGCGGTCGTGCCGTAGCCTATGAGGGCGATTCCGTGTGGTGTCCAAAGTGCGACTCGACAGGTCGGATTATTTGCACCGATCGTCGGAACGATAGAGGTCCGAATGGTAAGCAGGTAGCGTTGAGTGGCGACTGGTGTGTGTGCAAGTGTGATCCGTCGCCCAGGCTGATCGCCTCGCAGCACCACAGCGGGTGTTGACCGGCACACACGTTATCTCTTGCCGCCATGCCTGTTTGCCATGTGCCTCGCAAGGTTCTGGAAGATCCGCTTGCAGCATGGCCATACGCCCGCGCATACGCGGTGCGACATGCGTTTGCCCTCGCGCTCGGCGCGGATCGCGCGCGCAATCGCGTTCTGATAGTCGTTCGTCAGTTCCGTGCTCGAGCGGTAGGCTGCGGTGTGACACCGGATGGCGTGGGCTTCCGGCATGTCGCGAAAAATCGGACACGGGGCCGGGCCATAAAAGAGACCGCAATGAAGCGAAGCGGGCTCTTTTTTCGTCGGCGCGTTTAGAAAGATGTACCGATCTGAAACTGGAACACCTGGTACTTGTCGTCCGCGTGCCTGACGATCGGGAAGCCGACCGAGAGCTTCAGCGGACCGATCGGCGAAATCCATTCGAGGCCCGCGCCATAGCTGTATCTCAAACCGTTCGCACCCGTGCTGTTGCCTTCGTTGCCCCACACGTTGCCCGCGTCGACGAAGGTAAAGACGCGCAATGTGCGATCCCAGCCGCTGCCCGGAAGCGGGAATGTCATCTCGACGTTTGCGACCACCATCCTCGAGCCGCCGATCGAATCGCCCGTCGACGAATCGCGCGGCCCAAGCGAACTCGACTCATAACCGCGCACCGAGCCGATACCGCCCGCGTAGTAGTTCTTGAAGATCGGATACGCCTTGCCCGCGAAGCCATTGCCATAGCCCGCCTGCAGGTTCATGCCAAGAATGAAGCCGCGCGCGAACGAGTAGTAATACTGGCTCTGAACGTCGGTCTTGTAGTACTCGGTTTCGCCTGCAGGCGTGCCGACCTCGCCGTTGACCTGCAGCATATAGCCACGGCTCGGCACGAGTGCACTGTCGCGGGCATCGCGCGACCAGGCCGCCGTCAGCGGCACGTTGTTGACGACGCGCCCGAACTCGCTCACATAGTCGAGATAGGCTTGTGGCGTCGATGAATCGGTGTTGAAGCGATCCTGCTCGATACCGAGGCCGAAGTAGACCGTATCGACTTCCGAAAACGGAATGCCGAACTTCAGGTCCGCGCCGAGCGAGACGATACGAAAGCTCTCGTCGTTGCTGTAGTACAGCGGATAGCTGGTGCGATAGTAGACATCCGAAATACGCTTGATGCCATCGACGGTGAAATACGGGTCCGTCTGCGTGACCGACAGCGTGCGATACGTCTTCGCCGTATTCACATTGACGCCAAGGCTCGTGCCCGAGCCGAACACGTTGTCCTGCGTGACGCCCGCCGACAGCACGACCTTGTCCGACGAAGAAAAGCCCGCGCCGAGCGTAATCGCGCCCGTTGGCTTTTCCGTGACCTTGACGTCGACATCGACCTGATCGTTCGAACCCGCAACGGGCACTGTCGTCACGTCGACGTCGGTGAAATAGCCGAGCCGATTCACCCGTTTCTTCGAAAGCGAAAGCCGGTTCGAATCGAACCACGCGCTTTCAAGCTGGCGCATTTCTCGCCGTATCACTTCATCGCGCGTACGCGTGTTGCCTTCCACGTTCACCTGGCGCACGTACACGCGTCGTCCCGGATCGACTTGCAGCGTGAGATCGACAGTGTGCTTGTCCTGATCGATCTGCGGCACCGCATTGACGGCAGCGAACGCGTAGCCGTACTCGCCGAGCCGGTCCACGATCGCTTTCGTCGTTGCCTTGAGCTTGTCTTCGGAGAACGTTTCGCCGGGCTTGATGCCGATGAGCGGCTTCAGTTCCGCTTCGCGATCGAGCAGATTGCCCGCGAGCCGGATGCCTGTGATCGTATAGGGCTCGCCTTCATGCAGGTTGAGCGTCAGATACATCTCCTTCTTGTCGGGCGTCAGCGACACCTGAGTCGAATCGATCCTGAACTCCAGATAGCCGCGATTCAGATAGTACGAGCGCAGGCGATCCAGATCGGCGCCGAGCTTCTCTTTCGAATAGAGATCGTTCTTCGTGTACCAGGAAAACCAGTTCGGCGTCGACAGTTCCATTTCGTCGCGCAGCGTGCTTTCCGAAAACACGTGATTGCCGATGAAATTGATCTGCCTGATCTTCGCATTCGGACCTTCGATGACGGAGAACAGAACCGACACGCGTCCGCTGTCGACGGGCGTCGTCGTGGTTTCTACTTGCGCGGCGTAGTAGCCGCGCGTGAGGTATTGGCGCTTCAGTTCCTGTTCGGCTTTGTCGATGAGTGCCTTGTCGAAAGGGCGGCCGCGCGACAGACCGACGGCGCGCAGCGCCTTCGTCAGATTGTCCTTCTCGAACTCGTGAATGCCGGAGAAATCGATCTCAGCAATGGCAGGGCGCTCGACGACGTGAACCACCACGACATCGCCTTCGAGCGACACGTTGACGTCGCTGAAGAGGCCCGTGTCGTAGATCGCGCGCACGGCCTGCGATGCCTTGTCGTCCGTGAAAGTATCGCCGCGTTTGATGGGCAGGTTGGCGAGCAGCGTTCCCGCTTCAATGCGCTTCAAGCCGTCGAGCCGGATGTCCGTGACGACCACGGAGTCGCCGGCATGCGCGGTCGATGGCGTCAGTGACGTGGCGCACACCGTGATCGCACTGGCGAGACAGATAGTTGATGCTCTTTGTTTCATCGAGGATCTTGTTGAGAGCGGGACGCGACTCACTATGGAAAGCCGCGAGTATAGGAATGGGCTTCTTGCGCAGGGTTACGCCAAACTTTCTGTTTATTTGTTGCGTGCGGTAAGGAATAGCGCAGCGATGAATAGCGGCGCGCGCTGCACGGTCGATGTCGTGCAAAGGCGGAAAGGTGCAGCAAAGAATCGGTAGGGTCGTGGTAACGCGTTGAGAGCGAAGGTGGCGGTATCGTGCCGACTCCACCCACCTCTGGTTCTTCGCCATGCTCGAACATATCGATCCCGTCGCACTGGTTGCTGTGTTACGCGCCAGCTCCACGCCGCTTTTCTCCGCCTGGCTGGCCCGGGCCTCTTCTTATGAACCGTGGGTCGAAGACACGCGCACACATCGCGAGCGCGAAGCCGATGTGCAAACAGGCGCGAGCGGGCTGCGCCATGTCTGAGCGCGAGACACACGTTGTCGATTCGATTGCCGATCTGCAGATGACGGAAGACGGTCTCCACCTGCTGCTTCACGGCAATCAGGCGACCACGGCGATCCACCGCTCCGTGCTCGACCAGTTGCTGGTCGCACTGCCGAACGCGATCGAGCATTCGGACAGAATCATCAACAACAACGAGCACATGGCCTTTGCGTTTCAGAGCTACGGCTGGGAAATAGGGCGTCTGAACGGCACGCAGACAGCCGTCATTCGCTTCAGGCTCGCGGGCAACATGGGCATTTCGTTTTCATTGCCGTGCGAGCAGATCGCTCCGTTGATCGAGGCGCTGAGCGGCGTCGCTGCGTCCGTTGGCGCCACCATCGCTCAGGTCAACAGCGACGCCGTGACGTTGCAGTAAGACGCTCGGGACGCATCTTCATTCGGGCCGGCGTCCGCCCGTCAATCAGACGCCACGATTCCGCTTTGATATTCCGCCGAGAAGTCCAGGGCCTCGCTATCAGGCCCATTGCTGCATTGGTGCTCTGCCTGCTCGCGCCGATGCAGGTGCACGCGCAACTTGCCGGCGACGCGGCCAATGCCGAACGTCTTTCCGATGCGTGGAGCTTGCGCATCGCGCCGCAACTCACCGAAGCATCCAGTCCACCCGATGCAAAACCGGCAACGATCGCATTGGGCGACTCCGTCACAGGCACCGTCGATAGCGACATTTCGCTAAGGGGCGCCGCCGAACTGCGCCGCTATGGTTTCGTCGTGAAAGGCGACGCGCTGCACTACGACCCCGATCACGACCTGGCCGATGCATATGGCAGCGTCCGCATTGTTTCGAAAGGCGACGTGTTCGATGGACCGTTCAGCCAGTTGCGCGTGAACGCCAGCGAAGGCTTCATTGCGCAGCCCAGATACCACTTCTATCTGAACGGCGGATGGGGCAGCGGCAAGCGCGCCGATCTGCTCGACAACGAGCGTTCGAAGATCGAAGACGGCACGTACAGCACCTGTGCGTGCGAGACGAATCCCGCGTGGTACATCCGCGCGTCTCAATTCACGATGGACCGTGGCGCCGACGAAGGTGTCGCGCGCAACGGCGTGTTGTTCTTTCAGAACATTCCATTGCTCGCGAGCCCGTGGCTATCGTTCCCGCTCGACGGCGCGCGCCGCAGCGGCCTGCTGTCGCCGACATGGTCGATGAGTTCGAAGAACGGCGTGGACATCACTGTCCCTTACTACTTCAACATCGCGCCGAACTACGACCTGACCATTGCGCCGCGTTACATGTCGAAGCGCGGCGAAATGCTGAGCGCGGACTACCGGTATCTGACGAGCGCATCGTCCGGTTCGCTGGCGATTGCCTACTTGCCCAACGACATCACGACGCACGAGCGCCGTTATTCGATTGACCTGAATCATGTCTGGAATATCGGCTCCGGCTTCGGCGCTTACGTCAATTACAACCGTGTGTCGGATGCAAATGTGTCGACCGATCTCGGCTCGGGCAGCGCGTTTCCGACCACTTCGACGACGCTCTATCAGCAGGAAGCCGGTCTCACGTACAACAGCGGACCGTGGTCGGTGCTCGCGCGCGAGCAGCACTGGCAGTCGTTTTCCAGCGACACGACCTACAACCGCGAGCCACAGCTCAACGTGCACTACAACCGTTACGACGTCGGTGGCTTCGACTATGGTTTCGAGGCGGACGCGACGCGCTTCACGCTTTCATCGGACGATGCAACGCAAGGCACGCGTTTCGTGTTCAATCCTTTCGTCAGCTATCCGATCGTGCGGCCCGGCTGGTTCTTCACGCCGAAGATCAAATGGCATTTCGCTTCGTACGATCTGACTTCGATTGCGTCCGACGCGCCAGCAGGGCAGCCGCGCAATGTGAACGTGAACATCCCGACCTTGAGTCTGGACTCGGGCATGACGTTCGAGCGCGCGGTGCGCATCTGGGGAAGCTCGTATATCCAGACGCTGGAGCCGCGGCTCTTTTACGTCTATACGCCTTATCGCAATCAGACATACGTGCCGCTCTTCGACACGACGGAAGCAGACTTCGGACTAGGCGAACTCTTCAGCGACAACGCGTTTGCCGGCAATGATCGCGTGTCCGATGAAAGCCGCGTGACGGCTGCGCTGACGTCGCGCCTGATCGACGCCGCAACGGGCGACGAACGCGCGCGCTTCGTGATCGCGCAGCGCTACGATTTCCGTCAGCCACGCGTGACGCTATACGACACGGAAAGCACGGCGAACGTCGCGCGGACCAGCTTGATCGCTGGCAGTTCAATCAAGGTAGGCGCGGGCATCAATGTAGAGAACGCGTTGCAGTACAGCCAGGCGAACAACTATCTGACGCAAGGATCGGTCGGCCTTGCGTGGTCGCCGGCGACGGCACATGTGCTCAATATCGCTTACCGGTACACGCGCGCCAACACGACGCTGGACTTTCAGCCCGTGAACCAGTTCATCGTATCGGGGCAATGGCCGCTCGCAAAGAACCTGGCGAGCGTCGCGCGCGTCAATTACGACATGAGCACGCACCGTCTGATCGCAGGCCTTCTCGGATTGCAATACGACGCGCAATGCTGGTCGCTCGCGCTCGCGCTGGAAAAGTACACGAACGCGACGAGCAGCACGTCGTCGCCGAGCACGGGCACGCGCGTGCTGATGCAGCTTCAGTTGAAGGGCCTGTCGCGGACGGATCGCGGTCTGCTCGATCAGTTCAAGGCGGACGTGCCCGGCTATTCGTCCGCACCTGCCGACGAAGCGCCTGTTTCGCGCTTTAGCGAATATCAATGACGGTGCGTAGCGGCGGAAATATTATGTAAGACACGCGCGACGAGCCGGCGCGAAATCCCGTACGAATCTGATGCAGTATGTGACGCTTCGTGAAGACGCTATTCCAACATGCAAGTCGTCGTTTGCCTGACCTCGTTCAATCGCACGGATTGCGCGCGCATTTCGATGGAGATCATCAAGCTGAACTGGCCGCGCAAGTGGCCCGTCGTGCATGCGTGCGCGGATGCGAGCTATACGCGCTACATCGAGGACATTCTGGTCATGCGCGAGCCGAAGCCGCTGACGCGCGGCGCGCACGATCTGCTCGTCGCGTCGATTGAGACGGCCGTCACGAAGTTGAAAGCGGATTACGTCATTCACCTCGAAGCCGATACATGGATCTTCGATCAGAACGTGATCGTGCGTTATCTGGAGAGGCTCGAAAAATCGCCGCACGCGCTTGTCGCGGCATCGTCATGGAGCACCGATCGCGTGCCTGAATGGAGCCGTTCGGATGACATACGAAGAAGGCTGCGCGCGCGCCTCGCGCTGTGGTTGAGACGGTGCGGATCGCGTTACGGGATACGCGACCGCAAATCCCTGTCGACCCAGTTCTTCATCGCAAAGAGCACGCCCGCGATGCTCGATGTCATCCGTTCATTGCATCCCGGCGATCGAGACATCCTCGAAAAGCGCCTTTACGAAGGCGTGATTCAACGCTTCGGGCGACGCGCCGTGCTCGGCATGGATGAACGCGAACCCGTGCACCCCGGTTTCAGGGATGTTTGCGAGCCGTTGAGTCTCGTCTGTCATCACTGGCCGAGTGCGGCCGACGCGCCACGTCACGACGCATTCGACCGCTTGCGCGGCAAAAAGGAATGGCTGCAAGCCGCCAACCTGCGCACGCACGGACCGCACATGAAGCGTCTTCTGTCGGACACGGACCTGAGCTACTATAACGGCGATGCAAAGCGGACGGGTTGAACATGGATGCCGCTCTCACACGTCGCTCAGGCTTTCAGATTCTTTATCGCGTAAGGCATGTGTGTGCCCGGCGCGATTCGATTGCGCGCCGCAAGGGCTGTAGCGACATGCGGTGCTTCCAGCGTAATAGTCGGAAAGATTACACAAATCCTGCGTGACAGGCCCAAACCTATAATGCGCTGCGATCGCATACGTCGACGCGCGATGCCAGGTCCACGTCATTCATCGAGAGCAACAACCATGCAGCACGCCAACGATTCGGCTTTGAACGTAGCGGTGACGACGTCGCCGGCGTTGGGCGACTCGCTGCTGCTGATGACCGTCGCGCGCAATCTGCAATTGAGCGGCAAGACGGTCACCGTGTTCAGCCAGCACATGCGGGCGTTGCGCGACTGGTTTCCCGGCATCGATATCCAGCCCGCCTTGCGCGACGACGATGCCGACGCGCTGCTGCGCCCGTTCGATACCGTCATTCAGCTTCACGCCAACCGCCCAGTGCCGCGCCTCGCGCAGCGTCATCCGGACGCGCTCGTGCTGGAGCATCTGTGCCGCGCACCTTCGACGGAACCGATGGCGGGACGCCTCGCGCAATTTTGCCGCGAGTCGCTGCGTCTGCATCACGCGGAGCCGGGCAATGGCCTCGCGGTTCCGGCAGGGCTGATTCATCGCAAGCATCGTTTGCGCGTGGCAATCCATCCGACGGCCAGCACGCCGGACAAGCGCTGGCTCGCGCCGCGCTTCGTGCGCCTTGCGCTGGAGCTGAAAGCAAAGGGCTTCGAGCCGCATTTCATCGTGACCGACGAAGAGCGCGCCGATTGGGAACACGTGCAACAGCACGGCATCGGCTTGCCGCGCCTCGGTACGCTCGATAACGTCGCCGCGTGGCTCGTGGAAAGCGGCTGGTTCATCGGCAACGATTCGGGCATTGGTCATCTTGCGTCGTGCCTTCGGGTGCCGACGCTGTCGCTTTTCATGCGCAACGGTATCGCGCGCACATGGCGTCCGGGCTGGGGCGCGGGCAAAGTGCTGGTCGGCGGCGCGTGGCTGCCGACGGGCCGGCTCAAGGAGCGCTGCTGGAAGTACGCGTTGTCGGTGAATCAGGTGCTGCGCGCATTCCAGCAATTGCAACGCGAGGCGGCCTGACGTGGACGCGACATTGCCGCAGAGCGTGCGCCTCGCTTCGATCAGGCGAGTCGCGTTCGTGATGTCGAATGCAATCGGCGATTCGCTGGTTTCGATGGTGATCGTGCAGAACCTGCGCGCAAGCGGTATCGAGGTCTGCGTGTTCGGCACGCCTGTTTTTGCGCTGCGACACTGGTTTCCTCATGTCGAGATTCATCCGCTGCCACACGAGGCGGATTGCGCAACACGCCTCGAAGCATTCGACGCCGTCTTGCAGATGCATCGGCATCAGCCGTTTGCGCATCTTGCGGGCGCGCATCCTCATGTGATCGATCTGCACGATATCGAGTATGCCAATGCGCCCGGCTGCATGGCGGAGCGCTTCGCGCACTTTTGCCGTACGCGCTTCGGTATCGTCACCGGGACGACAGAGAACGGCATCACGGCGCCCGCGACGTTGAAGCATCGGCGGTATCGGCATCGCGTCGTGATTCACCCCGAAGCGAGCACCGACGACAAGCGCTGGTCGCGGGCGCGTTTCATCGCGCTGGCGAGGCGCCTGCAGGCGCTCGGTTACGAAGTGTGCTTCGTGATTGCGCCCAACGAGCGGGCACGCTGGAGCGAACTCGAAAGGCTCGGCATCGCCGCGCCCGTATTCGACGATCTGCATGCGCTCGCTTGCTGGCTTTATGAGTCGGGCTGGTTCATCGGCAACGATTCGGGCATCGGCCATCTGGCGTCGAATCTGTCCGTCCCGACCATCAGCCTGTTCCGCCGCAGAGCCGTGGCCGAGCGCTGGCGGCCGGCGTGGGGCACCGTGCGCGTCGTATTGCCGTGGCAATGGCTGCCGACGGCGCGGCTGAAGGAAAAGTTCTGGCGCGAGGCGCTGACGTGTCGACGCGTTGTCGCTGTGTTCAGGCAATTGGCGGAGCAGGGCTAAAGAACGCGCGATGTGTCCTGACATCGGAAGCGCGGTGACTTGCCAGTGCCGTTTGGTAATCGAACAAAAAGCATGAAAATCGGATTGTCGTGCAATGCACTGAAGTACAGCGGGGGCCTCGAACGCTATGCGATCGAGGTGACACGGGGACTCGTCGCGGCCGGGATCAAGCTGGCCGTGTTCGGCCGCGCGTTCGATCCGAAGTTGCCGGAAAGCCGCCTCGTCGAGCCGCACCGGATCAACGTGTCGTTCCTGCCCGGGAAGTGGCGGGACGAATGGTTTTCGCGGCGTCTGAGCGCGATGCGGCGCGATGCGAAAGTGGATGTGCTGATTGGCTGCAATCGCGTCGAAGCCTCGGAGATCGCGATTTGCGGCGGCACGCATCTGGGTTTTCTCAGCGCGACAGGCCGCGCGCCGTCGTTCTTCGATCGCCGGCAGATTGCGCTCGAGCGCCGTCAATATCGGCGCGCGCGCTTCGTCGTCGCGCATTCGCCGCAGATGCGCGACGAATTGCGGCTGCTGTACGGCGTCGACGACGCGAAGATCCGCGTGCTGTATCCACCCGTCGACAACGGCCGCTTCTCGCCCGTCGCCGACGATGAGAGGCGCGCGTTGCGCAAACGTCTTGGTTTCGCCGACGACGAAATCGTGCTGCTGTTTCCGTCGAGCAGTCACGAGCGCAAGGGACTGCCGTTGATCGAAGCCGCATTGCGCGATCTCGATCTGCCCGTCGTCGTCGCGGTGGCGGGGCGTCCGCCCGAACGCACGTCGCAGCGGCTGCGCTATATCGGCTACGTGAACGCGATCGAAGACGGCTACCGCGCAGCCGACTATACGATCCTCGCGTCGAGCTATGAGCCGTTTGGTCTCGTCGGTGTGGAATCGGCGATGTGCGGCACGCCCGTGATCCTGTCGTCGAATATCGGCTGCCACGATGTGATCGCGCCGCAGGCCAAGCTCGTATTCGCGCCGAACGATGTCGACAGCTTGCGCCGCGTGCTCACGCACGCTGTGCGCAGCGCGCGGGAAGAGCCGCATCCGCGGCGGACGTTTTCAAGCGATGCGGTACTGTACGACGCGTGCATCGCGCGGCATGTGTCGGATCTGCTTGCGCTGGCGGATCAGGTGGGAATGGCGGCGGCCTAAGGCGCAGGCACTGGCTGCGCTACAAGGGCAAAAGATCCGTGAGCGCGCCGCGCGTTGCGCATTTGTCGGCAATGCGGATGAAGCGAAGCCTAACGCGAGTCGGCAACGCGCCGCGCCGGCGTCTTCGTGCGCAGGTTGCGCAGTGTCAGCAGCGCGAGCAGGCCCATCACGAGAGCCGTGAAAAGATAAAGACCGGCAGGCCCGGCGATCGCCATCATCGCCGACGAGAGCGTGGGTCCGCCGCTCGCGCCGAGCGAGAAGATCAGCAGCAGACCTGCGCTGACGGCGATCCGCTCGTCGGCGGGAACGCAGTCGTTCACATAGGACGTGACCACGCCATACATCGAGAACGCCACGGCGACATACAGATAACCGAGTGCTTCGATCAGCACGCCGGCGCGCAGCATGAACAGCACGACGCTCAGCGACCCGGCGAGCGCCGCGAGGCACAGCAGCACCTTGCGCCGGTCGAACAGATCGGCGAGCCGCGCGACGGGCCATTGCGGCACGAGCGCCGCGAGCAGCGCGAAGCCCATGAAGTGCGACACGTCCGGCACCGAATAGCCGACGCGCCGCATGAACACCGGCTGCATCGTGTAGAACGCGCTGTTGAGCAGGCCCGCCGCGAGGCATGCGACGACGCCGAGCGGCGCCCATCGGTAGATGGTCTGCAAGCCCGACAGGCCGCGCGCGAGCCGCGCGCCGCAGGAAGCGCCCGCATGGGTGTCGTGCGCGGCGATCGGGCCGGGCGCCGTGCCCGCCAGCGCAACGGGAATCAGCGACGCGGTGAACAACGCGGCGACGGCGCTGAACAGTTCGAAGCCCGCCGGGTCCGCGAGGCCGATCAGAAACTGGCCGATGCCGACGCCGAGATAGTTCGTGATCAGATAGGCCGAGAACACGCGACCGCGCTGCGCGTTGCTCGCAACCTGATGCAGCCAGCTTTCGACCACGGTGAAAATGCCGACGAGGCAAAAGCCCGTGATGAAGCGCAGCGCCACCCAGACCGCGTCCGCGTCCCACACCGCGTAGCCGAGCGCGCAACAGGCGGACGCCGCCGCGAAGGTGACGAACGCACGATGATGGCCGACGCGCCCGATCAATGAGCCGCCGTACAAGGCGCCCATCATGAAGCCGACGTAGTACGCGGACTGCACGACGCCGACCACGATCGACGGCGCCTGCTGCTGGATGAGCCGCAGCGAGATCAACGTGCCGAGCAGGCCGTTGCCCGTGATGAGAATCGCGTAGCCGAGCAGCAGGATCGCAGTGGCGCGCAGGCTGCCAGCGGGCGGCGGCGCGGAAACGGGCGCGACAGGCTTGCCCAGAGCTGGGCCGCTATCGACGAAATCGGCGAGGGGCTGCGTGTTGTGCAGAGGGAATGCGCCGCACGGCTGGGTCGCCGGATCGTGTGCCTGTTTCATTCTTGCTCGGTCTGGTTCGTCTCTCGCGGCACCCGGATAGCGACGGTTTGCGGGCGTCGTCTGATCGAATGTAGCGGGCCGCCGAACGGCTGGCATGGCAAGAATACGACATCGGTTTGCGGTAAACCGACTTTCTTTCGCGCGAGGCAAGCGGGCAGCGCGATTCGTGCGGCGGCGCTACCATGAACGCTCGCTGCGCCCCGAACGTCGTCTGTAGATCGCCTGAAAAGGAGCCGCCGATCATGCCGAAGCACGTGAGCACCGAACTGCTGGATATCGCCTATGAGGAATCCGGTCATCCCGAGGGCTGGCCCGTCGTGCTGCTGCACGGCTTTCCCTACGACATCCACGCCTACGATGAAGTCGCGCCTTTGCTCGCCGCGCAGGGCGCGCGCGTGATCGTGCCGTATCTGCGTGGCTACGGGCCGACGCGCTTCCTTTCCGCCGCTACGCCGCGCTCCGGCCAGCAGGCAGCGCTCGCCGCCGATCTGCTCGCGTTGCTCGACGCGCTGCAGATCGAACGCGCGCTGCTCGGCGGCTACGACTGGGGCGGACGCGCCGCTTGTATCGTCGCCGCCCTTTATCCGGAGCGCGTGCAGGGGCTCGTCACGGTCAACGGCTACAACATCCAGGACATCGCAGCGTCGGGCAAGCCGGCGTTGCCGGAAGACGAACTGCGCCACTGGTATCAATACTATTTTCATGGCGAGCGCGGACGCGCCGGCCTCACCGAAAATCGCCGCGCGCTATGCCGTCTGCTATGGACGCTCTGGTCGCCGACCTGGCGTTTCGACGACGCGTGCTATGCGCAGACGGCCGCATCGTTCGAGCACCCGGATTTCGTCGATGTCGTGATTCATTCGTACCGGCATCGCTATGCGCTGGTGGCCGGCGATCCGCGCTACGACGCAATGGAGCGACAGCTCGCCGCGCAGCCACCCATCTCCGTGCCGGCAATCTCGCTCGACGGCAGCGCCGACGGCGTGATGGGAATCGGCGGGAACGCGCATCATGCGCCGCATTTCACGGGGCCGTACGAGTACCGCGTGATCGACGACGCGGGACACAATCTGCCGCAAGAGGCGCCCGCCGCATTCGCCGACGCGCTGCTCGCTGTGCGAAATCGAGCCTGAAGCAAGCGCACCTGACGAAAGCGCGCCTTCACTCTCGTCGTCAACGCATCGACCCGCAGCGTGTGGTAACTTTTAACGCTTCAAACCCCTACACAAGAGCGTTGATATGAAAGTCGCCGTAATGGGCGCGGGCGCGGTGGGCTGCTACTACGGCGGCATGCTGGCGCGCGCGGGACATGAAGTGGTATTGATCGGACGCCCACAACACGTCGAGGCGATCGAGCGCAGCGGCCTGCGTCTCGAAGCGCAATCGTTCGACGAGCGCATTCCCCTCGCCGCAAGCACGCAGGCGAGTGCGGTGCAGGGTGCGAAGCTCGTGTTGTTCTGCGTGAAATCGACGGATACACAAAGCGCGGCGCTGGAAATCAAGCCATTTCTCGCGCCCGACACGCTCGTGCTGTCGCTGCAGAACGGCGTCGAAAACGCCGACGAAGTGCGCAAGGTCATTGCGCAGCCAGTGGCGGCCGCCGTCGTCTATGTCGCGACGGAAATGGCCGGCCCGGGGCACGTGCGGCATCACGGACGCGGCGAGCTGGTGATCGAGCCGTCCAGCGCAAGCGCGGAGGTCGCGCAGGCGCTGATCGCGGCAGGCGTGCCGACCGAAATCTCCGACAACGTGCGCGGCGCTTTGTGGGCGAAGCTGATCCTCAACTGCGCTTACAACGCGTTGTCGGCGATCACGCAGTTGCCTTATGGGCGGCTCGTGAAAGGCGAGGGCGTGACAACCGTGATGCGCGATATCGTCGACGAGTGTCTCGCCGTCGCGAAGGCCGATGGGGTCACGATTCCCGGCGACATCGACAAGGCCGTGCGCATGATCGCCGAGACGATGCCTGGGCAGTATTCATCGACGGCACAAGATCTGTCGCGCGGCAAGCGCAGCGAGATCGATCATCTGAACGGACTGATCGTGCGGCGCGGCGACGCGCTTGGCGTTGCGACGCCGTCGAACCGTCTGCTGCATACGCTCGTCAAGCTGATCGAAAGCAAATAGCGAACGGCGCGTGCCGCGCACGCGCCGCGTGCCATGTTGCTACTCGGCGTTCGCCAGGTAGTCGAACGCGACCTCGCCGATATCGAGCGTGAGATTCGCGACGACCTGGCGCGCGCCGACCACGCGCCGCAGGGGCAGATCCGCAACGGGCGCGAGCGCATGGGGCCGCAATTCGAGCGCGGCCGGGGACGTTCTCCCGGTAGGCAGCGCACACTGCGCGCGTCAATAGTAAAGCGATTGCGCGCGCAACGGTGTGTCCGTTCGATGGCAATTTTCCGGAATGCCTGCCGCTGCCCTAAGGCCGTGCGAATGCCCGCGTGCTAGCGGTGCGCGAGAATGTTGACGAGCTTGCCGAACGGGTCGCGCACATAAAAGCGCCGTACGCCCCACGGCTCGTCGACGGGACCGTATTCGATCGCAAAGCCGGCGGCCTGCATCGCTTCACAGGCGGCGTCCACGTCGTCGACTTCGATCGACAGGTCAGGCACGGGCGTGTCCGAGCCGCCTTGCTGCGCGAAGCTGATTTGCACCGTCATCGGCTGGTCCGAACCGTAGGTGCGAATCCAGCCGTGATCCATCAGCAGGTCGAGGCCGAGAATCTCCTGATAGAAGCGCTGTGCGCGCGCCGCGTCCTGCACTTCGATGTTCGAGACGATGCGCTTGACCTTCATCTGCAATCCTCGCGTGATCCGTTATTGAAGCGCCTGTTCTTCACGATACAACGCAATCTCTTCGGCCAATGCTCTCGCCACATGCGGACGCTGCACGATGCGATGGTAATACGCATCGACAGCGGGCCACTGCGCGAGGTCGACGTCACAATACTTTGCCCAATTCAACACGGTCGTCAAATAGGCATCCGCGACCGTGAAGCGGTCGACGAGATAGTCGTGCGTCGACAGATGCGTCTGCAAATAGTCGAGCCGCCGCGTAACTTTTTGACGCGCGTAATCATGCGGCGCGGCGGGATCGAGCAGCGGCACGAAAATGCCTTTGTGCAGTTCGGTGCTGATAAAGCCGAGCCATTGCTGAAGCTGCGCGCGTTGCGGGGTGCCTGGCAAAGGCGCCAACTGCGCTTCGGGAAACTGGTCCGCGACGTACGGCAGGACAGCTGTGTTCTCGGTCAATAGCCAGCCTTCGTCCGTGCGCAACACGGGCACCTGACCGAGTGCGTTGGCTGCATAGAAATCGGAGCCGTCGCGCAGCTTCTTCTGTTTCGTATCCACCTGAATGAAGCCAGCGTGCGCGCCAGCTTCGTACAACGTGATGCGTGTGGCCAGCGAACACGCGAGCGGCGAAAAGTATAGATCCATAACGACGTCTCCTCCCGATCAATGGATGGTTTTTGTACTATAGTGGACAAAAATCGGAGATACCAATATTTATATGCGAGATGGTACAAAAAGTGAGAAACGCGCACGCGGACGGCCGTGCGCCTACGATGCGGACGATGCGCTCGGCAACGCCACCGATGCATTCTGGCTCGGCGGCTATTCGGGCACGTCGCTCGATACGCTGAGCGATGCGACGGGCATGAATCGCCCCAGCCTGTATGCCGCGTTCGGCGACAAGCATTCGCTTTATCTGAGCACGCTGGACCGTTACGTCGAAGCCGGCGTGCAGGCGATGCATCTTGCGTTGCGCGACGACATCCCATTGGCGCAGGCGTTGCAACGGGTCTACGACAGCGCGCTCGCGCTTTATCTGCCCACTGGCGGCGCGCCGCGCGGTTGCTTTCTGATCGGCACGGCCGTGGTCGAATCGAAAGTCGATGACGCCGTGCGCACCAGATTGGCGCAAGGCCTCAAATCGTTCGATCGCGCATTCGAGAAGCGCATCCGGCGTGCGCAAACAGACGGCGAGCTTTCAGTCAACGCGGATGCCGCGGTGCTCGCGCGCGTTGCGTCGGCGATTCTGCACAGTCTTGCATTGCGTTCGCGCGCGGGCGATTCGCGCGCCTCGTTGCGAGCGACGGCTGCCGAAGGTGTCATGCTGATTTGTGGTGCGCGCAAACGGTTAGAGAAATAGTCGACATGGCTTTGCATGGAACGCTACGCTGCACGCGACGAAAAAAAAGCCCGCTCGAAAGCGGGCTGAAAATGCGCCTGACGCGGGGATCGCGTCCGGTTTCCTACAAAACTGCATGTCGCGCGTCGCCCGTTCAGGCCGCGTGCGAACCACTCGTCGCGCTGCGTGTCATCACGTCCACATTGCTCTCGGCCGTTTGGACCGCCTGCTGAGCCGTTTTCCAGACACTTTCATAGAATGCGTTCGCTGCCGTGATCGCCGAGTTCATCGCCGTCACCGCGACCTCTGCGCCTGCGGGCGCGCGCTGCGCAGCGTCGCCAAACTCGGCTTGCACCGTGCTGATCTGCTTTTCGTATTGCGCCGTTGCATGCTTGACGATGGCGGCCTGCGTGCCGGTGATGATGTCGAACACCTGGCGGTTATAGAGCGCGGCACGTTCGATAACCGACAAATCGCCGCGGCGGGCGGCAGCGATGCCCGGCGCCTCGCCATTGGCGAGCGCGTTCGTCGCGCGCTGCGTGCCCTCGCGCAAGACGCGGAGGTTCAACTGAACGAGCTTCTCGAAGCCGCTCACCGCCTCGTTCGTCATATTGAAGAACGTCTGAACCCCGGCTTTCTGTGCAGCAGTCAGTTCGTCGATGGTCGTGAGCATCGGATGGCCTCGCAAGGTTGAATGCACGAAATAACCGGCTGGCGTCGATGTGATCGTAGATCGACGCGCCCGCTGGTCAAAAGAAAGTTGCCGCTGGCTGCCTGTCGCTTGTCTGAGCGTGACCCGGCAGCGTCATAGGGGCGCGCCGCCCAGACGAGCCAGCAGCGCGTGTCCACGGTCCGTGAGACGGGGCGTCACACTGGCCTCGGGCAGTTCAATGGTGATGAACTCGCGGTCGGCCAGCGCGAGCAGATCGGCCTGATCGAAATCGGACTGGGAGGTCGCGTTCTTGATCAGCATGAGCGTTGAAAATTCGTGTGGGCTCAGCACGGGTATCTCCTGAAAGGCGCAGCGCCTGCGCTTGCTGACATTAGTGATCTGCAAATGCCTTTGCAGCCAGCAAATATGTTTGGAAGTTTTTTAGCCCGAACCATGCTTATGGCATCGACGGGGTTCTCATCCTAATGCGGCGGTTTTTAAATTTCAATCGGAATTAACAGTATGCCGCAAAGTACTTTTGTCGGATTGATGTGCGGCAAGTATTTCGTGTGTAAATCAGACGTCCAGGAAAATACTGCTGACTTGCCTTCGCGAAAGTGGCGGTTAGGCGCTAGCCCTTTACCGACAAGGCCAAACGGGAGACTCGCGGCGCATTGATACGTACGATCATGCTTTAAAACGTTTTCCAGGCGCCCTGCGGGGAACGCTAATCATAGATAAAATCCAGCTTTAAAGATGAATGACCTGGGCGTGCTTCGAATAAATAATATTAATCATACGTGGCTGCTTAATGATTGATCGAACTGGTTAATCACCACGCGTTTGTCGAGCCGTCTTCGACGCCGGGATTTTTACTGGAGCGCGCCCCTCGCATCGCTCGATAGACCGCGCGGCGACCCATAAAGCCCCGCCGTTCGCGCCCTTTCTCGTACGTGGCGATATTCTCCGTGCTATTTTTCTACCCGTCAGGCTGCGCGCGAGATGCAGCCGGCAGTCGGAACGCGCTGACGCCGTTCCGTTCGATTGGGCAACGTCTGCCGCAGCAGAAGGTGTTGCCGCCAAACAATGACAGGGCACAGGAAATGGATCGCTTTGAGGCAATGGAGATCTTCACTCGCGTGGTGGACGCGAACAGCTTTTCGAAGGTATCGGAAATGCTCGATTTGCCGCGCGCAAAGGTGAGCAGGACGATTCAGGCGCTCGAAGAGCATGTCGGCGTGCGCCTGCTGAACCGTTCGACGCGGCAGGTGAGCGTAACGGAAGACGGCGCGCTGTTCTACGATCGGTGCGTGCGCATCCTCGCCGAAGTGGCGGACGCCGAATCGTCGCTGTCGAACAAGCGGGAAAGTCCGGCGGGCACGATTCGCGTCGATACGTCGGGCACGCTTGCGCGCGCGCTGTTGCTGCCTTCGCTCGACGACTTCTATCAACGTTTTCCGGAAATCGACGTGCGCCTCGGTCTCGCGGATCGCAATATCGATCTGATCCAGGACGGCGTGGATTGCGTGATCCGCATGGGCATGCTCGAAGAATCGAGCCTGGTTGCCAAGCGCATCGGCAGCGCGCGCATCGTTACGTGCGCGTCACCCGCCTATCTGGAACGGCACGGCACACCGAAGACGCTCGAAGAACTCAGCGAGCATCAGGCCGTGAACTACGTATCGGCGCGCTCGGGCAGAACGTTTCCGTTCGAGTACAACGTCGGCGGCGAAGTCGTGAAGGTACAGATGAAGAGCGTGCTCGCCGTGAACGACGGCTCCGTCTATATCAACGCGGCCGCACTGGGCCACGGCATCATCCAGCCGTCGCGCTTCATGGTGTCCGAGTTGATCCGGCAGGGCGCGCTGACCGAAATCCTCACCGACTACGACAGCCCGACGACGCCGCTCTCCGTCGTCTACCCGCATCGCCGCAATCTCAGTTCGCGGCTGCGCGCGTTTGTCGACTGGGTATCGGAGATCGCGCACAAGAACCCCGATCTGGCTAGCAAGCACGACTGACCCGGGTGTTTGCCTGCTGCGTTCGCAGCGACCGCAGCAGGCAGGTCGATTCAAACGTTCTTCATGGGCTCGGCGGGATGCGGCGCATCTTCATACGCGCCCCAGATCGACTGATCGAAGTTGACGATCGAGCCCGTCATCAAGCCCGATTCGCTGCTGGCCAGAAATGCGACGGCGCGCGCCGCCTCGGCCGGGTCGATCAGACGGCCGAATGGTTGCGCGGCGGCGGCCTGCTAACCAGTCGTCGGCCGCGCCATGAAACTCGCGTTGAATGCGGTCTTCGCCGTCCGACGCCATCCAGCCCAGATTCAATCCATTCACGCGAATGCGATTACGCAACAGCGCATACGCGGTGTTTTGCGTGAGCGTCGCGAGCGCGGCTTTCGATGCGCAATACGCGGAGATAAAGGGCTGCCCGGCCATCGCCGACATCGAACCGATGTTGACGATCGTGCCTTCGATCCGCTCGCGCAGCATCACGCGTATCGTCTCCTGCATCAGAAAGAACGGCGCGCGCACGTTGGTCGCGAACATGCGGTCGAACAGCGCGGGATCGGTATCGAGTATCGTGCCGCGATCGGTGAGCGCCGCTGCATTGACGAGTACATCGACACGACCGAAGTGCTGATCGGCGGCAGCGACGACCTTGCGACAGTCATCGACATTCGCGAGATCCGCCTGCACGAACACGACCTTTGCAGCGCGCGCCTCACCAAGCCGGCTCAGCTCGCGCGCTTTCGCTTCGCCTTTTTCTTTCGCGCGTCCGCAAATGACGACGCCACGTGCACCGCGTTCGATGAACAATGCGGCGATTGCGGCGCCCAGGCCTTGCGATCCGCCCGTGACAATCGCGACCTTCGAATCGAATTGCTCCATGCACTGTCTCCTTCAACGTTGTACTGCGATGGATAGTGAATATCTCGGCTTGCTGCGCGCGCGGCGTCGATGCGATCATGGCGCGTATGCCGACTACAACGAAGCCAGCCATGTCCGATACGCGCCGCCGCAAGACGAGCATGACTGACATTGCCCGTGCAGCGGGTGTCAGCGAGGCGACAGTCGATCGGGTATTGAACGGGCGCGGCGGCGTCTCGCGCGACAAGGAAACGCGCGTGCTCGAATGGGCGCGCAAGCTGAAGATCGATCGCGCGCTCGAAGCGGTGTCGGTGCGCTGGCTGCGCATCGCGATCCTGTTGCAGCAGCCCGTCGCGCAGTATTACGTGCATCTGAAGCAGGGCTTCGAACTCGCGCAAAAGACCTTCGAAACGCAGCGCGTGATTTGCGCCGTGACGTACTTCGACAGCCTCGAGCCGCAGGCCGTCGTCGAGACGATCGAGCGCGCGACGCGCAAGGCCGATGCGCTCGTGATCGTTGCGTATGAGCACCCGGATATCACGGCGGCGCTGCGTCACGTGAGCCACAGAATGCCTGTCGTGACGCTCGCGAGCGATCTGCCCGGCACGGGCAGGCTCGCTTATGTGGGCATCGACAATCGCTGTGCGGGGCGCGTCGCTGGCGAGCTGATGGGCCGCTTTCTCGGCGACGCGGGCGGCAAGGTGCTCGTGATGACGGGCATGCATGACTTTCTTGGCCATGAAGAACGTGAAAGCGGTTTTCGTTCTGTGCTGCGTCGGCGCTTTCCGAGTTGCGACATCGTCGAGACCGTGGAGAGCCGCGAGCAATCGTCGATCACCGAAAGTCTCGCGCGCGACGCGTTTCGCCGCTATCCGGATCTGCGCGGCATCTACAACATCTCGGTTGGCGACGAAGGCATCGGCAACGTGTTGCGCACGCTCGACCGTGTGCACAAGACGGTGCTGATCGGGCACGAACTCAACGACACGTCGCGGCGTCTTCTGATCGAAGGCGTGCTCGATGCGGTGCTCGACCAGAACCCCGTGGGCGAAGCGCTGCATTCGATCGAAGTGATCCTGCGTCACTATCATCGCGATCCCGGCGTGACGTTGGCGCAGCAGATTCCCGTAACGGTGCTGCTGCGCGAGAACCTGCCGCTTACGGACTAGCGTCGAGCGCAACCGCTTCCTGCTGCGTCACTTCGTTCCACAACTCGCGTATCCAGTCGCGCATCAATAGCGATTCGGCCCAGCGGTCTGTCGTGTCGTTGCCGTCGCGACCGATGATCGCGTAAGGCTTCGGCCCGAGTTCGCAGGTGAAGACGAGCGTGTCGTCAGGTCCGGCGCGCTTGCGCCACGACACGAAACCATCGCGCCACCAGCGCAGGAACAGATCGACCCACATGCGGTGCGGCTCGAAAGAAATTTCAATCTGCACCTGCTCGCGGCTCGCGACGCGTCCATGAAACGCCCACGAGTGATCGATGATCCGTTGCATCGCCGCTTCGTTTTCTTCGTTCACGGGCCACGCGAATTCACGGCCGACGAGGTAATGCGACAGATCGCCAAGCAGACGCAGATCGGGCCGCGCGTCGAGCAGATCGAGCGTGAAGTGCAGGTCGGTCGTCATGCGGTCGCGATGCGTTTCGATGTAGACGGGAATGTCCACCTGTTCCGCGAGCCGCTGCCACCCGTCGATCAGTTCGAGCGCATCGGCGACACGGCGCGGCCGCACGTTCGGTTGCAAGTCGATATGATGCGCGCCGAACTCGACAGCGTGTTCGAGTATCGGGCACAGGTCTTCGACGGTGCGCGGAAAACATTGCGCCTCTGCTTGCAGGCCATATTGCGCGAGCACTTGCGCAAGACGCCGCACGTCTTCGCGCGAGCCGTACGATGTGCTCACGCCTTCGAAGCCCGCTTGCGCTAGCATCGCGACGTTCTCTTCGAGCGTGCGCTCGAAGCCGTCGGTATGACGCCGCTCCATCGCCCACAGCGACTGATACACGGCGAGCCGTTGCGTCATAGCGCCTCCGCGGCGACGAGTCCCTTCAGCTTGACGCTGCGATCTTCGAGCAATGCCGGCTCGATGCAGGCGCGCTGCCCGATCAGGGTCTGTGCGACGCGCACATCGCGCGCGATCTCGCTGACCTTGCCGACACCGCTTGCGCCGACCAGCACGCCGTCGCGATCGAGCGCGAAGAAAATGCGCGACGTGTCGCCCGTTTCGCGCACTACGCTCTCTACACCGAACGCGGGCAGGCCGGCAATCTGGATCGTCATGTCGTACTGATTCGACCAGAACCACGGCACTTCCGAATACGTCTCGCCGCGCTCCAGCATGTTGCGCGCGACGATGCGCGCGTGATCTTCGGCGTTCTTCCAGCATTCGAGCCGGATGCGCCGCCTGAACAGACGGTGCGGGAACGAGCACACGTCGCCCGCTGCGAAGATATGCGGGTCGTTCGTGCGCAAAGTGTCGTCGACAGCGATGCCGTCCGCGACATCGATGCCCGCCGCTTCCGCGAGTTCCGTGCGCGGCTTTACGCCAATGCCGACCACGACACAATCGCAATCGATCTGCGTGCCGTCCTTGAGCTTGACGCCCGTCACGCGCGTGCTGCCCAGCAGGCGATCGATCTGCGCGGCGAAATGGATCTGCACGCCCATCTGGCGATGCCTGTCGATCAGATAGGCCGCCACGACTTCCGGCACCGCGCGCATCAACGCGCGCGCGCCGGCTTCGATGACGACCACTTCACAGCCGCGCGCCACAGCTGATGCGGCAACTTCAAGGCCGATGAAGCCCGCGCCGACAATCGCAATGCGCCGTGCAGGCTGCAATACTTCGGCGAGCGCGTTGGCATCGCTTGCAGTGCGCAGCAGATGCACGCCATCGAGATTCGCGCCTGGCACGTCGAGCCGACGCGGCTCGGCACCCGTCGCGATCAGCAGACGCTGATAGTCGATCGTGCGTGCGTCGCGCAACACGACCTTGCGCGCGCCGCGATCGATCTGCTGCACGCAGGCATCGACGCGCAAGTCGATGCGCTGGTCGCGATAGAACGCGTCGTCGTAGAACGCGCATTGCGCGGTGCTGCGTTCGCCGAGCAGCACGGCTTTCGACAACGGCGGCCGGTCGTACGGTGCCGAGCCTTCATTGCCGAGCAGCGTGATCTCGCCTTCCCAGCCGTTCTCGCGCAGCGCGGCTGCGGTGCGCACGCCGCATTGGCCTGCGCCGACAATCACTATCGCGGGTTGCGCGCTCATGATGCGTCCTGTACGGGAAGGCCGAGCAGAACTTCGCCATCTTCGACGCGCACCGGATAGGTCTTCAGATGCACGCAAACGGGCGCGCTCTTCGCCTTGCCGCTCGGAATGTCAAAGCGCCCTTGATGCAGCGGACATTCGATCTCGCGATTGACGACGAAGCCATCGGCGAGATGCGCCTGCTCATGCGTACACCAGCCGTCGGACGCGTAGTAGCCTTCGGCGATGCGATAGACCGCGTAGCTCGCGCCATCGTGATCGAAGCGCATCACGTCTTCCTCGTCGATATCGTCGGGCGCGCAAGCGGCAATCCAGTGGACCTTTGCATTCGTTTCGACGCTCATGGCTATCTCCTCCAATGTTCTTTGTGCGTTGGTCGCGGCGATCACGCTGCGGGAAGGGTCCGCTCGATCACGTGCGTCGGGTCGGTGCGCTGCTTCCACAACGCGGGCAGCATCTCGCGATACGCGGCATACACGCTTGGGTACGCGGGCGGCAACTGCTCCTTGATCGCTTCGTGAAGGCGCGGCAGCGCATAGAACGGCACCATCGGCAGCAGATGATGTTCGAGGTGATAGTTCATGTTCAGATAGAGAAAGCGGAACACGAAGTTGGTCTGCACGGTGCGCGTGTTCAGCCGGTGATCCTTCACGTTGACAGCGAGCCCCGCATGCTGCGTGAGGCCGAGCAGTTGATGCAGCCAGCCGCCGTAGAAGCGCGGCGTCCATACGAACATCAGCGGCAGGAAGCTGTGCATTGCGACCGCGAGTGCAATCGTGCCGATCACGACGGCCAGATAGATACGGCACGACCAGATCATTTTCGGCTTTTCGCTCACGGGCAGAAACGCGTCGGTGGCGGCATCGACGCGGCCGAACGCATGACGCACGATCTTGCCGATTTCGAGTGTGCAGCCGACCAGCCCCACGAAATCCACGACGATGGGCAGCACTTTGGTTGGGCGCGTGACCTGGATCTCCGGGTCGCGCGTCTGAAAGTACGTGTGCGTGTGATGGCGCGCATGGCTCCAGCGCCACCAGTAGCCTTCGCGGATCGTCATGAACGAAGACAGGTGATAGAACGCGTCGTTGATCCAGCGCGTCTTGAACGGCGTGCCGTGCGACAGTTCATGCCAGCGCGCGTCGCTCGACGAATAGATCGTGCCGTACACGAAGAATGCAGGGATGGCCCACCATGTTCCCCATGTGAAGGCCGCGACCGCGCCGGACGCCACGAGCAACGCGAACCACGGAATGAAATTGCGCAGGCCCGCCGCATCGTCGCGCTTCATCAGTTCCTTGAGCACCGCGCGCGGAATGCGCGGCTGATACCACTGCTCGGCGATGCGTGCGTCGAAGGAGGGATCGGTGGGACTGGGCGTGGCGGTGCTGCCGCCGTCGACGGCAGAGCTCGAGGACATGAGTCGTCTCCTTCTTTGTGATTGCGGGAATCCCATCAGCGCAGCGCTTCAGGGACACATTCCGTTTGCACAAAGATAGTTGAAGGAGAGCGAAGCCTCACGCCGAAAAATGATGGCTTTCCATCAAGTGGCGGCGAGCGCGCGACGGCGCGCAGCGGAACAGGGACTTAGGGGCGCAGCAGATCGTATCCGCCGAACACGACGACTCCGCTCAATGCGATGAGCGCAACCGAGTGCTGGCCAAAATAAAGGAGCGCGGCGGCGGACCACGTCGTCAGACAAAAGGCGGCAATGCGTTTCATGCTGGTACTACTCGACAAGAAGGAACAACTGCAATTTACGGGTTTTCCCTATATATCACAGTTGTGCCGGACGCATCTGCATTCCGCCCACTAGAGACTTATAGGTCTGCGTGCACGTGACCCCATGCAGGCCGGCGGACTTTCATCACATCAATTTCGGCTACGCCGCGAACACGACAAGAGTTTTGCATTCACGCCGAAAGTACACGGCGTTACTTTGCAAACAACGAAAAAGGGCGGCCAGAAGGCCGCCCTGCTGACAACTCATAAAGCCGCTTGCGTCGTTTATGCGCGATCGATCGAGTACTTGCCCGGACCCGTCACGAACAACAGCAGCAAGCCGCCAATGATGCTGATGTTCTTGTAGAAGTTGATCATGTTGACGTACTGCTCCATGCCCGTCTGCGTCCAGAAGTGGTGGCCGATGAACGCGGTGCCAAGCGTATAGAGCGCGAGCAGCAGTGCAAGCACGCGCGTCTTGAAGCCCACGGCAATGACGATACCAACGGCCAGTTCCATTACGATCGCGATCACGGCAGCCAATGCCGGGACGGGCGCGCCCGTCGACGCCATGTATTGCTCTGTGCCCGAGAAGCCAGTGAGCTTGCTCCAGCCAAACAGCACGAAAAGTACTACCAGCAGCACGCGTGCGACGAGCAGCAGTGCATCCTTGCGTTGTTCGATAAAGGTGTTCATGTTCAATCCTCTTTTAATGTAGTCGGGTCTTTGGCGTTCGCCGCTCAGGACCACAATTCCGATACTTCGTTATTGCGCAGGTCGAATACGAGTACTTCCGCATCCTGGCCTTCAGTGAATTCGAGGCGACGCTCGTTGCGAATACGCGCACCGTCGCCTTCGTTCAACTCGACGCCGTTCAGCTTCACGCTGCCGCGCGCCACGTGTACGTAGGCAAAGCGGTCGGCAGCGATATCGACGCCGGCCGTTTCATTGCCGTCGAAAAGGCCTGCATACACACGCGCGTCCTGGCGCAATTCGAGCGAGCCATCCGTGCCTTCAGGCGACAACACGAGACGCAACTTGCCGCGCTTGTCTTGCGCCGAAAAGTTCTGCTGCAAATAACGCGGCGTCGCGCCCTTGACCGACGGTGCGATCCAGATCTGCAGGAAGTGCACCGAGTCGCTTGCCGAGTGATTGAACTCGCTATGCGCGACACCCGTGCCCGCGCTCATCAGTTGCACGTCGCCGGGGACAATGACGGAACCCGTGCCCATCGAATCCTTATGCTCGAGCGCGCCTTCAAGCACGTACGAGAAGATTTCCATGTCGCGGTGCGGATGCTTGCCGAAGCCGCGGCCGGGAGCCACGCGATCGTCGTTGATCACGAGCAGGTCGGAGAAGCCGATCTGCTTCGGATCGTAGTAGTTCGCGAAAGAAAACGTATGACGCGAGCTAAGCCAGCCGTGTTCGGCGCGTCCGCGTTCGTTGGCGTGTCTGATGTCGATCATTTCTCTTCTCCGTTATTGAATGGCCTTTGCTTCTCGTGACATCGGCGGTGCCGTTGTCTGAAGCAGTGATTGAAGTGTAGGTCAATCAGAGTGGCTATAATCGACGTCAAAAGAGAATCACTGTCACATTTAAGTGGACAATTAACGCGTAACGCAAGGGCAAAGCCATGCAGCTGGACGATCTGAAGATCTTCGTCGCCACCGTCGACGCGCGCAATTTCACCGCGGCCGCGGTCCGCATGCAACTGTCGAAGCAGTTCGTCAGCCGCCGCGTGATGGCGCTGGAGGAGAGCCTCGGCGTGCGGCTGCTGGTGCGCAACACGCGCAAGCTCGCGGTGACGGACCTCGGCTACGAGTTCTATCAGCGCGCGACGCGCATCCTCGGCGACGTGGAGGACGCCGAGCAGGCGATGTCGTCGGGGCGCTCGGACCCGCGCGGACTGCTGCGCGTCAGCGCGCCGATGTCGTTCGGGATGATTCATCTGTCGCCGCTGGTCGCCGCGTTTCTGCGCGCGAATGCCGACGTGCGTATCGACCTGGAGTTGAGCGACCGCGTCGTCGATGTGGTCGGCGAAGGTTTCGACATGGCGCTGCGTATCGGCACGCTCGCGGATTCGACGCTGATCGCGCAAAAGCTCGCTGAAATCCGCATGGTTGCGTGTTGCAGCCCCGCGTATCGCAAGACGCGGCGTCCGCCGGCGACGCCCGACGATCTCGCGCGCCATGCGTGCCTGCTATATGGGCAGGAAGCGCGCAGCGGCTGGGAATACATAGTGGATGGCGCGAGCCGAACCATCGAGGTGCATGGCCCGCTGCGTGTGAACAACGGCGAAGTGATCCGCGATGCCGCGATTGCGGGGCTCGGCATTGCGCGTCTGCCGGAATTCATCGTGGCCGATGCGCTGGCGAGCGGCAAGCTGGTCGAAGTGCTCGGTGAGTACGTCTCGCCGCCGTTGACACTGTACGCCGTGTACCCACAGCACCGGCAGGCTTCCGTGACGATACGCGCGTTCACCCAGTTCTTGCGCGACCGTTTTGCCAAAGCGTTAGACAGCAAATAGCGCAGCGTTCCAGACAATCAATTGAAAGCTTCGGCGGGCATTGGATAACGGCTGGTTACAGTGCGAGCAGCAATAAAGCTTTTCGCAGATAATGCGCGTGCCTTTGCGGGCGCGTGCAACAGGCGCGTGCAACGAGCGCCTGCGTGAATATGCACGTTCACGCCTGTTTGCCACGCGCATCAGCAAAGCGGATTCAATCAGATAGACCAAAGAGGGACAAACGTGGAACCTACCGAACCGGCCGGCCGTTCATGGCTCTGGCTCATCTTGCTGATCCCCTATATCGCGCTGCTGTGGCTGCCTTTCTATAACGATACGCGCCCGTCATTCGCCGGCTTTCCTTTCTTTTACTGGTATCAGTTTCTGTGGGTTCCGCTCACGTCGCTGCTGATCTACGTCGTGTACCGGGGCATTAAATGAGTGATCTGAACCCTGTGAACCCGGTCGCGATGACCGTCTTCGTCGCATTCTTTCTTCTCGTCACCGTATTGGGTTTCGTTGCCGCGCGCTGGAAAGCGGGCGATCTCACGCAACTGCACGAGTGGGGTCTTGGTGGCCGGCAATTCGGCACGGTCATTTCGTGGTTTCTGGTAGGCGGCGATTTCTATACGGCCTATACGGTGATCGCGGTGCCGGCACTGGTCTATTCGGTTGGCGCTTATGGCTTCTTTGCGCTGCCTTATACGATCATCGTCTATCCGTTCGTGTTCGCGGTGATGCCGAAGCTGTGGAAGATCGCGCACGCGAAGAACCACATCACGGCAGCCGACTACGTGCAAGGCGAGTACGGCGGCAAGTGGTTCCCGGCGGCCGTCGCGCTGACGGGCATCGTCGCGACGATGCCGTATATCGCGCTGCAGCTGGTCGGCATGCAGGTTGTCATCAAGGGACTTGGCATCTCGGGTGAAGCACCGCTCGTGATCGCGTTCATCATCCTCGCGCTCTATACGTATACGAGCGGCCTGCGCGCGCCGGCGATGATCGCGTTCGTCAAGGACATCATGATCTATATCGTCGTGATCGCGGCGGTGTGGCTGATTCCGTCGAAGCTCGGCGGCTATGGCCATGTGTTTGATGCAGCGGACACCTACTTCAAGGCCAAAGGCGGCGCGACGGGCATCATCCTCAAGCCGACGCAATTCACCGCGTATGCGTCGCTTGCGCTCGGCTCGGCGCTCGCGGCCTTCATGTATCCGCACACGATGACAGCCGTGCTGTCGTCTTCGTCGATGCAGACCGTGCGCAAGAACGCGATCTTCCTGCCCGCGTACACGCTGCTGCTCGGCCTGATCGCGCTGCTCGGCTATATGGCGATTGCCGCGGGCATTCACGTGAAATCGCCGTCCGACATCGTGCCGACGTTGTTCGGCACGCTGTTCCCGTCGTGGTTCGTCGGCTTTGCGGCGGCGGCCATTGCGATCAGCGCGCTGGTGCCCGCCGCCATCATGTCGATCGGCGCGGCGAACCTGTTCACGCGTAATCTGTGGCGTCCGCTGGTGTCGCCGAACATGGCGCCTGCTCAGGAAGCATCGACGGCGAAGATCGTGTCACTCGTCGTCAAGTTCGGCGCGCTGCTGTTCATCGTGTTCCTGCCCACGCAATACGCGATCGACCTGCAACTGCTCGGCGGCGTGTGGATTCTGCAGATCTTCCCGGCCATCGTGTTCTCGTTGTACACGCGCCGTCTGAACACGCCGGGCCTGTTCTTTGGCTGGCTGGTCGGCATCGTGCTCGGCACGGGACTCGCGATTTCGCAGGGCCTCAAGCCCGTGTTCGCGCTGCATGTCGGCGATTCGACCTGGCCGCTTTATATCGGCCTGATCGCGCTGGTCGTGAACGTGGTGGTGACGTTCGTCGTTTCGATGGTCACGCCGAAGCGCGCTCACGTCTGATCGCGCTGTAGCTGTATCGTTCGGCCGAATCCGCCCGCGCAAGCGGCGCGGATTCGGCCGATGTCATTTCCGGCGTAGCATTACGATGCCGAATCTTGCAAAACGCCTGGACGTTCGCGCTGTTTTGGTAGGATGCAGCCTTTTCTGCCGATGGTGCGTTAGCGTGAGACAGTCGATACTGTCGTTCCTCCGGGACATCTCCGTTTGGGCCTGGGCCCATGCAAAGCCGCTGCTCATGCGCGCGGTGCAACGTTTGCGCCGTCCGACATGGCGCGGCGTGGCGTTGTCGGTCGCGTCCATTCCCGCGCTCGTTCTGCTCTATGTGCTGATCCTGGTGCCGTTCACGCCGGGCATCGGGGACATACGCAAGGCGAAGATCGAGCAGCCCGCGCAGATCTATTCGGCGGACGGCAAGCTGCTCGCCGAATTCAAGCCGACTAACCGCGTGTGGATGAAGCTCTCCGACATCTCGCCGCATGTCGTCGACGCATTGATCTCCACGGAAGACCATCGCTTCTACGAGCATCACGGCATCGACTTTCGACGCACGGCGGGCGCGGCGCTGCATACGTTTTCAGGCGACCGCCAGGGCGGGTCGACGATCACGCAACAGCTCGCGCGCAATCTTTATCCCGATGACATCGGCCGCGCGCCGACGCTCACGCGCAAGATCAAGGAAGCGCTGACGGCCTTCAAGATCGAAGCCGTCTATACGAAAAGCGAGATCCTCGAAACGTACCTGAACACGGTGCCGTTTCTCTATAACGCGTACGGCATCGAAATGGCGGCGCGCACTTACTTCGACAAGTCCGCCGGCAGTCTGACCGTGCTCGAAAGCGCGACGCTGATCGGCATGTTGAAGGGCAATAGCTATTACAACCCGGTGATCAATCCCGAGCGCGCGCTGGACCGGCGCAATATCGTGCTCGGGCAGATGGTGAAATACGGGCGCTTGTCGCAGGCGCAGTTCAATTCGCTCAATGGAAAGCCTCTGCGCGTCGACTTCGAGCGTCAGACCGAGCCGCCCGGTCCCGCGCCGCATTTCGCGCAGCAATTGAAGAAGTGGCTGATCGCGTGGGCCGATGCGAACGACTACAACATCTACTCCGATGGACTCGTCGTGCGCACGACGATCGACGCGCGTCTGCAAACCATGGCGACCCAGGCGCTGACGTTTCAGGGCAACCAGTTGCAATCTATTGCGAATGCGGCGTGGAATGCGCGTAGCGCGTGCATCGGGCATAAGGATGTGTTCGACGCGTTCATCCGCGAGACGCCCGAGTATCACAGTGCAAAAGATTCGGGCATGAGCGACGTCGATGCGCTCAAGCATCTGTCGGCGGATCGCGGGTTCATGAAGGCGCTGTGCGATAGCAAGACGCGCGTGCAGGCCGCATTCGTCGCGATGGACCCGCGCACTGGCGAGATCAAGGCGTGGGTCGGCAGCCGCGACTTTACGCAGGACCCGTTCGATCACGTGTCGCAGGCGCGCCGTCAGCCGGGTTCGACGTTCAAGCCGTTTGTCTATGGCGCGGCATTCGAGCAAGGCGCAAAACCGGACGATACCCTCCCCGATCAGGCCGTCGAAATCCCGCTGGCAGGCGGAGAAATCTGGCGGCCGAGCGACGAAGACGCGCCGAGCGGCCGACCGATCACGCTGCGCGATGGCCTCGCGTATTCGCGCAACCGCATTACGGCACAACTGATGGAATCGGTCGGTCCCGCGAAGGTCGCGCGGCTCGCGCGCGCGATGGGCGTGCGCGACAGTCAGCTCGACGCGGTGCCTTCGCTGGCGTTGGGCACGAGCCCGGTGACGCTGAAAGAGATGGTGTCGTCGTACGGCACGATCGCGAATGAAGGCGCGTATGTCGCGCCGACGCTCGTCACGCGGATCGAAGACCGCAAGGGCGAAGTGCTCGCCGAGTTCCAGCCGTCGCGCGCCGACCGCGTGATGCCGATTGCCAGCGCGCAGACCCTGCTCGACGTGATGCGCTCGGTCGTCAACAAGGGAACGGGCTCGGCCATTCGCACGCGCTTCGGCATCCGCGCCGATGTCGCGGGCAAGACGGGCACGACGCAGGACAACGCGGACGGCTGGTTCATCCTGATGCATCCGCAACTCGTCGCGGGCGCATGGATCGGCTTCAACGACAGCCGCGTGACGTTGCGCAGCGACTACTGGGGGCAGGGCGCGCATAGCGCGTTGCCGATCGTCGGCGATTTCTTCCAGCGTTCGCTGCGCTCGCGTCTCGTCGATCCACGCGCGAAGTTCGCGGAAGAGCCGCCGCCCGGCATGTTCGACACGTTGCGCATGAAGCTGCGCGCGTGGATGCAGTACCTGTTCTCGTCGTCCGCGAAGACGGAAGCACCTGCGCCTGCTCCGCGACCGAAGCCGCGTCCAGCACCCGTAGCACCCGTGGTGCAGAATGCGTCGCCCGTTGCCGAGGCTTCTGCGCCGACGGATATCGAGCCGCCGCAGATCATTTCGCCCGCCGCATCGCAACCGCCGATTCTGCCTTCGCCGGGTGAGGCGAGCGCAGCGGCTGCATCGAGCGCGCCTGCCGCCGTCAACAGCGAAGCGCCCGCGTTTGCATCGACGCCTGCTGCAAACACGCCCGCGTCACAGCCTTGATCTGAAGCTTACTTCTTCGCTTTGCGTTTGGGCGCGGGAGAAGCCGCAGGAGAGGGCGCAGGCGAGGGCGCAGGCGCAGCGGACGGCTCGACGATCGGATAGGTATGCGGCGTGTAAAAGCGCCCTATCGGCTCGCGCCCGTTGAACTTCTCGAAGTACTCGTGCCAATAGTTGGCCGCGGCCCAGATCGCTTCAGGACATGATGCTCGCGATTCGAGCCCCGGCGTCAGGTCAAAATTTGCGGCGGCGCACACGGTTTCGATCATGCAGGTAGACGGCAAACCATAGTTGTCGTGCAGCGGATTCGGCGTGCGTGCCGCGCCCCATGCATAGGCGAGCCAGCGCAACACATGCTCGAGCGCGTCGAGCGTCGCGCGCGACTGCTCGAAGCTCGCCACTTTGTCGACAACCTTGTCCTGCGCAACGGGCAATGCGATCACGGCGATATTCGGAAAGCGCGACGTATCGTCGAAATCCGTCAACGGACGCGCGACCACGCCATTCACGCGCGCCGCAAACGCAGGCCCTTCCGGCTGATGCAAAGGCACGTGCAACGCTTCGGCGTTCTTGAGCGTCGCGCTTGCGAGCCGCACGAGAATCGACTCGGACCAGAACGACGGCAGCATATCGTGCCGCAGATGCGATTGCGCGACGCGTACGCGAAACGCCAGCGTATCGCTGCCGCCCAGCAGCACGACATAGGTCCATTCATCGGGGCCGCCCGCTTTCATATCGAGTACCGCGCGCTCGCCCCATGCGGTATTGCTCTCGCCGTCCTGGCGCTCGAATGGCGTGAACTGCGGATTCGATTGTGTCGTCGTCGATCGTACGATCTTCAGCATGACCTTGCCTCGTCTTTTTTGATTAACGCGCGCGCAGTTCGAAGCGCGTCGTGGATTCCGATTGTGAAAGCGCTTTATCGCTGGAAATGCCGTAGTACATGACCTGCATATCGACGCCGCTGCCCACGCGCGTGAACGACAGGATCGCAACCTGATCGCCGCGTCGCCCGAATTCCTGCTTAAGTGTGAAGCGATGATTCACGCCGAAGCGGTCCGGCACATTCTCGGGATCGGAATGACGCGGCCACGCATTGCCGCCGCCGAAAATTCCTTTGACCGAATTGGCCGCTTCTTTCGCGGTGTCGAGCAACGGCGTGCGAATCAGCCGCGACGGCGAGGCAATGACTTCGTAAAGCGCCGTGCTCGTCTGCAGATCGTGACCCGATGCGACGCGTCCCCAATGCACGTCGCCCGTCATGTAGACGATGGGAATGCCGTTGTCCGCGAGCCGGCCCAAGGTCGCTTGCAGCACGTCGAATTGCGCGTAGTTCGGCATTTCGGCGTCGAAGGTCTTTTTGCGCCAGTTGCTTTCGGGCGGATCGATGAAGAGCGCCTGGCCTGAAGCGAGCAGGCCGACAACCGGTTGCCCTGCGGCGTGCGTATCGACGAGATCTTTTTCCCAGGCCTGCATCGCCGCAACGGCTTTAGGGCCCATCAACGATTTGAACGTGCTGTCGCGGTCACAGCGCATATCGACGAACAGCATCTTCAACGGCTCGACGTCGAGCCGGATCGCGCCGCCCGCGCCGCCTGGCGCGCCGCCGATCTGGTAGTCCTCGTAAAGCGCGCGCGCCGTGTCACCGAGCAACTGGCGCGATCCGTCCGTCCACGTATCGGGCAACTGCTTTTGTGCAAACGGATAGTTGTTCCAGAACTCGTGATCGTCGGGAATGCACACGACGGGCGCGCGCTCCAGCACCGATTGCAACCCCGGCACGCGCAACGCGCCGGAGAGCCAGTTGAGGTAGTACTTGTTGGCGAGCAGACGCGCGCGGTCAGGGTTCTGGTCGGGCACGCGCTGCGTGAGCGGCAGGTCGAGGTACACCTGATCGCCCGCGAGCACGGTCAGATGCGGTTGCACCTTGATCTGCGAGACGATCGTGCCGAGCAGTCCGTCGATATCTTCCGGCTGCGAATAGCACGACGACAACAGGATATTGAAGCTGCCGTCCATCAGCGTCGGCACTTCTTTCGGCAACGAAGTACTGGCGAATTCGAACTGTTCGCCACCGGCGTCGACAAGGATCTGACGTGGCCTCGAGTCGTCCGGCACATTGAAGCGCAGCACGCATTGATGATTGATGGCCTGGCCGTTGTCGTCGACGCTGAAATCGCGAATCGGAAAGAACGCGGGCGGCTCGAGCGGCACGGCCGCCTGCCGGTCGATGGAAACGTGCGGCACGGGCGGCGCGGCCACGCCGAACATGCCGATCCATAGCTGCAACAGGCCCGGCTGGCTGGCCTGCACATAAGCCGTCAGTAGCATCGGTGCACCTTTGTCTTTTTCGTATTATGAAAGCTATTTGTCTGGTTCGAATAAGACGAGGCTAGTCGATGCAAACTGAATTGCAACCGGAAAACGCGTTAATGCATTGCATATTCAAAGATGCGTGCCGCGATGGTCTTTACGCAAAGCGCTCTTGCTGGAGGATGCGAATCATCGAATGTGCGTTGCGTTGCGCAGCGTCTTCAAAGCAGTTGTTGAACACGACATGCGTGCGCCCCGCGCGTTTCGCGATCTCCCGCACGGGCACCGCGACCTCTTCCAGTTCACGCTCGGTGTAGTCGTAATTGAAGCGGCCGGCTGCCGTCGTGCTGCCGCTCCAGGTCTCCGCATTGCGGCCGTGCAGGCGCACGATCACCAGTTGCGGCGACGTCGCTTCCCAAACGGTATGCGCGCGGTTCGGCACGCCCTCGGGCGCATCCATCACCACATGCACGAGGCCGTGTTCGCGCTCGAATGCGAGAGTCGATTCGCGGTTCCGGTCGTCGAGCCAACTGGCATTGCGGAATTCGAAGGCCGTCAGATAGGGCGTCATCCGGTCCGCGCAGTGCCGCACGTGTGATTTATCGCGCGGCGCGGTGGAGATCCACGGCGCGAACTGGAACAGCACGGCGCCGAGCTTGCCCGCTGTGCGCAGCGGTTCGAGCGCTTCGAAAAAGCGCCGCCACATCTCGTCGACGACGTCGGGCGGTACGTCGCGGTAGTAGAGGTTTGTTTTATCGCTTTGCGGCAGCAGCGGCTGAATGTCCGGTGGGAAGAACTTGCGCTCCGTCTGATGCCCGGTGAAAAGCCGGAATGCCTTGACGTTGAACGTAAAGTGCTCAGGCGTGCGTTCGGCCCACAACGCGCTGGTCGCCGCGCTGGGCATTGCGTAGTACGACGCATCGACTTCGACCATTGGAAACTGGCTCGAATAGAACCGCAGGCGTGCCTCGGCGCTCGTGCAGCCCTTCGGATAGAAGCGGCCGGATTTGATGAGCGTGGCGTCCGTCCACGACGCCGTCCCGACTTCGATCGACATGGCTCGTCTTCCGTGCAGGTCAGTGCGGCCATCGTACTGCATGTGCGCGTGGATCATAAGCACGCTGAGTACTCGGCGCGGACCGATATGTGCGCCGCGCCGCATTGGTGCAAACCCCGGCTTCAGAACAGTTTACGCACGATCGTTATAGAAAGTGGAAGCCATTCGAAGATGCAGTCATTCCCTGCACTGACGCTGTCACGCGGCGGTTGGCGCCGCAGAGTACATCCGGACCGTGGCCGTGCAACGCAGCGGTGCGCTTCGAATGGGTCCATCTGCATGGGTCGATATGTGCCTGCTTCGTCTAACCAGACATAAGTGCTACGATGCCTGGGTGATGACGATGGAGGTGGAAATGGCGACCTATGCTATCGATGCGGTACGCATTAACCCTATGACTGACCGCGTCACCCACGTCCGTTGGGCTCTCGTCAATCCAAAAACGAATGAATGGCTCTCGCCGCACGAAATCGTCGAAGTCGCGGACGTCGTGACGGCCATTCATTCGGGCAATGCCGTGTGGTCGTTCTTCACGCTGGGCGGCCTGAATCTGCTGGGCCCCAAGATCAAAACGGTCTCGCACGCCGATGGCAACGACGGGATCGATACCGAAGTACCGGACGGTCACGTCGAGAAATTCATCGACGATCTGCCGCGCGTCTGACTTTTCAGGCGCGCGATGTTCTAAGGGCGAAGGCCCGATTTCCGGTTTGTGCGCGCGGGCCGCGTTCGACGCGGCTGCCGCGCGTTCGGCGCTGCATTGCGGCTTCGCACAAAATCCTGCGCTCGGGAATTTTGCAGCGCTGATCTATGCGATGCTTTTGCACGTGCGCTTTTGCATGTGCGGTTTTCCACGTGTATTACGCATCCACAATGCGTAATGCACCGTGTTTCGAACCCGAAATCCATTGCCACAAAACAACTGAATCGACGGGGCCGCACGCTTCGGAGGAGACACAGCCATGACGCATATGTTCGAAGCGGGACTCGCCCGCCGCGAGGCCAATCATGTTCCGCTGACGCCAATCGATTTCATCGCGCGGGCCGCCGAAGTCTATGGCGACCGGCTGGCCGTCGTACATGGCGACGTGCGCCGCACGTGGCGCGAGACGTATGAGCGCGCGCGGCGTCTTGCGAGCGCGCTGCAACGCGCGGGCGTCGCGCGCGGCGAGACCGTGGCGGCGCTACTGCCCAACATTCCGCCGATGATCGAAGCGCATTTCGGCGTGCCGATGGCGGGCGCCGTGCTCAATACGCTGAATACCCGGCTCGATGCCGCGTCGATCCTGTACATGTTGCGGCACGGCGAGGCGAAAGCGCTGATCGTCGATAGCGAATATGGAGAGCTTGCGCTGCGCGCCGCGCGCGAGTTTCCGCAATTGCGCATTATCAGTGTCAGCGATGCGCAGCCCGCCGATACTCGTCATTTTCCAAATGCGACCGACTACGAAGCTTTCCTGCAAGAGGGCGATCCGCAGTTCGCATGGACGCCGCCCGCCGACGAATGGGACGCCATCGCGCTCAATTACACGTCGGGCACGACGGGCGAGCCGAAGGGCGTCGTCTATCACCATCGCGGCGCCTATCTGAACGCGCTCAGCAATATCCTCGAATGGGATATGCCGAAGCATGCGGTGTATCTGTGGACATTACCGCTCTTTCACTGCAACGGCTGGTGTTTTCCATGGACGGTCGCGGCGCGCGCGGGCGTCAACGTGTGCCTGCGCAAATTCGATCCAAAGCTCGTATTCGATCTGATTCGCCGCGAGCGCATCACGCACTATTGCGGCGCGCCCATCGTGCAAAGCGCGCTGGCGAATGCGCCTGCCGAATGGCGCGACGGCATTGCGCACCGCGTGTCGACGATGGTTGCGGGCGCGGCGCCGTCGCCTGCTGTGATTGCCCGCATGAAGTCGATCGGTTTCGATCTGACGCACGTGTACGGCTTGACGGAAGTGTATGGGCCCGCCTCCGTCTGCGCGAAGCAGGACGCATGGGACGCGCTCGACGACGACGAACGCGCGCGGCTCAACGCGCGCCAGGGCGTGCGCTACCACTTGCAGGCGGCCGTCGACGTGCTCGACCCCGATACGCTCGAACCCGTGCCACGCGACGGCGAGACGATCGGCGAGCTGATGTTTCGCGGCAATATCTGCATGAAGGGCTATCTGAAGAACGAGCGCGCCACTGAGGCCGCGTTCCGCGGCGGCTGGTTCCATACGGGCGATCTCGGCGTGATTACCGCAGACGGCTATGTGCGCATCAAGGACCGCAGCAAGGACATCATCATTTCCGGCGGCGAGAACATTTCGAGCATCGAGATCGAGGATGCGCTGTACCGTCATCCGGCCGTGTCGGTGGCCGCCGTGGTCGCGATGCCGGACGCAAAATGGGGCGAGGTGCCGTGCGCATTCGTCGAACTGAAGGATGGCGCGGACGCGAGCGCCGAGGAAATCATTTCGCATTGCCGTCAATTGCTCGCCGGATTCAAATTGCCTAAAGCGGTCTTCTTCGGCGAATTGCCAAAAACCTCGACGGGCAAGATCCAGAAATTCGAATTGCGCGCGCGCGTGAAGTCGTCGAGCGCGATCGATCAGGAGCCTGGGAAAAAGTAGCATGCTTATGGTCCGACCATCGCAAACGTAGAGCCCATGCCGCTTTCCGCAGCTATCAAAGCACCGCGTCTGACGCGCACACGCGGGAATGAATGCTAGAATCCCGAGAAATCAGGGAAGCGACCTTGGCTCTTCAAGGTTCATGGCGAATTCCAGTACGCACCATGCGGGTTTTTCGCCGCCATTCAATCTGTCGGAACGCGCTGACAACTTCATTCGGCAGAAGTTGGTGGATCCGTATTAAGGCTTCGCTGCAAGTGCGAAGCCAATAATCTATTTAACGCGTGCTTATTGGCCGCGTAATTCGATACGTTATCGGCACGTTATGAAAGAGCGAGAGGAACATCGGACGCTCGACCTCGACGGTCAAGCTCGTGAGCGGCTGGTCTTGTGGATCCGTCGCCGCATGGATGAATTTGGCATTACGCTTGAAGCGCTCGAAGAGGCGCTGATCGCCGATGCCGCCGTGCCGAAATACCGCGACGCGTTCGGGCACGAATGGGACGGTAAGGGCGACCGCCCCGACTGGCTCACGCGCGCCATCAACGCTGGTCAGGACATCGAGCATTTCCGCGTCTGAGCGCCGCATTCGCGGGCGCTTCTATTGTTTTTTGCCTTCTCGTTTCCGCTTTCCTGCGCAGCGCCGCGCGACTGTTTTCATGGAGGCACCGCCATGTCCGACACGATTCCGCAACCGGCTGGATATAGCAGCGAAGAATGGGCGACGCGCTGTGAGCTTGCCGCGCTGTATCGGCTGATCGCGCATTTCCGCATGACCGATCTGATCGACACGCACATCACCGCGCGCGTGCCCGGTCCCGAGCATCACTTTCTGATCAACCGCTATGGCGTGCTCTTTCACGAGATGCGCGCGTCGGATCTCGTGAAAATCGATCGCGACGGACGCGTCGTTGAAGCGGCGGACAAGGTCGCTGCCGATCCGAAGCAGTATCGCGTGAATGCGGCGGGCTTCACGATCCATTCGGCTGTGCATACTGCGCGTCCCGACATGCACTTCGTGATTCACACGCATACGTCGGCCGGCTCGGCCGTGTCGGCGCAAAAGCACGGCTTGCTGCCGATCAGCCAGCACGCGCTGAAGTTCTACGGCGCGCTCGCGTATCACGACTACGAAGGCATTGCGCTCGATCTCGGCGAGCGGGAGCGCCTCGTCGCCGATCTCGGATCGTGCAACGCAATGATCCTGCGCAATCACGGCCTGCTGGCGGGTGGCAAGTCGGCGGCAACGGCGTTTCAGGAGATTTACTTCCTCGAACGTGCGTGTCAGATCCAGATCGACGCGCTCGCGGGCAATGCGGAATTGACGCTGCCGCCCGAGCATGTGCGCAAGCTCACGGCTAGCCAGTTCGCACGCGACGATGAAGAAGGCATCGCGGAGCTGGCGTGGGAATCGGCTTTGCGGTTGATCGATAATTCGGTTTCGGATTACCGCAGTTGACCCACGGCGCAGCGCCACGAAACGCAGACGAAAAAAAGCCCGCATCAAAGCGGGCATCCAAAAACTGCTCGGAGTTTCGTTGCGCGATTTGACTCGCGCAACGCATCCTAACGTTCATTTGTGAACAGGCGATGAACCCTTGCATCGAATGCATGCGAGGTCGCACGCCGTGCATCGCATCACAGGTCGAAGAACACCGTTTCCTTCGGGCCTTGCATGTGGATGTCGAAGCGATAGACCGCTTTGCCGCCATTCGTTTCGCGCTTTGCGACAAGCGTTGCGCGGCGCTCGGCGGGCACGCTCGCGAGCACGGGGTCCTTGTCGTTCGCGGCGGCTTCGTCGTCGAAGTAGACGCGTGTGAACGTGTGCAGCAGCATGCCGCGCATCGTCACGATCACGTTCAGATGCGGCGCTTCGTCAGGCGACGCGCGCCCCGGTTTCACTGTCTCGATGATGAAGCGCTTCTGCGGGTCCGTGCCCGTGCCGAAGCGCGCAAAGCCGCGAAAGCCCGTCTTCGCCACTTCTTCGCGCGACTGCGGATAGCGTCCGTCGCTGTCCACCTGCTGCACTTCGATCATCGCGTCGCCGATCACCGCGCCGTCGGCGTCGAACACCTGGCCGACCAGCGTGATGTGCTCGCCCGCTGCCTCGCGGTCGGCGAGAACGTTCGTGAACAGGCTCTTCAGATCGAAATTGTATTGCTCGGGGCACAGGCCGTATGCGAAGTACGGTCCGACCGTCTGCGAAGGGGTTTGCTTAAGCGTCGTCATGATCAGCGCTCCATCGGAGTTTCGTTCGGGCCGCGCAGCACGATGTCGAATTCATAGCCGAGCGCGTAGTTTTCCTGGGTCACGTCCAGCGTGAAGCGCGAGATCAGACGGTCGCGCGCGCCTTCCGGCGTGCCCTGGAAGATCGGGTCGTACTGGAGCAGCGGATCGCCGGGGAAATACATCTGCGTGACGAGACGCGAGCCGAAGTAGTCGCCGAACAGCGAGAAGTGGATGTGGTTCGGACGCCACGCGTTCGGGTGATTGCCCCACGGATACGCACCGGGCTTGATCGTCATGAAGCGGTAGCGGCCTTCGTTGTCGGTCAGGCAGCGGCCCGCGCCGAGGAAGTTCGGATCGAGCGGCGCGTCGTGCTGGTCGTTCTTGTGCACATAACGGCCGGCAGCATTCGCCTGCCACACTTCGACCAGCGTGTTGCGCACCGGGCGGCCGCCTTCGTCGAGCACGCGGCCCGTCACGATGATGCGTTCGCCGAGCGGCTCGCCGTTTTTCGCGGCATTGCGCGTCAGGTCGTTGTCGAGCGCGCCGAGGTCTTCCGCGCCGTAGACGGGCACGCGCTGGTCGCGCAGGCGCTCTTTCAGCGGAATCAGCGGGCGCGTCGGGCCGCGCTTGACGGACGATCCATACGGCGAATGGACATAGGCGGGATGCGAGGGGAAGTCGCGCGGACTCAGAATGGAATCGTCCATCAGGTGTCTCCTTGGGGGATTCGATTTTGGCTAGTGGATGACGTGACTTTATAGAAGCCGAGAAGTTATGCAAAATGACGTTTTTTCCCATCTCGTATAACGATTCGTTATGCAACGCAGCCTCGCGGACAGTCGTGTCAAATTCCGGCATCTGCAGTGCTTTCTTGCCGTCGCGCAGTTTGGCGGCGTGCAGAAGGCGGCGGAGAGCCTGTCGATCACGCAGCCTGCCGTGTCGAAGACGGTGGCCGAACTGGAAGAGATTCTCGGCGTGCGCCTGTTCGAGCGCGGCCGGCACGGCGCCGTGCCGACGCGCGAAGGCCAGCTCTTCATGCCGCACGCCAGCGCCTGCGTGAGCGCGCTGCGGCAGGGCGTCGATCTGCTCGCGCGCGTGGAAGGCGAGGCTGCCGCGACGCTCGATATCGGCGTGCTGCCGACCGTCGCGACGTCGCTCGTGCCGCCCGTGATGCGCCTGTTCGGCGAGCAGTGGCCGAACGCGATCGTGCGGCTCAAGACGGGTTCGAACACTGAACTGCTGGAGCGTCTGAAGGCGGGCGCGATCGAGTTCGCCGTGGGCAGGCTGGCCGACCCCGAGCGCATGGTGGGGCTGACGTTCGAGCAGCTGTATAGCGAGCCCCTCATCGCCGTGGTGCGCGCGGGGCATGCGCTGGCGTCGGGCGCGCTGTCGTCCCCCACGCGCCTGCTGGAGTTTTCCGTCGTCGTGCCGCCGTATGGGACGCTGATCCGGCAGTCGGCGGAAAGTCTGCTGCGCGCGTGGGCCGTGCCGCCGCTGTCGTCGTTCATCGAGGTGCTGTCGGTGTCGGTGGGGCGTGCACTCGCGCTCGAGAACGACGCCGTGTGGTTCGTGCCGCGCAGCGCAATCGAGTACGAACTGGCGCACGGCTTGCTGGTCCCATTGCCGTTGCCCGTCGCGGGCACGGAGGAACCCGTCGGTCTGATCCTGCGCTCGGACACGCAGCCAACGCCCGTCGGCCGCGCGCTGATCGATGCCGTACGCAAGGTCGCGCGCGAGCGGCTCGCGCGCCATGTGCAGGCGCGTGCGGAAGAGGGGCGGGGTAAGACCTCGGCGAGGAGCCGCGCGAAGCGCGACGCCGGGAGTGACGCCAAAGTGGACGTCGGTGTTGACGCGGGTGTTGACGTAAAGCGCGACGCGAGCCATGGTGCAACAAAGCGCGCCGCGAAGCCACAAGGGGACAAAGCCTCGGGAACGTCACGCAGGAAGGTGCATCTTTGAACCGATTAGTACAAAATCGAGGTTGCACGAGTGGCGCTGCACGGTGTAAAACACGGTGCGCGGCGCCCCGATCCGCGCGCTTGCCGAGTTGAAACAGCACGATTCATGGAGATGCACATGCCCAGCGACCTGCCGACCCCTGCCGACGCGCTCAAGGCCGTTGCGGACCCGGAGCACAATCCGCTCGGCACGGCCGGCATCGAGTTCGTCGAGTTTGCCGCGCGCCATCCGCATACGCTCGCCGACACCTTCGTGAAGCTCGGCTTCAAGCCGATCGCGCGCCACATCAGCAAGGACGTGACGCTGTTCCGTCAGGCCGATATGAATTTCCTGCTGAATGCCGAGCCGGATTCGTTTGCCGAGCGTTATGCGGAAGAATATGGCGTGGGCATTTGCGCGATCGGCATTCGCGTCGCCGATGCGCAGCGTGCTTATGACCGCGCGACCGAACTCGGCGCGTGGTCGTTCGAAGGTGAGCGGATCGGCAAAGGCGAGCTCACGATTCCCGCCATTCAGGGCATCGGCGATTCACATATCTATTTCGTCGACCGCTGGCGTGGACGCGGCGGCCAGAAGGGCGGCCTCGGCGACATCTCGATCTTCGACATCGACTTTCGCCCCATCGAGCCGAGCACCGCGCAGGCCGATCTGAGCCACGCAGGCACGGGGCTCATCGCCGTCGATCACCTGACGCAAACGGTCGGCGCGGGCCGCATGCAGGAATGGATCGACTTCTATCGCGAGCTGCTCAACTTTCGTGAGATTCACGAGCTGCATGCGAACTGGCATGTGTCGGCGGAATCGCGCGTGATGGTGTCGCCGTGCGGTGCGATCCGCATTCCGCTGTACGAGGAAGGCACGCGCCGCACGAGCCTGATGCATGAATATCTGCCCGATCATCCGGGCGAAGGCGTGCAGCACATCGCGCTCGCTACCGAGGATATCTTTGCCTGCGTCGACCAACTGCTCGCTAACGGCATCGAGCTGGTCGAGCCGCCGCCCGCCTATTACGAGCAGATTGGTACGCGTCTGCCGGGGCATGGGCTCGATATCGAGCGCCTGAGGCGCGGCCGGATTCTGGTCGATGGGGAGATTGGCGCGGATGGTGTGCCGTTGTTGTTCTTTCAGACGTTCGTGCGGCGGCGCGAAGGCGATATCTTCTTCGAAATCGTGCAGCGCAAAGGGCATCATGGTTTCGGTGAAGGGAATCTTAGTGCGCTTGCGCAGGCGCGGTCGGTGGGTTGAATTGGCGTTTTTGGTTTTTGGTTTTTGCTGCGCAAGCGGTGTGGTTTGCTTGGGTTTTCACTGGCATCCGCGATATGACTTACCACTTCACGCGTTGCCCCTGTGCGGGGCGGCACCTACTTTTCTTTGCCGCCGCAAAGAAAAGTAGGCAAAAGAAAGCGGCTAACACCGCCAGCCCGTGTTCTTATCCACGGGCGCCCAACGTCCCCACGCTTCACACGGTAGTGCCTTGGCTGGTGCTCGTTGCCAACGCTTTGAATGAATGCCTCACCCACTTCAAACACCCGCGCACGGGCGAACGGCAGCGAATGGTATGTGCCGCCCAGGTGGCAAACTGTGTGTAGGTTGTCGCGTCGTATCGCCTGGCGCTCTTACAGGGTGGAGCGCGTGCGCTATCGGTTCGGAGTGAGACGTGCGGAGCACAAGTGGCCGACACACAGTTTGCCACCTGGACGGCCGTGGGATATCTGGCACGGCATGATGCAGCGCGGGTGCGTGAAGCGGGTGAGGCGCACCGCAAGAGCGTTGGCAACGAACATGGGTCACGTGATTGCCGTGTGAAGCGTAAGACCCTTCGGGGGCCCTCAGGCAAATACAAGAGCTGGCGGTGTGAGCCGCTTTCTTTTGCCTACTTTTCTTTGCGGCGGCAAAGAAAAGTAGGTGCCGCCCCGCACAGGGGCAACGCTTGAAGCACGAAGGCATCACGCGGATGCCAGCAAAGACGCAAACCGCGGATTCGAGCACAGACGCAAACCGCGGACGCGAGCGCAAAACAAATGCGCGCTATTTCTTCGACGCGCTGCCGCCACCAGCAACCGGCAGATCAGCACTAGTCGCCATCCACAACACTTCCGCGTCCTCTTCGCTCGTCGAGACGGCGGCATGCCCCGTACGGCTGTCGAAATAGAGACTGTCGCCCGCGTTCAGATGCGTCGGCGCATACAGCTCCGAATACAGGCACACGCTGCCGCTGATCACATACAGAAATTCTTCGCCTTCGTGGCGGCCCCAATCGTCGAATGCGTCGAGCGTGTGCGCGGTGATGCGGATCCGAAACGGCAGCATCACCTTGTGCGCGAGGTCCGTCGCCAGCAATTCCATCTGGTAGCCGCGATACGCGTGACGCTGGCCCGCGTCCTTGCGCGTGAGCGCGCGTCGGCCGCTCGCGTTGACTTTCGGCGTCGAGCCGAACAGTTCGCCCAGATCGATCTTCAGACCTACGACGATTTTTTGCAGCACGTCGAAGGTCGGCGACATCAGGCCGTTTTCGATCTTCGACAGCGTGGAGCGCGATACGCCGCACAGGCGGCTGGCCGTTTCGAGCGTGAGGTCGTGCGCGAGCCGCGCGGCGCGCACGCGGCGGCCGAGGTCCGACGTCGAGCTTTCCGGCGACTTGGTGAGCGAGGTATCCATGGGCGTAAATGACTATGCAGCGTGATGCTTTCAGTGTTTCCGATCATAACATCGGCCTGTTTGCGGACCGCCGCGCGGGCGGGGCGGCGGGTTATGCAAGCAAGCGGATTTCCGATCTGAAACGCACCCGCAGAGTGTGCACGATGATGCATCGCGCTGAAAAGCTTCACGCGTACAAACTCGGGAAAACCCTCATTTTCCCCTCTTTTCGGCGTTTCACCGGTTCGCGCAAGTTCATGTCGCAACGCCGCTTGTCGCCACAATTGACGGCGTGTATAGTTTCCGAACTTACTTTTGTTTCGTATCGGAAATCAAGGGAATCCAGATGAACGCATCGAGCATCCTTGCCGATCTCGGCATTGCAGACGCAGCGCAAGCGGGCGACATCGCCGTCCATTCGCCCATCACGGGCGAACTCATTGGCCGCGTGGCCAGCCAGTCGACGGCGCAAGTCGATACGGTGCTGGCCAACGCGAAACAGGCATTCGAGCAATGGCGCAACGTGCCCGCGCCGCGCCGCGGCGAGCTCGTGCGCCTGCTTGGCCAGCGTCTGCGCGAGAAGAAGCAGGCGCTCGGCAGCATCATCACGCTGGAGACGGGCAAGATCCTGCAGGAAGGCCTCGGCGAAGTGCAGGAAATGATCGACATCTGCGATTTCGCGGTCGGCCTGTCGCGCCAGCTGTACGGTCTCACGATCGCATCGGAGCGCCCCGGCCACCGGATGGCCGAATCGTGGCACCCCATGGGCACCTGCGTCGTGATCTCGGCGTTCAATTTCCCGGCGGCCGTGTGGTCGTGGAATGCGGCACTCGCGCTCGTGTGCGGCAATGCCGTGGTCTGGAAGCCGTCGGAGAAAACGCCGCTGACGGCGCTCGCCGTCAACCAGATTCTCAACGAAGCGCTGAAGGAATTCGGCGATGCGCCGGCAGGCCTCACGGCCGTCGTCAACGGCGGGCGCGATGTCGGCGCGAAGCTGGTCGCGGACCCGCGTGCGTCGATCGTCAGCGCGACGGGCAGCACGGAAATGGGCCGCACGGTCGGCGTCGAAGTGGCGAAGCGCTTCGGCCGGTCGCTGCTCGAACTCGGGGGCAACAACGCGGGCATCGTCGCGCAGACGGCTGACCAGGAACTGGCGCTGCGCGGCATCCTGTTCTCGGCGGTCGGCACTGCGGGGCAGCGCTGCACCTCGCTGCGGCGTCTGTTCGTGCACGACAGCGTGTACGAGCAAACGGTCGAGCGTCTGAAGCAGCTCTATGCAAAGGTGCCGATCGGCAATCCGCTCGAAAAGGGCACGCTGATGGGACCGCTGATCGACAAGCAGTCGTTCGCGCGCATGCAGGAATCGCTGCAACAGGCGGCGGCGGAAGGCGGCAAGGTGTTCGGTGGCGAACGCGTCGAAGTGAAGGGCTATGAAAACGGCTACTACGTGCGCCCCGCGCTGGTCGAAATGCCGTCGCAAACGGGCGTCGTACTGAAGGAAACCTTCGCGCCGATTCTCTACGTGCTGCGTTACTCGGATTTCAACGACGCAATCGCGGCGAACAACGCTGCCCATCATGGTCTGTCGTCGTGCGTATTCACGACCGACCTGCGCGAAGCCGAGCGCTTCACCTCGGATTCGGGCAGTGATTGCGGCATCGCGAATGTGAACATCGGGCCGAGCGGCGCGGAAATCGGCGGCGCGTTCGGCGGCGAGAAGGAAACGGGCGGTGGTCGCGAGTCTGGCTCGGACGCGTGGAAGGCGTACATGCGGCGTGCGACGAACACCGTCAACTATTCGTCGGCGCTGCCGCTGGCGCAAGGCATCGACTTTAATATCGGCTGATGCTTCGGCGCGGCGTGCTCGGGCTTTGCAGTTCGTGACGCGCCGCGCTTTCTTCGATCAACCCGCTTAACGTTTCCAACCTGTCGCGGGCATTCGTTGCCCGCCGACCCGCTTCGTCTGGAGTGGCCTGTGAGTTCGAAAGTCGTCGTTGTCGGTGGAGGCGTGATCGGCAGTTCGATCGCGTATTTCTTGCGTTTGTCGGACCCGACGGTCAGCGTCACCGTGATCGAGCGCGATCCGACTTATGCGCGCTCGTCGTCGGCGTTGTCGGCGGCGTCGATCCGGCAGCAGTTTTCCACGCCGCTCTCCATTCAGATGTCGCTGTTCGGCATCGAGTTTCTGCGAACCATTGGCGAGCGTCTGGAGATCGACGGCGCGAAGCCTTCCATCGATCTGCACGAAGGCGGTTATCTCTTTCTCGCGACGCCTTCGGGCGAAGCGACGCTGCGCGAGAATCATGCGCTGCAAAAGCGTCTCGGCGCCGACATCACGTTGCTCGACAAGACGACATTGGTCGCGCGCTTTCCGTGGCTCAACACCGACGACCTGAGCGCGGGCGCATTCGGTGAGACGGGCGAGGGCTGGTTCGACGGCTACGGGCTCGTGCAGGCGTTGCGCAAGAAAGCGCAGGCGCTCGGCGCGCGCTATGTTGCCGATGACGTGACGGCGCTGCATCGCGAAGGGCGGCGCGTCACGCATGTCGTGACTTCACGCGGCGAGACTTTTCCTTGCGATGTCGTCGTGAATGCGGCGGGCGCGTGGGCGCGGCGGGTAGCGTCGATGGCGGGTATCGAGCTGCCTGTGTTCGCGCGACGCCGCAGCATTTTCAACGTCAGCTCGCCAGCGAAACTTGAACGCGCTCCGTTGCTGATCGATCCGACGGGCGTGTACTTTCGTCCCGAAGGCACGTCGTATATCTGCGGCACGTCGCCGTCGCCCAACAACGATCCCGACGACCTGCCGCTCGACGAAGTCGATCACGCATTGTTCGACGACGTGATCTGGCCGACGCTCGCACATCGCGTGCCGCAATTCGAGGCGCTGCGCGTCGAGCATTGCTGGTCCGGCTACTACGAATACAACGTGCTGGATCAGAACGCGATCATTGGTCATCACCCGGATGTCGACAATTGCATCTTCGCCAACGGGTTCAGCGGCCACGGGTTGCAGCAAGGACCCGCGACGGGGCGCGGTGTCAGCGAACTCATCTTGCACGACCAGTATGTGACGCTCGATCTCTCTTCACTCGGCTTTGCGCGCGTGCTGGAGAACCGGCCGATCGTCGAGAAAAACGTCGTGTGAGCGAAGCCGCCAGTTAGCTGCCGACGCGTTCCTTTTGTGCATCCACATGCTGGCCAATGCCGTTGCGTTGATCGGCCGTCCAGTATTCAGTGCGCACGCCGATCTGTTCCGACACGAACGGGCCGCCGCGCGTCGCGCGATAGTGCGCGAGCGCCTTGTAGACGAGGCGTTGCCCGACCAGCACGATCGGCACGTTGAGCAGTACCATCACGATGTTCATCAGATCGGACAGCGCCCAGAGATTGGGCAGTTCGAGTCCGGCCAGCACGGTCAGCGCGCCGAACGGCACGAACACCAGCGAGCCCACCACACGAATGCCCGTGATGAAAGCGCGGCTGCGCGAAATGAAATTCGCCGAAATCTCGGCGAACGAAATCATCCCTAGCAGCGTGGTAAAGGCGAACAGGCCGTAACACACGCACATCACGATCTTGACGGCCTGCGCGACCGACGCGGGCACGAGCGTTTGCACTGAAGCCAGATAGACCGTGATCTTCGACGCACGTACCGATTCCCACGCCTGACCGTCGACGGTGCCCGTCCACACATGCGCCATCACGACGATAAAGCCCGTCATCGTGCAGATGACCATCGTGTCGAAAAACACGCCAAGACTTTGCACGAAGCCCTGTTCGCACGGGTGATCGTTATCGGCGATCGCGGCCGCCATCGTGATCGTGCCTTGTCCCGCTTCGTTCGACATCAGCCCGCGCTTGACGCCTTGCGCAAGCGCAGTGCCGATCGCGCCGCCGAACAGCGCATGCGGCGCGAATGCACCGACGATCACCTCGTGAAAGAAGTACGGAATCAGCGGCAGGTTGATCGCGATGATGACCAGCGACATCAGGCAGAACAGCGCGGCCTTGATGGGGACGAGCACGTCGGTGTACGCGGTCACGCGGCGGATGCCGCCCATGATGATGAACGAACACGCGACGATCAGGCATGCCGCGATCGCGTAGTACACCGTCGACTGGCGGGCGAGATGCGTGCCCGTGACGGTATCGGCGATCGTGCCGATCGCGGTGAAGACGTTGAAGGTTTGTGGCGGCACATTGAACAGCGCATACACGATAAACACCAGCGACAGAAACGTGCCGACGATGCGCCGGTCGCCGAGTACGCGCCGTCCATAGAACGGCAGCCCGCCGACGAACTCGTCGTGCTTTTTTTCCTTGAAAAGCTGCGCGAGCGTGGATTCCATGAAGGCCGTCGCCATGCCGAAGAACGCGGCGACCCACATCCAGAACAACGCGCCCGGCCCGCCGACGGAAATCGCGCCCGTGATGCCGACGATATTGCCCGGCCCCGCGCGCATCGCCAGTCCGAGCATGAACGACGCGAGCGCGCTGACGCCCGTATTCGACGACTGCCGGCGCAACATGATGCGCACGATCTTGCCGACGTTCATCGTCTGGATGAAGCGTGTGCGGATCGAGAAGTGGATGCCGACGCCGACCAGCAGAAGAATCGCGAACGGGAATTGCCCGAGCACGGGAATCTGCGACCAGGCTTTGAAGTTGGTGGGAAAGTCCCAGAGGAAATCCGAGATGGGTGCAATGAAGGCAAAGAATGCGTTCACAGATTGGAAAAGATTTTCCACGCGGCTTTCCTCTCAGGCGTCGACCTGTCTTGAGCAGGCGTTTTGAATTCGGGATATGCAGGGGCGGACGGCAGGCATCGAGTGCGTGCTGCTGCCGTCGCGGGTCGCCATTATACGGATCTGTTGCACGCCTATCGACGCGCTGGCGATGAGTTAACGGACGTGCTTCTGATGAGCGATCTGTCGCGGATCGGATGGCTAGAGCAGTTGTCTTAACAACGTCAATGGGGCGGCGGCCGCCATCCAGACATGCGAGACGACAAACCACGCTCCTACCCAGGACGCGGCGACGACGATCAGATCGCAATGCCCGCTGTTCCAGAGCTTCAACGAGTGACGACCAAGAATCCACGGCACACCGAGCGGATTCGGCCAGTCGGCTAGCAAATGCATCACGCCACCGCATGCAAAGCCAAACGCGACAGCGGCTGCGGGATGATGCGGCATTGTGTGCCATGAGAAGAACAGCGCCGCGAGCCAGCCGATTCCCCAATGCGTGGCCGTGCGATGCGTGATCCACAGACGCTTGCGGCGCGACCACCATGCCACTTCGAGCCAGTCTGGCGCAGTCGCGCCCGCGACGCCCGCCACGAAAGCGAGCCACGCCCATACGTGAAATGGACCTTGCCATCCATGACGCGCGGCCAGCGCTGCCGCGATGACGCCGGCCGCCCAGCCTGTCGCGTGATGTGCCTTGCTCGATGCCATTGAAGTCGCGCGACGATGAAGGTCGCGGTAAAACGCGGGCGGCCATTCTTGCAGAAGCACAGGCAAAAAAATAGCCCGCGACATGCGCGGGCCATGACAACAGGTCGTGCCGTTACGAAGACTTACACATCAGGTCGTGCAACGTGCGATCGCAAAGCGCATTTCCTCTTCGGGCGGATCGTCGCCCGAGCCGCGTATGACCTTGATGACGCAGCCGCCGTTCGAAGGTGTCAGCGTGATGAAGTACGAACCGTTCGACGATGAGCCAACGGTCAGATCGGTCACGCCGTTGTTCTTCGATACATGCACGCGCGACAGACGGCTGTCGAGACAGCGCGCGATATCCGACGCGGGTCGCGCTGACGATGCATAGACCATCGGTTCGGCAGAGGCGCTGGCGTCGGGGCCGCGCGACGAGCCACACGCGGCGAGGATGGCGATGGGAGCAAGAAGGATGAGTCGTTTCATGATTGTGTCGTCGGCGTCTCCGTGCTGCGGGGTACGTGGGCGCAAGCGAAGCGCAAGGCTTCGCGACGAAACCGCTTGCGCCGCCACGCTCATTCGGTGACTGAACTTCGAATGAAATGTTAACGACTGCAAAAACGGCTCCGGCCGAAGTATACCGACGCAAGCGGGATGCGCATGCACATCGTGTTAGAAATTAATTCGAAGCGGATCGCGGATCGTGGGGAGCGCCGTCTAGAAGCGATTCCTGTACGCGAGTCCGAGCGTCGTGCCGCGCGCCGTGCGCTGGTACATGATCGCCCAGTGCGTCAGCGCCGCGCCCGTCAGCGCACCGAGCGCGTCGGCTGCAAGGTCCTTGTAGGAGAAGCCGTCGGTGCGGCAAGTGCCGTCGAACACTTCTTTCGCGAGGCCCGGCACGGTGCCGATCAGCGTCCCGTAGACGACGGGATGTTGCGTGTCGCGCGCGAGGTACGCGCCCAGCGCGCCGAATGGCGCCGATACGGCGAAATGCTTGAGCTTGTCACTGCCTGTCCAGCTATCCGAAGACTGCACTCGCCAGCCGCCACGCGAGCCGCTGCAATCGAGTCCCGCGTGCGCGGCCGAACTGGCCGCCAGCATCAGGGCGAGCACGCTCGCCTGTCTGATCGTCGTCATATGCTCTCCAATTTTGTTTTTGAATCGCGCTCGTTCTGTCAGAAATCTCTGGCGCGTTTAAGCATTTAACGACAGACAGAATCAAATCATTAGTAAACCGAAATAAAAGTGTCAACAAGTGTGTCAAGGCGTTCGCGTGTGCGTGCACGTGCCCGCATCGAGCATAAAAAAACGCGCGCGTCAGACAGCACGCGCGCGTTTTTCACGGAAGACACCGGCAGCCGGTGCGGATCGTCATCCGATCCGGCCGCCTGTGGCGTCGTCGATAGGCAGCTTAGAAGCGGTGACGCAGGCCGACAGCCACAGCCGTCTGGTTTTGCGTCGACGACGGCGTCAGCGTGTTGATCGCTGCGACGTTCGCGCCGAAGTTGCCGAGTTCGCCCGAAGCGTGCTGGTACACGCCTTCCAGGTACACGTCGGTGCGCTTGCTCAGCGAGTAGTCGCCTTGCAGCGAAACCGTGTGCCACTTCGGCGAGCCGTCGCCGTTCGAACCCGAAACCTTGCCGTCCGTGAACGTGTACGCAGCTGCCAGGCTCAGCGCCGGCGTCAGCGCGTAGCGGCCGTTGACTTCATAGTTGTCCAGGTGCAGGTTCGTGCCCGAGATACCGTTGATGAACGTGCCGCCGACATTCGCGCTCTGCAGGTTGTCCAGTTGCGAGTGCGTGTACACGAGGCCGACGGTCGCCGGGCCGTACGTGTAGTTCGCGCCGACGCCGTACGTGCGTTGCGTTTGCGCGGCCAGTTGCGCTGCGCCGCCCGCACCTGCCGAGATCGCGCCGTTCGTGTTGTTGCTGCCCGAGTTGTTCAGTTGCAGGTAAGCGGCTGCGACGTTCAGCGGACCGTTCTTGTACGAAGCGCCTGCGCTCCATGCCCGGTTGTCGGCGAAGCCGTTAGCTTCGTTCGAGAAGCCATACAGGCCGCCGAACTGCAGGCCTGCGTAGTTCGGGCTCGCGTACTTGACCGAGTTCTTGATCGAGAACGAGTTGTCGAGGTTGTCGTTGTCGAACGGGTGGCCGGCCAGGTTGTTGCCGAAGCCCGAGCCCGCTGCCGACAGCGGCGCGAGGTAGTCGACCATGGAGTCATACTGACGGCCGAGGGTCACCGTGCCGTACTGGTTGCTTTGCAGACCGACGTACGCCTGACGGTTGAACAGCGTGTTGTTTTCCTTGAGGCTGCCGTTGTTCAGGTTGAAGCCGCTTTCCAACGTGAAGATGGCGTGCAGGCCGTTACCGAGGTCTTCGCTGCCGCGCAGGCCGAAGTACGTGTCCGAAACCGAGCCGCTGCCTTGTTGCCAGTTGCTGTGGCCAGCCTGGTTGTTCGTGTAGATGAGGCCTGCGTCCAGCGTGCCGTACAGGGTAACGCTGCTTTGCGCGTGCGCCGTTGCTGCGAAGGCGCCGAGAATGCCCGCGACGATAAGGGTTTTTTTCATGCTTTATTACTCCGAGACTTTGCGTGGAGACCGTAATACGGAACACGCACTGCAATGCGTGCCGTCGATCCGGAGCGAAGTGTATTACCGATACTCCCGGGCTTACTTTCGTCTGGCGCAACAATGCTTTCCGAAAAACGGAATAGACGGATTAACGTCGCTAAGTATTTTGGTTTTAAAGGATTTTTTGAATTCGACGTGTGCCGGATGAGGTGCTGTCAATTGTCGCATTGTTGCAGTAGCGCGACGGTGACAGCCAGAAGTCAGCCGGGTTAACCCGTTGAAAACCGTTTCCGTGGGCTTTTGCAAGCCTTGATTAGTGCGATTTTTGGAAAGGTACTCTTCCATCCAGTGGTCTCGTCGGCACCGGATGCTACTTATACAATTCGGCTTACCCCTTGACCAAGGGTTGTCTTTTTCATCTGTTTTTATGCGGCCTTCGGGCCGCTTTTTTTTGCCTTTAGTCAAATAGAAATCGTTCGGTTGAATAATGGTCAATGGATTATTTCGTAAATCGATATCTAGTTAGATTGAACCTTTTCATATTCGCACGATAAGGCATCTTTTGTTGTCCATTGGTTATAGGCGTGCGTCTACCCGATTTTGCGGCGGCGCGCCTGGGTAAAATGGGGGTTTCGCGCCGCAGACTCGATGCGGCGCCCGACGAACCCGAACCCTCTCTGCAATGACCGATACGCCTCTCACCGAACCCGACGCCGGCAACGCGTCCGAAGCCCTGCATGAAGACCGTCTGTGGCGCGACAACGGCTGGACCGCACGCGTCAAAAAGAACGAAGACGACGACGGCTGGGCTGTCGAGATGATCAAGGACGGCGAGGCCGAGCCTGCGCTGGTCGGGCCGTGGACGATGGGCCGCGACAAGAAGAATCCGAAGCCGCTGGACACCAACGCATTCAACACGCTCGTGAAGACGGCTTCGGAAGTCTTGCGCCGGCATGAACAGCAACTGCACGCGCAGTTGCACAAGCGGATGGCGGTGGAGTCCGGCGACGCCACTATCGAAGTCACGCTCGATATCGTCCCCGACGAGGACGATCCCTATGCATTGCTCACCGCGTTCGATTCCTTCGGCGAGCAACTCGCGCAAGTGAAGGTCGGGCCGAACTTCAAGCTCAGCAGGGCGAGCGCAGCGTCGTGGGTCGAGAACGAGTTTCGTCGGCCGGGCTGACCCGGCTTATACCTATACAGTTAGCGGCTCAGGCGGACGCGGGTTTGTCCAGCTCTGCCTTGATGCGCCCGGCCAGCACGCGCAGCTCGTCGAGATCGGCGCGCTCGGCCGCGTGAATCTTCAACGGAATGCCGTCGTGACGCGGAATCACGTGAAAGTGCACATGCGGCACGGTCTGGCCGGACGCCGCGCCGTTCAGTTGCGCGATCATCATTCCCGGCGGGTTGAGCGCGGCTTTCACGGCAATCGCGACCTTGCGCGCGGTGCGAATCGCAGCGGCCGCCGCGTCTTCCGACAATTCGAACAGTTCGGCGGCGGGCTCTTTCGGCAGAACCAGTACGTGGCCTTCGGCCTGCGGCATGATGTCCATCATCGCAACGGTGTGCTCGTCCTCATAGATGCGGATAGACGGCAATTCGTCGCGCAGGATGCGGGCAAACGGGTTCTGCTGATCGTAGGGCATGTGAGGCTCCGGTGGTCAGGCGCATTGGCCTTGCGTCGAAGGCCGTGCATGAATGGTCCGGGGATTTTAGCCGACGCGCTTTCATGCGATGTGCCGGGCACGCGCGAGTGTCGGTGCATCGATCGGCAACGCGGGTCGAACTTCCTTTCGTGACAAGCACTTGCGTGTGGTGTGCTCAGCTTGTCCACATCCTTGTGAACAAAATCTGTGGACAAGCGGGATGCTGTTCGCCGGGCTCGCGCGTTTGCCTGATACATGCAACGCGTTTAAACCCAGTCGCATCAAGCACTTGCCGATCTCGTGCGCAGGATACTCACAGGCTTGTGAACAAAATCTGTGGACAACCTCGGGCCATGTCCGCGCGTCGAAGAAGCGTGGGCAGGCGACGCGGCGTAGATGCATCGAGTGCAATCTGAGTTGCGTCAATGACTTGCGTCGGTCTTGCTCAGGTTACTCACAGGCTTGTCACCAAAAACTGTGGACAAGAACACAGGCTTGCGCGCTTCGAAAGCTATCGATAAGCGAATGAATGCGCTCTCGCATGCACGACACACATTCCGAGCCACATCAATGACTTGGCGCGGTCGTGCGCAGGATACTCACAGGCTTACCCACGAAAAGTGTTGATAACTATCGTGCGCGCGTCGCCCTTAACGAATGCGCTCAACTGCGCTTGCAGAAAATCGCTGTCACATGCGGCGCGACACGATGAACGATGGCGGTGCTCCCCGCAGCGGTGACGGCCGTCTGAACCTTTTCGTCGCTGCCCCAGACGACTGCGCCATACGCCGACTTCGCGAGCGGCTCGCCGCTGCCGGCGCGAAAGATGGGATCGTCCTGTTCATAGCCGACCACAGCGAAGACGCTGAAGCCATACGCATCCAGACTCGCGCCGCGCACCGGGCGGAACGCATTGATCGAATTGCTTTCGACGCGCATCGGTTTCGGATCGATCAGTTGTTGCGCGGCGAGATCGGCGATGAACTTGTGCGCCGATTGGTCGCACGCAAGCGCGGAATCGAGCGATGCGGCGCGTGCGGCGAGCGGCAGCGCCGAAAGCAGCATGGCGATGAGGGCAGGGTGGACAAAAAGCTGTTTCATGTTTTTGAAGAACATCCGCTGGAGCGCGGACGGACAGAGAAGCGAAAAAAGCGCGGAGTACCGCGACGATCGACGACAAACGGGCCGCGAAAAGGGTTCGAAAGACCCGGTAACATTGGCGCGACCGGCGTGCACTCTACCTGCGTTCGGAAAAACGTGCTGTCAGGGCGAGCACGAGTAGGTCTTTGAAAAGCAACAGAATTGTGCGCGACTAAGGCAAGAAAACGCGATCCCGTATATATTTCCGGGTTATGACTTCGCAATCACACCCTCCCCGGGACGTTCCGCCGCCCAGAATGTGGGACGCCCGGCTTGCCCGGCGGCTCATCATGCCGCTCGTGGATACACCCGTTACGCCCAATCACCTGACGACCGTGCGCCTGTTGATCGGTCTCGCAGGCGGCCTGGCGTTGGCGCGCGGCGGATTCGCGTGGACCAACGTCGGCGCGTTTCTGATCGTGCTGTCCAACTTCGTCGATCACACCGACGGTGAGCTCGCACGCGTCAGCGGCAAGACGAGCCGCATCGGTCATTTTTACGACCTCGCATGCGACGCGCTCGTGACGGTGCTGCTGTTCGGCGGCATGGGCTACGGCATGACGTCGGCGCAGGTCGGCAATCTGATCGGGCTGGCCGTGCCGCCGTTCCTGCTTGGTACTATCGCGGGCATCGCGGTCGCGCTGATTTTCTTCCTGCGCATGCGCATCGAGGAAATGGCGGGCAAGATGGGCACGAAGCAGGCGTCCGTCGGCGGCTTCGAAACCGAGGATGTGCTTTATCTGCTGCCGCTCGTCACGCTGACGGGCGGCGTCGCACCGTTTCTCGTGGCTGCGTCGATCGGCGCGCCGTTATTTGCTGTGTACGTGGTGATCGATTACCGGCGCGTCTTGCGCCGCGCTCGCCCGGCGCAAAAAGACAGTCAAGCGTTGGTGAGTTGATGAGTGTGCCCGCAGAAGAAAACGTGATTGCAACGAACCCGATGGAACCCGCTGCCGGCCTTGCGCCGGCTTCTGCCGTTTCTGGGGCTGCTGCTTCGAGCGGTGTGCCCGATGCGGATCGCGCTGTCGCGAGCCGCGTCCGCACGTTCGACAATGCGCAACTGCGCAAGGACTTCGACGACCAGAGCGCGTTTCTGTACCTCGAAGATTTCCTCGCACCCGAAGTCACGGCGCAACTGATTGCTGCCGCGCGCGGGCTGCTGCCCGAAGTGAACCGCAACTATCTGCCGGGCCACAAGCAGGGTGGCAGCGTCAGCCGCCATACGATCGATCGCCTGGCGCCGTTCATCGCGCAGCTGTATCGCTCGAAAGAGCTGATCGGCTTCCTCGAGCAACTGACGGGCGACAAGCTGCTGCTGTCGCCGGCTGACGATCCGCACGCGTACGCGCTCTACTACTACACGAAGCCGGGCGATCATATCGGCTGGCACTACGACACGTCTTACTACGACGGTCGCCGCTATACGCTGCTGCTCGGTGTGATCGACGAATCGTCGTGCCGTCTCGACTACGAACTGCACACGCGCGACCCCAACAAGGCGGACCTGCCGGGCTCGGTGCAGATTCCGCCGGGCGGTCTCGTGTTCTTCGACGGCGACAAGCTGCGTCACCGCATCACCCCCGCGCTCGACAACGAAATGCGCGTCTCGCTGACGTTCGAGTACGTCACCGATCCGAACATGCGCCCGTGGCGCCGCGTCATTTCGAATCTGAAGGACGCGATCGCGTACTTCGGTTTCCGTCAGGTGTTCAGCCAGTTCTCGCGCCGTAACGCCAAAGGAGAAGGCGCGTGACGCGTGCCGCCGTGATCCTGCTGACGATCGGCGGCGGGCTGTTCGTCGCGTTGCTCGCATGGCAGGGCTTCGGCTCGGTCGTCTCGACGCTGATGGCAGCCGGCTGGGGTCTCGCCGTCGTCGCTGCGTTCCATTTGCTGCCGCTCGTGCTCGATGCGGGCGCGATCTCCGTGATGCTCGACAGGCGCCGCAAGGAAGTCACCGAACTCGATGCGGTGTTCGCGCGCTGGATCGGCGAATCGGTGAACAGCCTGTTGCCGGCTGGCCAGATCGGCGGACCTGTGATGATGGTGCGCCAGTTGTCGCAACGCGGGCTGCGCATGCGCGACGCCGCGGCCGCGATCACCGTCAGCACCACTTTGCAGGCGCTTGCGCAGATCGTTTTCGCGATGCTCGGCCTGCTGCTGTTCGGCGCGTCGGCTGCGCATGGCGCGATGCATGACTTGCAGACGGCGGCGCTGATCGCCACGGGCGTGCTGGCGGCGATGATCATCGGCTTCTATATTGCGCAGCGGCGCGGCCTGTTCGGCAAGGCGCTGCGCGTCATGTCGAAGGTATTCGGCAAGCGCGACTGGTCGGCGTTGACCACGCGCGCCGATGCCGTCGATGTCGCCGTGCGCGAACTATACGACCAGCGCGGCAAGGTTGCGGCGAGTTTCGCACTGAGCCTTGCGGGCTGGATCATCGGTACGGTGGAAGTGTGGCTGGCGCTGCGCTTCCTCGGTCATCCCGTTGGTTGGGTCGATGCGTTGCTGCTCGAAAGTCTCGGCCAGGCAATACGCGGCGCGGCTTTCGCGATTCCCGGCTCGCTTGGCATCCAGGAAGGCGGCTATCTGCTGCTCGCGCCGCTGGTCGGCCTGCCGCCCGAGGCGGCGCTGGCGTTGTCGCTGGTGAAGCGCGCGCGCGAGTTGCTGCTGGGTCTGCCGGGCCTGCTTTATCTGCATTTCAGCGAACGTAGCTGGCAGCGGCGGCGCGATTCGCGTCTGCCTGCTGTCGATTGATTTTTTTAGAAAGGACCGCGAATGCGCGCCATCATTCTTGCTGCAGGTCTTGGCCTGCGTCTCCAGCAACCTGTTGGAGAACAGTTTCCCAAATGCCTGCTGCGTTTCGACGGCGTGACCTTGCTCGAGCGTCATTTGCAGATGCTCGATGCGGCGGGCGTCACGGACGTCGTGCTGGCGCTTGGCTTTCAGCCGGAACTGGTCGAAGCCGAACTGGAGCGGATCGAATGGCCGCACAAGGTCGAGATCAGGCTGAACCCGCGTTTTGACCTTGGCAGTGTGTTGACGGTGCATACCGTTGCGGATGCGATGACGAGCGGCGGCGACGTGCTGCTGATGGATGCTGATGTGCTGTATGACGAGCGCATTCTGAGCGCTCTGGTTGCGGGCGAGCATGCTAATCGCTTGTTGATCGATCGTGATTTCGAGGCTGGCGATGAGCCCGTCAAGTTGTGTCTGAAGGATGGCGTGCCGGTTGAGTTGCGCAAGCAACTGGCTGTTGGGCTTGAGTACGACACGATTGGTGAGTCGGTTGGGTTCTTCCGTCTGCGTGAAGAGACGGCAAAGCGATTTGCCGAGATCGTTGCTGGGTATGTTGATAGCGGGCGCGCGAATATGCCTCATGAAGAGGCGGTTCGGGATTTGCTGCTTGAGCGGAGTCATGTGTTTGATACCGCCGATGTCACCGGCGCGCCGTGGATCGAGATCGATTTTCCGAATGATGTTAAGCGGGCGGCGGCCGAAATTCTTCCTATGCTGCAGCCGATGGTGGGGGCTGGGCGGTAAGGGTTTGGGTTTTTTGATGTCTGCGACGCTGGGTGGTTTGCTTGTGGTTTCGCTGGCATCCGCGGTTTGTTAGCGTGCTTCAAGCGTCGCCCCTGTGCGGGGCGGCACCTACTTTTCTTCGCCGCCGCAAAGAAAAGTAGGCAAAAGAAAGCGGCTAACACCGCCAATCTTTCTTCTTGCCTGAGGGCCCCCAAAGGGTCTTACGCTTCAAACGGCAGCGATTTTGTTAGCGTGCGTTGCCAACGCTTCGAACGAACGCCTCACCCACTTCAAACACCCCTAGTAGGGCCAGCGGCAGCGAATGGTTTGCGCCGCCCAGGTGGCAAACTGTGTGTAGGTTGTCGCGTCGTACACGTTAGCGCTCTTACAGGGTGGGACGCGTGCGCGATCGGTCCGGAGTGAGGCATGTGGAGCACCTAGGGCCTACACACAGTTTGCCACCTGGGCGGCGGAGGAATATCCGGCACGGCATGCTGTAACGCGGGGGTGTGAAGCGGGTGATGAGCATTGCAAGAGCGCTGGCAACTAACATGAGTCACGTGATTGCCGTGTGAAGGGAGGGACCGGTTGGGGTCCCTCAGGCAGGAAGAAGAATTGGCGGTGTTAGCCGCTTTCTTTTGCCTACTTTTCTTTGCGGCGGCAAAGAAAAGTAGGTGCCGCCCCGCACAGGGGCGACGCGTGAACGGCAAACACCGTAACGCGGATGCCCGCGAAACCACAAGCAAACCAACCCCGCCCGCGCAGCGTGAAAAACCCAACCCTCAACAGCGTCGCAGACAAAAACCAAACCAAACCAAAACCATGCCTCTGGCAATAGGCACCTTCATCGTTCCACTGATAGTCGCCTGCGCGATGTTCATGGAAAACGTCGACTCGACGGTCCTCGTCACATCCCTACCCGTACTGGCCCGGGACTTGGGCCACGACCCAATCACCCTAAAGCTTGCTATCACGGCCTACGTGATCGGCCTCGGCGTGTTCATCCCCGTCTGCGGCTGGGTAGCCGACCGCTACGGTCCACGCTCCGTATTCCGCACTGCAATCGGCATCTTCATGGCCGGCTCCCTGATGGCCGCCGCATCGACGACGCTGCCGCTCTTCGTCGCCGCGCGCTTCGTGCAAGGCATCGGCGGCGCAATGATGGTGCCCGTCGGGCGCATCATCATTTTCCGGTCCGTGCCGAAGTCGGACTTCATCCGCGCCGTCAACTATCTGACCGTGCCCGCGCTGCTCGGGCCCGTCGTCGGGCCGCCGCTCGGCGGCTTCATCACGACCTATCTGCATTGGCGTCTGATCTTCGTCGTCAACATTCCGATCGGCCTCTTCGGCATCTGGCTCACGAACAAACACATCGCCAACATGCGCGAAGCGCATCCCGGACCGCTCGACTGGACCGGTTTCGCCCTGTCGGCGGGCGGCGCGTCGCTGTTCATGCTCGGCCTGTCGCTGGTCGGCGGCGAACTGGTATCGGACCGTGTATCGGTGACGATGTGCGTGCTCGGCGCCGCGCTGCTGCTCGTCTACTGGCGCTACGCGAGTCGTGTCGAACGGCCCGTGCTCGATCTCAGGCTGCTGCGTATCCCGAGTTTTCACGCGAGCGTCGTCGCTGGCTCGCTGTTTCGGATAGGGCTTGGCGCCGTTCCGTTCCTGTTGCCGCTCGCGTTGCAGGAAGGACTCGGCATGACGCCGTTCGCGGCGGGCACGATCACCTGCGCATCGGCGTTCGGCTCGATCTTCATGAAGACGATCGCGTCGTCGGTGCTCGCACGCTTCGGCTTCCGGCGCGTGCTGATGTTCAACGCAGTGCTGGCTGGCTGCGCGATCGCGAGTTATGGACTGTTCGGTCCCGGAACGCCGCACGCTGTGATCTGGTTTGTCGTGCTGTTCGGCGGCGTGTTTCCGTCGTTGCAATTCACGTCGCTGAACTCGCTCGCGTATGCGGACATTCCGAGCCGCGACGTGGGTCGCGCGACGAGCGTCGCGAGCGTGGTTCAACAGATTTCGCTGGGTCTCGGTGTGACGATCGCGGGCATCGTGCTGCAGATCTCGCACAATGTGCAAGGGCATCCGACTATCGTGTGGACCGACTTCTGGCCCGCGTTTCTGGTGGTTGGTCTGTTCTCGCTCGCGTCGATTCCCGTGACGGCGAAGCTGCCGCACAACAGCGGCGAAGAACTCGCGCGTGGCGGAAGAGGGGAAGCGTGACGCGTGTCTTCACGAACGTCACGCCTTGACACCAGGAGCTTTAAGCCGCTCGAGAACTGTGCGCACGAACTGCTGTGTGCGTTCATGCTGCGGCGGTCCACGCTCGATGATCTTGCCTTGCGAGAAGAAGCACACGCAGTCTGCAAATTCACGCGCAAAAAACCATCTGATGCGTAACGGTTAGCATCGTCAGATTGTGCTCTTCGCTGCATAGATCACGATCGAGCACGGACGTCACTTCATCGAACGGCATCACCTTAGGACGCTTTGCTAATGCGCGCGCAAAGTGATTGCACTTATCCGCGTGACCCAACATCGAAAGCAACTCCCGCGATCGATCCGTCGCTTCGTTGCGCGACAGGCCGAGTACCTGCATCGGCGCTTCGATCGTATTGGCGAGTGCCGTCATGTGCGGGAGATGCTGAATGAATCACCGGCTGCTTAGCAGCGTCGCAGTCGTATTGCAATTGGAGTAATCGAACGAAGCAATTTGCTGCGCCTGCAGCATGTCGGGTTGCTTCGCAAATGTACTCGTCGCGTGTTATAAGCCCAAAGACAGGCTTTAGGTTCCGTCACTGGATGATTGTCTTTGGAGGCACGCATTGAAACTAATAGATAAAGCGAAATTCTCCGCAACAGCACTGGCCGTCGCAGGGCTCTTCACGACTACCGCGGGCTTTCTCGAGTCCGCACCTGCTTACGCGAAGGCGCCCCCGCCGCAGCAACCCGTACTGACCGCATCGGCCGTCGCCGTCGCCGACAAGTACAGCGCTGATGCTGCCGAGCAGATCTTCAAGGAAGGCGGCAATGCCGTCGACGCCGCTGTCGCCATCGCCTTCACGCTGGCCGTCACCTACCCTGAGGCAGGCAACATCGGCGGTGGCGGCTTCATGACGCTATACGTGAACGGCAAGCCGTATTTCATCGACTATCGCGAGCGTGCGCCGCTGGCTGCGACGCGCAACATGTTTCTCGACGATCAGGGCAATGTCATCAAGGGCAAGAGCCTTTTCGGCTATTACGCAGCGGGTGTGCCAGGAACAGTGGCAGGCATGTGGGAAGCACAGCACCGTTTCGGCAAACTGAAATGGAAGCAGGTTCTGGCGCCCGCCATCAAATATGCGCGTGACGGCTTCGAAGTCGACGAGCAGCTTGCAAAGCGCCGCGAAGATGCCGAGAAGGACTTCGAAGGCAAGACGAATTTCGACACCTATTTCGGCAATCTGAAACAGGGCGTCAATTTCAAGCAGCCGGATCTCGCCGCCGTGCTCACGCGCATCGCGAATCAGGGCGCGCGCGAGTTCTATAACGGCAAGACGGCCGATCTGATCGCCGCGTCGATGAAGGGGCACGGCCTCATCACGAAGCGCGATCTGCAGGACTACCGCGCTGTGTGGCGTCAGCCCATTCAGGCGAACTGGAACGGCTATCACGTGATCACCGCGCCGCCGCCGAGCTCGGGCGGCATTGGCCTCGTGCAATTGCTGAAGATGAAGGCGGACCTGAAGAGCGACTTCACCAATGTCGATCTCAACTCGCCGCAGTACATTCACCTGATATCGGAAATCGAAAAGCGCGTCTTTGCCGATCGCGCGCAGTACCTGGGCGACCCGGACTTCTATAAGGTACCCGTCGCACAACTGACGGACGACGCCTACATCGCGAAGCGCGCGGCCGAAGTGAATCCGAACACGCCGTCGGACACGAAGAGCGTGCAGCCGGGCCTCGGCACGTCGATGCCCGAGAAAGCGGAGACCACGCATTTCTCGGTGGTCGACAAGTGGGGCAATGCCGTGTCGAATACGTACACGATCAACGGCTATTTCGGTTCCGGTGTCGTTGCGGAAGGCACGGGCATCGTGCTGAACGACGAGATGGACGACTTCGCATCGAAGCCTGGCGTGCCGAACATGTTCGGCGTGGTGGGCAGCGACGCGAACTCGATCGAGCCGAAGAAGCGCCCGTTGTCGTCGATGTCGCCGACCATTCTGACGAAGGACGGCAAGGTGTCGCTGGTGATCGGCACGCCGGGCGGATCGCGCATCTTCACGTCGATTTTCCAGGTGGTCAACAACGTGTACGACTTCAATATGCCGCTGAAGGAAGCCGTTGGCGCGATGCGTTTCCATCATCAACTGTTGCCGCCGAACACGATCTTCTGGGAGCCGTATGCGCCTATCGAAGGCGAACTCGCGAAGCAGGTCGAAGCTAAGGGTTATACGCTGAAGGCGCAGGACTTCAATGGCGACATTCAGGCGATCAAGATCAACGGCGAGCGGCCGGAGGCCGTATCCGATCCACGCGGACGCGGCGTGTCGCGTGTGATACCGTAATCTCGCGGCATGCGCTGGCGTCGCAGCCAATCACGCGGCGCCTCGTCGATTCGCTTTGCAGCGGACATCGCCGGTGGGCGGTGTCCGCTGTTTTCACTTTCTGGAGCGGGGAGTCAGCGATGAATCAGCCGGAATCACAGAGCCATACGCAAGAGCCGCGATTCGAAGGGCTCAGTGCTGTCACGCTCGCCACGCACGACATGGAGCGCGCTGTTGCGTTTTATCTGGCGCTTGGCTTTCCACTTGCCTATGGGGGGCCATTCGAGGCGTTCACGTCGTTTGCGTTCGGCGGCACCTATCTGAACGTGATTCTCGACACGAGAGGACCGGTGCTATGGTGGGGGCGTGTGATCGTTCACGTGTCCGACGTGGACGCCGTTTATCACAAGGCGCTGGCAGCGGGATACCAGCCCGAGGCCGCACCCGCCGATGCTTCATGGGGCGAACGATATTTCCATATCACCGATCCTGATGGCCACGAGATCAGCATCGCCAAGAGGCTTTGAACAGGCTTTGAAGAGGCGTCGGAAAGGTACTTTGAAGAGCCGCACCCGTTGCACAAGAGTAATATGACTGACACCGAGAAAGCTGACAATCACACGAGCCCACGCGCCGCGTACACCCTTTTCCGCGCTACGGAAAAAACAGGAGCCACTGTGATGAAGGAATCCGAACAGGAACTTGACGCCGAGTCGCTCGCCGCACGGCAGCGCCGCTTCGAAGAGGACCTCGTCGATGCGTACGACGAGGAACTCGAAATGGAAGTCGACGACCGCATCCTCGACGGCGGCGAAGGCTTTACGCCCGAAGCGCGCGAATTGCGCAAGCAATATTTCCGCGAGCTGTTCCGTCTGCAAGGCGAGCTCGTCAAGCTGCAGGACTGGATCGTCAAGACAGGGCATCGCCTTGTCGTGATCTTCGAAGGCCGCGACGCGGCTGGCAAGGGCGGTGCGATCAAGCGCATCACGCAACGGCTGAATCCGCGCGTATGCCGGGTCGCGGCACTGCCCGCGCCGAACAACCGCGAACGCACGCAATGGTACTTCCAGCGTTATGTCAGCCACCTGCCTGCAGGCGGCGAAATGGTGCTGTTCGATCGCAGCTGGTACAACCGCGCGGGCGTCGAGCGCGTGATGGGCTTCTGCACCGACGACGAATACGACGAGTTCTTCCGCTCGGTGCCCGAGTTCGAGAAGATGCTCGTGCGCAGCGGCGTTCAGATTATCAAGTACTGGTTCTCGATCACCGACGAAGAGCAGGAAATCCGCTTCCAGGCGCGTATCCACGATCCGCTCAAGCAATGGAAGCTCAGCCCGATGGACCTCGAAAGCCGTCGCCGCTGGGAGCGTTATACGCAGGCGAAGGAAGTGATGTTGCAGCGCTCGCATATCGCCGAGGCGCCGTGGTGGGTCGTGCAGGCCGTCGACAAGAAGCGCGCGCGGCTGAACTGCATTCATCATCTGCTGAGCCAGGTGCCGTATCACGAGATCGAACATCCGTCCATCGTGTTGCCGGAACGCGTCTTTCACGAGGACTACAGCCGTCATCCTGTGCCGGACAAGATGATCGTACCCGACGTGTTTTGATCCCTGTTTGAAGGGCTGAAATGAAAGGCGCGGCATAAAAATGCCGCGCTTTTTCTTTTGCCGTTTTGCCGCCACCTGATCGAATCAGCGCGGCGGCGAGGTACGAGTCGTCAGAACAGGTGACGGAACAACCAGTACAGTCCCCCGGACAGCGCGATCGATGCGGGCAGCGTCAGCACCCACGCCAGCACCAGGCTGCGCACGGTGCCCCATTGCAGGCCTGAGCCATTGGCGGCCATCGTGCCTGCCACACCCGAGGACAGCACGTGCGTCGTCGACACGGGCAGGCCGTACATGTCGGCGGCGCCAATCGTGACCATCGCGACGAGTTCGGCCGATGCGCCCTGTCCATAGGTCAGATGCTGCTTGCCGATCTTCTCGCCGACTGTCACGACGATGCGCTTCCAGCCCACCATCGTGCCGAGACCCAGCGCGATTGCCACGGCGACTTTCACCCACGTCGGAATGAACTTGGTCGCGTGGTCCATCTGCTTCCTGAAGTTGTCGATGGCCTTGGCGTCGTCCGCTGCAAACGCGGGCTGCTTCGCCTTTTCCATCAGACGGATCGCTTCCGACGCGACGTACATGTTGTTGCGCACGTTATCGACCTTGTCTTGCGGCACGTTCGCCATCGTGCCCGACGAGCTGACCTGCTGACCAATCTGCTCCATCAGCTTTTGCAGCGCGGGCACTGTGGCGGGCGTGAGCTGCCGCGTGCGGACATAGTTCTCCACTTCGCTGCGCGGCGCGACGACGGGCGGCACGCCTTGCGTCGCATACTTGCCGAGCGCGGCCGAAGCCTGTTGCGAAACGGCGAGGAAGGTTTGCGTTTCGTTGGCCGTGACAGCCTTGTTCAGTGCATAGGCGGTCGGCACGGTGCCGATCAGGATCAGCATGATGAGGCCCATGCCTTTCTGGCCGTCGTTGGAACCATGCGCGAACGACACGCCCGTGCAGGTCAGAATCAGCAGCCCGCGAATCCAGAACGGCGGCGGTGCTTTGCCTTTCGGCTCCGCGTACAGCGCGGGCACGCGCACGAGCGCCTTGAGGACCAGCAGCAGAAGGCCCGCGAGCAGGAAGCCGATCAGCGGCGAGAACAGCAGCGACTTGCCGACGCCGGCGGCTTGCCCCCAATCGACGCCGCTCGTGCCGTCCGCGCCATGCAGCAGCTGGTTCATCAGGCCGACGCCGATGATCGAGCCGATCAGCGTATGCGAGCTCGACGACGGCAGGCCGAACCACCATGTACCCAGATTCCAGATGATCGCGGCGATTAGCAGCGCGAACACCATCGCAAAGCCTGCGCTGCTGCCCACTTGCAGAATCAGTTCGACGGGCAGCAACTGAAGAATGCCGAATGCGACTGCGCCGCTCGAGGTCAGCACGCCGAGGAAATTCCATGTGCCGGACCACACGACCGCGACGTTAGGCGAGAGCGAGTGCGTATAGATCACGGTCGCGACGGCGTTTGCCGTGTCGTGAAAGCCATTGACGAACTCGAAGCCGAGCGCGATCAGAAGGGCCACGCCGAGCAGCAGATAAGCGACGATCGAACCGGTGCGAACGGATTCGAGGTCGCCGACCAACTGAAACGCGCAATAGATCGCGCCAGCGACCAGCGCAATCACGAAGACGGCGAGTCCTAAGTTGCGGTTTTTGGCACTCGCGGTGCCTGTCTGCGGATATGAGAGTTCCGGCATGGCCTGGGCCTCGGGGGATGGTCGGGGGGGATCCCCGATCCTGCAAGCCCAGCATGTCGATACGATGACAAACGCGTGACGGATATGCCCCTTAACATTTGTGCGCCGCGTCACGCGGGCTTAGATGCCGCGAGTTGCCCGTTACATGGGATGCGTCAGAAGAAGGCCCCCGCGGCCCAGACGCTAAAATGAGTGCATGGCGCCAGAGCGCCGATCCGGAATCGAGACCTCCTTGAAAAGAAAAATGCCAGCGCTCAATGCGCTCAAAGCCTTCGAAGTCGCCGGGCGCACGGGCAGCTTCACGCGCGCGGCGGAATTGCTCAACGTCACCCAAAGCGCGGTGAGCCGCCAGGTGCGGCAACTCGAAGAGCAACTCGGCGAAACGCTATTGCAGCGCAGGCATCATCATCTGGATCTCACGGCATCGGGCCGCGTGCTGCTGCAGGCGTTGCAGCATTCGTTCGACAAGATCGAATGGACCGTGCGCTCGATTCAGGAAAAGACGCATCTGAATCGCTTGCGGGTCAATGCGCCGCCGACTTTCGCGAGCCGCTGGTTTCTGCCGCGCCTCGGGCGCTTGCACACCGAGCACCCCGAACTGGAATTGAGCCTGTCGACGCGGCTAGAGGACAATCTTGCCGAGTCGAGCGTGCTCGATTGCGCGATCCGCTTCGGCAATGGCGAATGGGAAGGATTCGATAATCTGCTGCTGATGAATGAGCGGCATATCGCCGTGTGCTCGCCCGCGTTGCTCGCGCGCCAGGCGGGTAATGAGGTCATCGATCTCAATCAATTCACTTTGCTGCATGTTTTAGCGGGCGACAACCAGCGTTATCTGACCTGGCAGCATTGGCTGAAGGCGGCGGGCATCGAAGGTGTGGATACGTCGGGCGGTTTCGAATTCGATCTGCTCGATCACGCGATACGCGCTGCCGTCGACGGCCTCGGCATCACGATCGCCGATCGTCATATGATTGCGCACGAGCTCGCCAATGGACAGCTCGTGCAGGTGCTGAACGTGCATGTCGATGGACACCAGTCATATTGGCTCGTGACGCGTCCCGAACAGGGCGACCTGCCGCATGTGACTGTGTTTCGCGACTGGCTGCAACAGGAAGTGTGGCTGACGCAGCGCAGCGTCGAAACATCGGCGGCTGCGCGGGTGCCTTTGATCAGCGGCCATTGATTCTCCTGTCGCTTGCGCCGCTTTTGACTCACTTAAGCTGATTCATTTGCTTCACATCATTCTCTTCAAGCAAGCCGAAGCGCTAGCGTCATTGACGTTCACTACTGTGCGACGCAAACGTTAAACGTCCATCGCGGCTTGTGCGCAAACACCGAAAAACCACAGAAGCGCTTCCACCGCGTAAATGGACTAATTGCCCACTGCGGATACTGGTATCATTTTTTTATACCAATCCACGATGTTGCGTCCGCATCGAAATGCGCAACGTCTGTATCAAAGCTTGGTGCAAACAGGGACCCTGCGGCACGCGGCGCACGAACGCGCGCGGCCTCATTCTCGCAGTCACTTGCTCGGGGATCGATAAAGTTGGCAACGAAAAGCAGGGCCGGGCAAGGGAAGAGCTTTGTCGAGCGCATTTACCGCTTGCGCATTGCCGGGCTGGGGCTTGGCTTCTTCTGCGTCGCTTCCGTTTTCGCGCTACAGCATCGCGGCTTCGTGCTCTGGTCGCTGCTGGTGTTTCATGGTTTCGTCTGGCCACATGTCGCGCGGCGCGCTGCGCTTGCCTGTGAAGTGCCGTTTCGCGGCGAACGCCTGAACCTGATGGCCGATTCGATGCTCGGCGGCTTCTGGGTCGTGGCGATGCAGTTCAACGTGCTGCCTAGCGTGCTGATTCTCGCGATGCTCAGCATGGACAACATCGCCGCGGGCGGCCTGCGGCTCTTTGCACGCGGCGTGGTCGCGCATGTGCTCGGCGTGCTGGCGGGGCTCGTCACGGTCGGCTTCGTGTTTTCGCCGATGTCGCAAATGCCCACCATTCTCGCGTGTCTGCCGTTCCTCATTATTTATCCGCTTGCGTTGGGCTTTACGAGCTACCGGCTGTCGCTCAAGCTCGCCCAGCGCACGCGCGAACTCGAGCACCTGAGCCGCACGGACGGGCTGACCCGCCTTTGGAACCGCCGGCACTGGGAAGGACTGCTCGCCGGGGAATTCGAGCGTTGCCGCGCGAACCGCTACGCGTCGTGCCTGCTGCTGATCGACCTCGATCACTTCAAGCGGATCAACGACACGCTGGGTCATCCTGCTGGCGACTCGGTGTTACAGGCGTTCGCCGATCTTTTGCGCAGCCATTTCCGCGCGGCCGACAGCATTGGCCGTTATGGCGGCGAGGAATTCGGCGTAGTCTTGCCGGGCGCGACATTGCGCGAGGCGCATACGGTCGCGAAGGTGCTGGTACAGCGCGTGAGGGAGAAGACGAAAGAAGCGTCGACGGAATGCCCGTGCACGATCAGCGTCGGCATTGCCCAGTTGACCGACGACTTGCCCGACTATCACACGTGGTTGCAGGAAGTCGACCGCAGCCTTTATCAGGCGAAGGCGACGGGGCGTGACCGGATCGTCGTCGGCGGTCTTGCGCCCGTTCACGAAGTGGCGCGCGGCTAAGCGTACCAGGCGCGCCGAAGCGCGAAGCGTCACGCTTTATAGCGCGCATACGATCCCAGCGAAAATGGAGCCGAACAGCGCCCATTTGACGACATAGTAAGTCGGCCGATGCCACGCCTTAAGGCGCTTGCCGACGCGGCGAATCGCGTACACATATTGAATGCGCGGTTCAGGAAACCGGTGCGGTCGCCTTCTTGATCGGATAGTTGACGTCCGAAGGTGAAGCGGGCATTGCCGCACCTTGTTACATACGCGACGCTTAAGATAAGCAGACGATAAATAGCCCGCGCATACCCTGATCCCCAGGTTTTACCTGAACAATCGGTCTTTAGTATCCATCTTAAAAAAGGGATCTTAGCGAGAACCGCGCCAGCTTTCTCTCAAGGGGTATGCAATTGAATGCAGTCCGCCGATACGCTAAAGCCTTAGTCTTAACGGCGCCGAAGCGCGGCTGTTCTTTAGCGTTTGGGTGCTTCGTAATGGGGCAAACAGACGCGTGAGAACGCGCGCTATTTAACTGGAGACGGCGCCTCTTGGTGCAATACCGCGCAAGGTAATGCCGCGTTCCTGCGGCAGAGCACGCGTTTTCTCGCGCCCGGGCTGCGCGGCGCTTATGTTCTGTTCAGTCAAAGGCTCGACGGAGTAGCCGCGCCGTTCCCACGCGTCCAGTCCGCCTCTTAGCGCGCGAATCCGTGTAAAGCCTTTGTCGCGCATCTGCTGCGACAGCGTTCTTGCCGTGACATCGTCGGCGCAGACGCAATAGACGACGACATCACGCGCGAGCAAAGCGGCGTCGACTGTGCCGGGCGCATGGACGTCGAGCGGCAGCGCGCCGGGAATGGGCTGCGGCGTCTGTCGTTTCATGTGCTCGGGGCGGGCGTCGAGCACGATGGGCGGCTTGTCGGGACGCATCATCGCGTCGACCTGTTCCTGCGAGATTGCCGCAAGCGAGAGCGGCCGCTGCAGACGCCAGCGCTGCACGAAGCGGAACACCAGATAACTCGCGGCGATGGCGGTCAGGACATCGATGATCGTCCAGCCGTGCGCCCGCACTTCGTGAATCAGCAGGCTCAGCTGCCGCTCGAAAATCGCGCCACCGAGCAGCCAGAACGTTGCCCACGCGAAGATACCGACGGCGTCCCACGCGAAGAAGATGACGATGCCGACGCGCGTCGTGCCCATCAGCGGCGGCGTGATGATGGCAAGTCCCGGTATGAACTTCGAGACCGAGACGATGGCCGGTCCAAAGCGCATGAAGAGGGCACGCGCCTTGCGCACTCGCGTTTCGACGGCGGCCGACAGCCGCGCGAGCGCATGGATCAGGCGGCGTCCCAGCATGCGGCCCGCAGTGAACCATATCCCGTCGCCAATCAGCGCGGCGGCGAGCGCGGCAGTCAGCACGTGCCAGAAGGACAGATGGCCATTGGCGATCGCCGTGCCCGCGAGCAGTAGTACGGGGACGGCAGGCACGGGAATGCCGAGGCGCGTGAGCAGCACGTTCAGGAAGACAATGGCTGCGCCCCATGTAGAAATTGCCGACGGATTCAAATCGACCAATTGCAATAGCTCCTTGCGCATTGCATTGCTTCGACGCGCGCTGGCTGCCGTTCATTGTTGCACGGCTGAAGGTGCCGCGTGCTTCGCAAGCGGCCGCAGAACCGATACAGCCGGTCTAAATGCCTTAACGCTCGGTGGATGCGATCAGCGTGACGGGAATGTCGGTGCATCCCATGCTGCTCGACAGTTCGAGTTCTCGCCATTCGCCGTGAACCGATTTTGGGGAAATGAGCGGATCGAGCTGCCTGTCGGTGCGCAGCACATTGAAGGGCCACGACGGGCGCAGCAGACGCTCATGCACGAGGGAGCCGAGCCAGATCGGCGTAGGCGCCGTGCCGTCGCGACGCGCAACGGCATAGCCCGTGCGCCAGAAGCGCAGCACGTCGCGTTCGTCGGTGCGCGCGCGCTGACGGCTGAAAACGAGCGTCGAAGGTTCGCCGTCGTTGAGCTTGGGCAGCACGGGCAGATCCATCACGGGCACATCGGGCGATACGAGCGAGAACAGGCTGCGCGCATTGAAACGCGTGCCTTCGAGCCAACCTCTGCTGCGCAATTGCGCGACGATCTGTTGCCGGTCGGCCGTCCATTGCACGGTAATCGGCTCGCGCCGGTCGCCCTTCATATCGGAGCGATAGCAGGGAAACTGCTTCCACAGCGAATCCGTCCATTGCGCCTGCGTGACGACCACGGGCGGCCGCTGGCGTACCTGCGGCTCCGCGTCCGGCTGATGTCCCAAGGCGATCTGCAGGCCGACGCTCGCGCACAGCACGACCAGCAGAACGGCGGGCATGTACTCGCGCGAAGGCGGCGCTTCCGGATGCCGCCATACGGCCGTCAGCGCGACGACAGCGACCCACATGGCCGCGAATGCTGCGCCGCCCACGGCATCGGAGAATGCGAAGCGCCCGGAAGACAGGCCCGCGAATGCGACGGTGATCACGATCAGGCTCGCGAGCGCAGTGACGGCGATACCCGTCACCAGGCCGACGCGGCGCGCCACGACGAACGCGAGAAAGCCATACACCGTGACGCTCGCGGCGACGTGATTGCTGGGAAAGGCATAGAGGTCGGATGGCGCGGCGGCGGGCGGCGCGTGCGGCACGATCGCCTGGATCGCGAAGATCAGCACCTGCGAGAAGATCACTGCGATGAGCCAATAGATAAGCATGCGCCAGCGTTTCTCGAAGGCGATCATGATGGTCGACGCAATGACCAGCGCGGCGAGCGTCGGAATGCTGCCGAGCGTCGAGGCGCGCGCAAGCGCTTCGCCGATCCACGGCGCCTGTGCGGATTGCAGGAAGCGATAGAACGACATGTCGACCTGAACGAGCGGATCGCCCGACACGACGTCCTGCATGACGCCAAAGAAAATCCCCGCGCACACCAGCACGAAAACCGAAATGCCGACCAGCAGGCCGATAGCTGCGCGCTCGGGATCGACGATCCGATAGACCATCTTTCCATACGGCGCTTCGTGATCGCGCGCCCACTTCACGAGACCGCTGCGCGACGCACCGGCCCATGCGCGTGCGTGCGAGACGACTACGCGCATCACCCAGAAGCACAGCCATACGATTGCCGCGACGATCGCCAGTGCCGCGACGAGACGGAAGGACACCGCGCCCGCCAACTGGATCGATGCGCCGAATACGACGCCGGGAAGAATATGCGCGGGCGCCCACAGCAACGCGGACAGCACGTTCATTGCGTAGAAACGTATGGGCGGCATTTCGAGCATGCCCGCGACGACCGGGACGATCGCGCGCAGCGGCGCGGCGAAGCGCGCAAACACGACGCTCTTCGCGCCATGCTTGTCGAAATACTTCTGGCCGCTTTCGAGCAGCCCCGGATGCGTGCTGAACGGCCAGAGCCTGCTGATTTTGTCTTTATAACGACGGCCGAACCAGTAGCTCATGCCGTCGCCCGCCACGGCGCCCACAATCGCGCTCGCAAAGAGCCAGCCTAGATTTAACGTGCCCGTGCCGACCAGCGCGCCTGCGATGAACATTGCCGTGCTGCCCGGCACGAAGGTGCCGATGATCGCAACGGCTTCGAGAAACGCAGCAAGAAAAACCACGACCAGCGTCCACGCAGTGTGGCCTCCAAGCAGGTGCAGCAGCTGGACGTACGCGTGCTCCATCAATATCTCCAAATGTCGAAGCGGCCATCAAAGAGCACGGCGACGCGCATGCGAGCCCAAAGGAAAGGGACGCTGAAAGTTTATCAGTGTCCTCCTGTTGGGCGCAGGCGTGCGGCCATGCAGCAATTGGCAGTCGAAGGAATTAACGTTTGAGAGCGGGCCATTATTCTCGCGACATGCAATGCAATGGCAAAAAGCCGCTTCAGCAATTGCGTGTGACGAGCCTTATGCGAGGCTTAAGAGAAATGGCGTATCGATGGGCAACGGTTTTCTTACTCAAGCTTTAAAACGATAGCGCTTCTAAGCAATTCCGTGGCATAGTCCGCGTATGTAATTCAAAGGGAGGCAATAATGGCTACATTGGAAATCATCCAGGCACGTATAAAGAAACTGCAGACGCAGGCTGAAACGCTCCTGGCTAAACGCGCGCAAGGTGCGTTGGACCAGATCCGGGAACTGATGATCAAGCACGGTCTCACAACGGAAGATATCGAGCGTCGCGCAAAAGCACGGCGCGAACGCGAGCGCAAAGTGCGTCTTGGCGTCAGCAGCGGCAAGGTCGGAATCGCATCGGCGGTGAAAGGCAAATTGCCGCCCAAGTATCGCGATCCTAAGACGGGTGCAACGTGGAGCGGTCACGCTCGACCGCCGGCATGGATCAAGGATGTGAAAGACCGTAGCAAGTTTCTGATCGATGCAGCCGCGGCTGCAGCAGAACCTGCGGTGACTGCAAAGGCAGCGACTAAGAAAACGGCGGCGAAGAAAGCCGTCGCGAAGAAAGCTGTAACGGCGAAGTCGGCGGGTCGCAAGGTTGCGAAAAAGGCATCGGCAGGCGCAAAAGCTGCTGTAAAGAAAGCTGCTGTAAAGAAAGTCGCTGCGAAGAAAGCCGCCGGCAAGAAGACAGCCGCTAAGAAGGTTGCTGCGAAGTCTGCCGCGCCGACTGCCGGCAAGCGCGTAATTGCGAATAAAGCTGCCGCAAAGAAAACCAGCGCAAGCAAGGCGCCGGCGAAAAAGGCAGCTGCAAAGAAGGCACCCGTGAAAAGCGTTGCGCCCGTGGCCGAAACGCCCATAACGGTGCAGACGCCTACGCCATCGACGGGCGAGGCTTGATCCGCTTCGAAGCGGCTTTTATGTAATTCCGGTTCGGCGGCATCCTGCCGGACCGTTCCCACGCGCGGCGCTCAGGTTGCCGCGCCATTCACTCGCAGCCGGTGCAATGCCGGCTCGCGCAAAGGCGGATTTGCTGCCTCGGCGCTCGCTTCGCGCTTCCTTAAAAGACGCATTTCCACATATCCGCTGCATCCTCTGGCGATTCGTGCGCGTGCCCGTCATATCGCCCTACAAACATGAGTTTTATGAATGTTTGGCGGTCGAAATACTCGCTTGCGCGTCATAAGGCCGCAGAGAAGAATCCGGGTCATGCGCCGGCTGCATGTTTCGCATCGCTCTGACTTGCCGCCGGTAATGTGCTTCGCGCACGCGTCACCAGGTAAAACACCATGCGACTCGACCGGAATTTCGTTGGCGGCCAGTTCGTCGAACCCGCAACGGACGAACTCATCTCCGTCTATAACCCCGCTACCGAGGCGCAGATCGCCCAGGTATCGGGCGCGTCCCGCGAAGAGGCCGTAGCAGCAGTCGCTGCCGCCGCCGCCGCGCAAAAGAGCTGGCGCAAGCTGCCTGCGGTGGAGCGCGCAACGTATCTGCACAAGCTCGCCGACGCATTGACCGACTGCGCGCCCGCCATCGGCGCGGCGCTCGCGCTGGAGTCCGGCAAGAGCGTCGCCGACGCGACCAACGAAGCCATCTACGCCGGCCAGATCACGCGCTATCACGCCGAGTGGGCGCGCCGTATCGAAGGCGAAGTGATTCCCAGCGACACGCCCGACGAGAACCTCGTAATGCATCGCGAGCCGATCGGCGTCGTCGCGTGCCTGATCCCGTTCAACTACCCCGTCTATACGTTCATGCGCAAAATCGCGCCGGCGTTGATCGCGGGTAATACGGTGGTGGTGCGGCCGAGCAATAACACGCCCACTTCCGCATTCGAAATCGCCAAGGCCGTGATTCGCGCCGAATTGCCGGCGGGCGTCGTCAACATTCTCGCGATGAGCCACGCGACGGCCGAAGCCGTCTGCACGCATCCCGCTGTCGGCATGATTACGCTGACGGGCAGCGTCGGCGCCGGTCGCAAGGTGCTCGACTATTGCAAAGAGAATATTGCGAAGCCGTCGCTCGAACTGGGCGGCAAGACGCCTGCCATCATCGAGCCGGATGCAGATCTGGAAAAGGCCGCGCGTGAACTCGTCGGCTCGAAGACGACGCACTGCGGCCAGCTGTGCACGGCAATCGAGCGCGTCTACGTCCACGAGAGCGTGCACGACCAGTTCGTCGCGTTGCTGAAAAAGCACATGAGCGCAGTGAAGAGCGGCGACCGCAGCACGGATGCTTCGTTGATGGGCCCGCTCGTCAACGAAGCCTCGCGCCAGTCGATTCACGCGATGGTTCAGTGCGCGGTGGCCGATGGCGCAACGCTCGAAACGGGCGGCGCGATTCCCGAAGGCAAGGGCTTCTTCTATCCGGCCACGTTGCTGACGAACTGCCGTCAGGACATGGAGATCATCCAGGAAGAAACGTTCGGCCCGATCATGCCCGTCGTGCGCTACAGCACGCTCGACGAAGCGCTGCAGATGGCCAACGACCACCAGTTCGGTCTGTCGTCGGTGCTCTACACCGAGAACTACCGCACGACGATGAAAGTCGCGAACAACATCGAAGCGGGCGAACTCTACGTGAACCGCACGCCTGCCGACCCGTATCAGGGCTTTCACGCAGGCTGGAAACGCTCGGGTCTCGGCGGCGACGACGGCAAGCACGGCATGCTCGAATTCACGCAGACGCGTCTGGTCGTCATGAAGTACTGATCCTGTCAGGGCGCATTCCGCGTGCGAAAAGCAACGTGGGATGTGCTCTCTTTTCTTAACCATAAAAAGCACACGCTGCATTCATAACAAAGTACTGGAGACACGATGGCCACGGCGCATGCTGTGCTCCTCGCGCGTCTCTTAGGAGCATTTCAGTGGCAAGCCAACCTCTTCAAACGGACGCTTCGGCGCGCCGTTCCGCCAGCGCAACCGACCAATCCGCTAACAAGGCACAGCGCTATATGCAGCTGTTGCTGCTCGTCATTGCAGCCGGCGCGATTTATCCGATTCTCTATCTGCGCCAGGTCTATCAGCCGACGATGCTGGAAGTTTTCCACATCAGCGAAAGTCAGCTCGGCTATCTGTATTCGATGCTCGGCACGATCTTTCTGCTGAGCTACCTGCCGAGCGGCTGGCTCGCGGACCGCATCGCGCCGCGCCTGCTGATCAGCTTCTCGCTCGTCGCGACTGGCCTGCTCGGCCTGGTGTATTCGACGGCGCCGTCGTTCAATCTGCTGCTGATGATCTTTGGCGGCTGGGGCCTGTCGACGGGGCTGACGTTCTGGGCGGCCGTCATCAAGCGCGTGTCGATGATCGCGGGCGCTGACGAACAGGGCCGCTTCTTCGGCTTTCTCGACGGCGGGCGCGGGTTGATCGAAGCCATGCTCGCGACGATCGCCATCACGCTGTTCGCATGGCTCACGCAGACGAAGGGCGAACCGGCCGCTGTCGGCTTCAAGGTCGTGGTGTATATGTACGCGTTCCTGTGCATTGGCCTCGGCGTAGTGCTCGCACTGGTGAAAGATCCGTCGTCGAAAGCGGAGCAATCGAGCCGCGCGCAAGCGGCCAAACGCAGCAACGTGATCGCCGATCTGATCACGCTCGCGAAGATTCCCGAACTGTGGCTCGTCGCGGCGATCGTGTTCTGCGGCTATCAGGTGTTCTGGGCGACCTACAGCTTCTCTGCGTATCTGCATGAAGGCGAGATTGGCTTGTCGGTGGTGATGGCGGGCACGATCACGACGCTCAAGCTGTGGATGCGTCCCATCGGCGGCATTGGCGGCGGCTTTCTCGGCGACCGCTTTTCGAAAGTGACCGTGCTGATCATCGCGCTCTTTCTCGCGTCGCTTTCGCTGGTCGGCCTGATCGCCGCGCCGCAGATCAGCAGCCATGTGTTGCTGGTGTTTCTCGTGCTCTTCATCGGCGTGCTGACGTATGCGATTCGCGGCTTGTACTGGTCGCTGCTCGATCGCTGCAATGTGCCCGTCGAAACCATGGGCCTCGCGATTGGCCTGATTTCGGTACTCGGCTATTCGCCCGATGTTTTCCTGCCGCTCATCAACGGATATCTGACCCAGAACTATCCGGGGGTGCATGGCTATCAAATGTACTTCGGCTACGTGGCCGCCGTGTCCGCCGTCGGCGGTTTCGCGGGCCTCGTGCTGCGCAATATGCTTAACAGGAAGGAAGCGTAAATGAAAGTCGTCTCGCTCGAAACGCATATCGTCGCCGTGCCGCCGCCGCATATCGGCGGCATGTACTGGATCTTCGTCAAGCTGAAGACGGATTGCGGCATTGAAGGCGTCGGCGAAATCTATTCGGCCACGTTTCATCCGAATGCGATGGCGCCCATCATCGACGACGTGTTCTCGCGCTATCTGCTCGACAAGGACCCGCACCACGTCGAACGTCTGTGGCGCGAAGCGTATTCGAGCGGCTTCACGCAGCGCCCCGATCTGACGATGATGGGCGTCGTGAGCGGCCTCGAAATGGCGTGCTGGGACATCATCGGCAAGGCGGCGAACAAGCCCGTGTACGAGCTGCTCGGCGGCCGCGTGCATGAGCGCCTGCGTTCGTACACGTATCTGTATCCGAAGAACCGCCGCGGCGAATACGATTACGACGATCCCGATCTCGCGGCCGAATGCGCGGCGGAAAACGTCAAGCGCGGCTTTACGGCAGTGAAGTTCGATCCTGCTGGCCCTTATACGGCTTACTCGGGTCATCATCTGTCGCTCGAAGTGATGGACCGCTGCGAAACCTTTTGCCGCAAGGTGCGTGAAGCCGTGGGCAGCAAGGCCGATTTGCTGTTCGGTACGCATGGGCAAATGGTGCCGGCGTCGGCGATCCGTCTTGCGAAGCGCCTCGAAAAATACGACCCGCTGTGGTTCGAAGAACCTGTGCCGCCGGGACAGCATGACGCAATGGCCGAAGTTGCACGGCACACGAGCATTCCGATTTCGGCCGGCGAACGCCTCACCACGAAGTACGAGTTCCACAAGCTGCTGGAAGCGGGCGGCGCGTCGATCCTGCAACTGAACGTAGCGCGCGTCGGCGGCCTGCTCGAAGCGAAGAAAGTCGCGACGCTCGCCGAGGTGTATTACGCGCAGATCGCGCCGCACCTCTACAACGGTCCGGTCGGCGCCGCCGCGAGCATTCAGCTTGCAACGTGCACGCCGAACTTCCTGATTCAGGAAAGCATCGGCACGTGGGGCGGTTTCCATGCCGAGGTGCTGAAGTCGCCGATTCGCTGGGAAGACGGCTACATCATTCCGTCGACGGAACCGGGCCTCGGCGTCGAGCTGAACATGGAAGTCGTCAATCAGCACACGCCGTATAAGGGCGAGCGCCTGCATCTGCAGATGGCGTCGAAGCCCGCCGACGTGAAGGATCTCGCGCCCGCCAAAGGCTGAGTGCGCGAACAGGCCTAACGTATTCCACGTATTGGACGCCTGCGGGCGAATAGAACATGAATTACGACTACATCATCGTCGGAGCGGGATCTGCGGGCTGCATTCTCGCCAACCGTCTGTCGGCATCGGGCCAGTACTCGGTGCTGCTGCTCGAGGCGGGGCGCGCCGACGATTCGTTCTGGTTCAAGATTCCAGTCGGTTTCACGAAGACGTACTACAACGAAACCTACAACTGGATGTACTACAGCGAGCCGGAGAAGGAACTCGACAACCGCTCGCTGTATTGCCCGCGCGGCAAGGTGCAAGGCGGCTCCGGTTCGATCAACGCAATGATTTACGTGCGTGGCCAGGCGCAGGATTACGACGACTGGGCGGAAGCGGGCAACAAGGGCTGGTCGTATCGCGACGTGCTGCCGTATTTCCGCAAGCTCGAATCGCATCCGCTCGGCAACACCGAGTATCACGGCGCGAATGGCCCGATCGGCATTTCGCCGATGAAGGATGATGCGCACCCCATTTGTCACGTGTTCATCAAGGGCTGCGAGCAGGCGGGCTACAAGCGCACTGACGACTTCAATGGTGCGCAATTCGAAGGCGCGGGCATTTACGACGTGAACACGCGCAATGGCCAGCGTTCGTCGAGTAGCTTCGAGTACCTGCACCCGGTGCTCAATCGCAAGAACCTGACGGTCGAGCGTGAAGTGCTCGTCACGCAGGTGCTGTTCGACGCGAACCGGCGCGCGACGGGCGTCGTCGTCAAGCAGAACGGCAGTGCGCGTCATTTCACCGCGAAGCGGGAAGTGATTCTTTCGGCGGGCGCCGTCGATACGCCCAAGCTGCTGCAACTGTCGGGTGTCGGCGATAGCGCGCTGCTTGCAGAACATCGCGTTCCCCTCGTGCATCATCTGCCCGCTGTCGGCCAGAACCTGCAGGATCATCTTTGCGTGAGCTTCTACTACCGCTCGAACGTGAAGACGCTGAACGACGAAATGCGCCCGTTGCTGGGCAAGCTCAAGCTCGGCTTGCAATACCTGCTGACGCGCAAAGGCCCGCTTGCGATGAGCGTGAATCAGGCTGGTGGCTTCTTCAGAAGCAGCGAGAAAGAGGCATTGCCGAATCTGCAGCTCTATTTCAATCCGCTGTCGTACCGCATTCCGAAGAGCAACAAGGCGAGCCTCGAACCGGAACCGTATTCGGGCTTTCTGCTGTGCTTCAATCCGTGCCGCCCGAGTAGCCGCGGCTCGATCCAGATCGCGTCCGATCGCGCGGAAGTTGCCGCGAAGATTCGCATCAACGCGCTGACGACGCAAAAGGATATCGACGAAGCGATTGAAGGCTGCGAGCTGGTGCGCAAGATCATGTCGACGGCGGCGCTCAAGGACATCACTGTCGAAGAGATTTCGCCTGGCCCGCAGGTGAGCGATCGCGACGCCTTCCTGCAGTACTTCCGCGAGCAGTCGGGTTCGATCTATCACCTGTGCGGTTCATGCGCGATGGGGCCGGACGACGGCAACTCGGTCGTGGACGAGCGTCTGCGCGTGCATGGCATGTCAGGCTTGCGGATCGTCGATGCGTCGATCTTCCCGAACATCACGTCAGGCAATATCAACGCGCCGACGATGATGGTCGCGGAGAAGGGCGCAGAGATGATTCTCGAAGACGCGCTGGCAGCGGCAGGTTCGCAAGCGAAGGAATCGGCGAAGGCGTTTGCTGCGGCGCATTGATCGCCGACAAGTTGTAAGTCTGCCAGGGCGGCTGCGTGCACGGAATACTTCTCCGGCAAGCGGCCGCTTTCTTTTGTTTCGCTCAGACGTTTTCGGGGAAAACCGCGCGGCCTTGCGTCATGTCGCGCAAGGCTTCGCGTGCGGCGTCGATGGCCGTGACGGGCATGCGGATCGTCAGTTGCACGTTCATGTCGTACGCACTCGCTTCGAGCGCATAGTTTTCCTGTTCGATCCAGCGTCGCACGCGGGCTTCGTCGGGATAGCCGATTTCGACCTGCAAGGACGCAAGCGCGATCCGCTCGACGCGCGGCGCGTCCTGCAGCGCGGTGGCGATCGCGTCGGTATAGGCGCGCACGAGGCCGCCCGCGCCGAGCTTCACGCCGCCGTAATAGCGCACGACAGCGGCTAGCACACCGTCGAGATCGTGATGACGCAGCACTTCGAGTATCGGGCGTCCCGCCGTGCCCGACGGCTCGCCGTCGTCGGACATGCCCGACTGCCCGCCCGCCAGCAGCGCCCAGCAGACATGCGTGGCCGTGGGATGTGCTTCGCGCAGGCGGCGCAGTTCTTCCATTGCGGCGTCGCGGTCGGCGACGGGAATCGCGTAGGCGATGAAGCGGCTTTTGCGGATGTCGAGTTCCGCCTGCAGCGCTGAGGGGAGAGTGAAGGTCGGCAAGGCGGCAGGCGTCGGTTGGTTCGGGTGCGGTCAGGGTCCCTATCTTAGCGGATGTGCCTGAGCGGTCAGGTTGCCGCTATTTTGACGCATCCGGAAAGAGTCTCTTGTTGACTTGTGTGATGACGCGCTCGCCGCGCGAGCCGATAATGCAACGCATGGCGGATCTAGCTCTGGCTGGGGCGATGCCGGACTCCTCATCCGGCGCGATCCGTCTCCCTTATCCCGGATTCAGCGCCCGGAAACTTGCTGAATCCCTTGCTGCGTAAGACTGCTACCCGACTGCACGCACAAACTGGCGTATCAGTGAGCTTCTGGTCGGCGCGGAATATGTGTACACAAAGGGAACCTCAAATGAGTGCTGCCTCTGGCAAACGCTAACGTTCCCCATGCCGGCAAGTCGATTACGGCATGCCCTTCCCGCGACCACTTGCCTGCCTCCCGGTCAAGCCAAACAATCGCGTAGGCGGAATCTTGACAATCGAACGTGTCGAGATGAACGGTGATTCTCATCGCTGCCTCCGTGAGTGAATAGCAGTGTCATTTCAAGTTGGCCAACCGTTACTGCGTCATCACCCATTGAATCAGCTTATGAGCGTCCTCCGCGGATATGGGCCCGCCGCGTTCCGGGGGCATCGGCATGGGGGTGTCACCCCAATGCGCGCGTCCCCCTTTTCTGAGTTTGATCTCGAGCATCGCTGTTGCGTTCGGTACGTTGCGGTATCGATCTGCAATCTGACGAAACGATGGTGCAAGAAAGGGGGCATCTGACGTATGACAGAACATGCAGTGCTGCTGGTCGACCAGTTCGGTCGGTTCATTGGGCTGAGCACGGGCCGAACTCATTCCTGCGAGGAACACGATCGACGCGAAGACGAGGATTTTGGTTAGGCGAGCATGGATCACGGCAACGTCTCCTTCGATTCAACTGCGATTGGTCTTGTATGGTCACCGATGTGAGGCCGTCAGCGTCAGTCGACGACGTCCGACAAAGGCCGCCTCGGCGAATGATTCACGTAGGGGCCGCGGCCGACGCGTAGCAGCAATTGAGGCATGGCTTCGACTTTCAGCATGGTTTTGAGCTGATCGCGCAGCGTGCCGACTTCGATCGGCTGATTCAGATACGACGCAGTGAATCCTTCGGAAGCCGCGACAAGCAACATTCGTTGGAGCGCCTGCCCTGCAGCCAGCCATGCCTCCCGGTCGTCGCGTATCGTCGCAATTCCCACGAGAAGGGGCGAACCTTCGACGAGTCGTTGATGTGTGGCAGGTGTACCGGCGCCGACATCAAACACACGGACCACCGATGTGACCAGCGGCGCCGCGAGATCGAGCAGCCCAGCAACTGCCGCCCCGTATGCCGGCATGCCGTCACCGAGCCGACGCGGATGAATCCAGCTTGCGAGTTCACGGCGAAAGCGTGGGTCGGCGAACTGGATGCGGTCGGCCTCCGCGATCAAATCTGCGATGGCCTGACGGGACGATCGCTCATCTACGCAAATTGCGATCGCACCTTCTATATCACACGCGTCGGAGACCTCTTTCTTGAAGGATTCGGCAATGAGCTCGCTGGCGAAGGGCGCGCGAGTCGTCACGCGCCTTGTCACGGCACTGAAAAGATCCGCCAAGGCTGGGTCGCGGTGACCGTCGGGCGTCACCTTCAGTCGAGCGACAATGTCAGGATCAAAGTCCGATGGGAAAAGAGTGATCGAATACGCTACTCCGAAATGGCTCAGCGCTACGCGTAGATTGAGTAGTGCGGCGCCACAGCTGATGAGCATCTCGCGATCGAATGGATCAACAACCGGCAATGCACGCGTGCGATCAGCACAGAGTTGCACGGTATCCCCGTCGACGATGAATCGCCAGGGTTGCGCGTTGTGATTCGACGGCGCAAGTACCGCATACTGCAACGCGAACCGGAGTTGTCGCTCCAGTGATGTCGAAGCGCTGAATAGCTGCTCGTCGAGCTCCCACGCTGATGGTGACACTGGCGTGCTCATAGGAACCTTCCTTTATTCCATATGGAACTGTTCATCCATCGTGGCACGCGACATTGCGGAGTGCTTGAGGCAAGTCAAGCTTGTCGCGGACAGTTGAGATCGAATCGGCACGTGGTATAGATGATTGAAGTGATCCATCCGGTGGAGCGTGGAGGGAGTATGCGAGCAATGCGTGCAGCCATTCGGCGCGTTTCCATCGAAGGGGCCAATCCGTTCAGCATGAGCGCGTGAGATGCGAGGGAGCGTTGACCTGAGTCAATCACAAAGAAATGAAGCGGGCCACACTTTCATCTGGCATCTGTCATCGCCTTTGCCAGGCGGCGACAAGTCCAGACGGAGGTTGACCATGTATGAACGAATCGTCGTCGCGCTCGATGACAGCGCGTGCGCGCAGCGTGCGCTCGGAGAGGCCGTGCGGCTGGCCAAAGAGTCGGGTGGGGTAGTGGAAGTACTGTCCGTTGTGGATCGAGGCAAGTGGCCGGTAGAAGGCGATTCGGGATACGGGCTCGACCCTGAGGTGCGCATCGCCGCGAGCGTTGCCAGCCACGTCTTCGAAGCCGCGCAGAAACTCCTGCAGGAAGCAGGCGTGCGCGGGACGGTGCGGGCAATCGACGCATATGGCGAAAACGTTCCCACAGTACTGGCGCGGGCCGCCGACGAGTGTGACGCAGACGTCATCGTCATTGGCACGCATGGAAGGCGTGGCACGCGGCGGTTTTTTCTCGGCAGTGTCGCTGAGTCGCTCGTGCGTTCAACACAGAAGCCGGTGCTGATCGTGCGGCACGATTCCAATCACCTTGCGTGATCTCTGTCGGGCCACGCTTGCGCACGAGTGCAAGGGCCGCCTGACTTCAGTCTGCTTCCTACGCAAACAGACCAGCGCGGCAGATGCCCCGGGCGTGGGCCTGTCACCGCCGCGCTCCCTGTCCATTTAGTGCGACATCAGCACGGGTACGGTCATCGATTCGAGCATCGTCCGGGTGACCCTGCCGAACACCCGTTCTCGCGCTCGGGAATGCCCATACGCACCCATGACGAGCAGATCGAAGTGCCCGTCCGACGCCCGATTGAGCAGGGTTGATCCCGTCCCGGCGCCGAAATGACCGGGGGCCGCCGAGAACGAGGCATTGACGCCATGCATATCAAGCCAGGCCGCGACGTCGATTCCGATGGGGGCATCCGCATGCGGCTCAGTTCGGCGCTCGATGTCGACCGACACGTAGCGCGCAGCCTTGAGTAGTGGAAGCGCGTCCGCTACGGCGCGCGCCGCTTCGCGGCTGCCGTCCCAGGCGATCAGGATATTTTCTCCCGGCGATTTCACGGTGCCGGCATGAGGAATGACCAAGGCGGGGCGGCCCGCATCGAGGACCAGGCTGCCGACGAAATTTGGGGCTACGTACGCAGCGGCGTCCTGTGGATCGTCCTGACCGAGTATTAGCAGATCTGCGTGGCGAGCATGGAGCGTGGCCACCTTCAATGCAGGTCCGCGCGGCGCCCGCCATTCGGCACTGCGGTGGCCCGCGCGCTCCGCGGCGGCGAGAAACGCGTCGTGCGCAGTTTGCTGGCGCTGGGCCTGCTGCGCGACGAGTTGTGCGAACGGGGCGCTATCGTCCCGCCGGAACGGCGGCCTGAACAGATCACTGGAGACAACATACAATCCGATCAGGTGAGCATCCCAGCGCCGCGCGAGATCGAGCGACAGTGCAATCCGGGCGTGGCTGCGAAGGCTATCGTCGATATGGACGAGCAGGGTCTTGTAGCTCATGTCAGTGCCTTTTCATCGGAAGCGGAGGCTGTGGATCCGGCGGGCATGTCAGCCGCCTGCGCTGGAATCATCAGGACCGGGCAGGACGCGCTTCGTAACACGCGTTCGGCGACACTTCCCAGCACGAGACGCCGGAACCCACGTCGACCGTGCGTGCCCATGACGATCAGATCGGCATGCCATTCGGTGGCCATCGCGTTGATGCGATGTGCGACGTCCTCGCCGGGCGGCGAAACTTCGACCACACGCGGCGTGCCCGTTACTCTCCGCTTCTCGAGGCGGGTCTTTGCATCGGACGTAATCCGCTTGCCTTCTTCCCCGAAGGCGTCCCGGATGATGGATGGATCGAATCCGGGTGCGTCGTAGGCGATCACGGGCACGTCGATCACATACAGCGGCAAGAGCTGTGCGCCGTGTTCGGCAGCGAGCTTCAATGCTGTGTCGAGCGCGCGCGAAGCCGTGTCGCTACCGTCGAGCGCAATGAGTATCCGGTTATACATCGTGTCTCTCCCCAGGCTAATGCGAAAACAGAACGGGGACCGTCATCGACCGGAGGATCGTACGCGTGGCGCCGCCCATCACCAGTTCGCGCAGACGGGTATGCGCGTAAGCGCCCATCACGATCATGTCGCAGCCAAGAGCGGACGTCTGAGACAACAGCACGTCGCCGACAGGCGTGTTGCGTTCAATGGTGACTTCACGAACCTCCACCTTCACGTCATGACGTGCCAGCGTCAGCGCTATGTCGGCGCCAGGCATGCGTACGCTATCCGGCGCATCCTGTTCCGCGTTGACCGTTAGTACCGTGACCTTCGCCGCGTGCGAGAGGAAAGGCAGCGCATCGTGAATCGCGCGCGTCGCTTCGCGGCTTCCGTCCCATGCGATCAGCACGTGCTTGCCGCATTCTGTGAACGAGCCACTTGATGGCAACACCAGCACAGGACGCCCCGCCGCCATCACCAGATTCTCGACGAACTGTTCTGCGATGAATGAATCGGGATCCTTCAGATCGATCTGGCCCGCGACGATCAGGTCAGCCAGGCGTGCATACGGCGGTATGACATCGTTCGCGTAGCCGGTGATCGCGATCCACTGTCCGTCCACTTTGGCACGTGCGAGCGCTGCGTGAAAGACACGCTTAAGGTCGGCGCACCGCTCCTGTCGTTGCTGCTCGTGCTCGATGTAGTAACTGGCCGTGCCGCCCATGACGAAAAGCTCATGCTTGTCCGGGGTGTATGTGGACAGGACGCCCGTCAGTTTCGCGTGGAAGCGCTGCGCGAGCTGCAACGCCAGTTCGAGACGCGACTGCGCATGCGTGCCCGTATCCAGGTGAACGAGGATGCTTTGGTAGCTCATCGCCATGGCTCCAGATGGTGGAACGGAGGAGCGGGCGCATACCCGCAGTGCAATGGAGTCTATGAGGTGAGCCGCCGCGACGGTTGATTCAGATCAACGCTCCGGATGTCGGACGGCGGCTTGATGCAGGTCAATCCATACGGGTGACGCGCGATTAGATTGTGTAGGGAAGCATTTGCGAATCACCGCCTACGGAGCATTGATCATGAAGCGTGAACCCGATGCCGTTGCGCCGTTTGAACTTTGCCGTACTGAACTGGCAGCACCTTTACACGTGACCCGGGTCGCCGAAGACTGGTGTCGAGATCTCAACGCATTGGAAAGCCGGGTGATTGCGCGCGATCGCGACGCCCTGTGCCGTGTCGAAGCAGCGCTCTCACAGTCGGGCGACTGGTACGGACTGGTCAACACGATCCAGTCAGCGACACGGAACTACGCGAACGAAAGTCTCTCGATATGGGGAGATGCCTGTATGCAGACGGCGCGGCGTCAAGCGGAACTCATGGAGGCTTTCACGTCTGCTTCCAGCGCATGGCGTGCGCTCTGCTTTGCCCCGCTGCAAAAACTGCCAGGTATCGACGCGCCGATGGGAAGCTTTAGCGCGTGGCTGCGCGCATGTCAGGACGCAATCGTGCACGGCGTCGAGTCGGCGCACGATGAGTGTGTCGCTCATTCGCCTGCCGGTCAGGCCACTGGTACGGGAGGTTGACATGAAAGCTGAACGTGTGGCTTTTGTTACGGGCGGCATGGGCGGCCTTGGGGCGGCGATCAGCAGGACACTCCATGACGCGGGCATCACGGTGGCGATGTCGCACTCGATACGCAACGATCACATTTCGACGTGGTTGGTGAAGGAGCGCGATTTGGGGCGCATTTTTCACGCGTACGAAGCCGATGTCACTGATTTCGACTCGTGCGAGCGGTGCGCGAAACGTGTGCTCGATGAACTGAAGAAGGTCGATATCCTGATCAACAACGCAGGCATCACTCGCGACGCGACGTTTGCCAATATGAGCAAAGCCGATTGGGACGCTGTGTTGCGCACCGATCTGGATGGTCTATTCAACATGACCAAGCCATTTCTGCTAGGCATGGTTGAGCGCGGGTACGGCCGTATCGTCAATATCGGTTCGGTGAATGGATCCCGCGGTGCGTTCGGACAGGCCAACTATTCGGCGGCAAAGTCCGGCGTGCATGGTTTCACGAAAGCCGTGGCGCTGGAAGTTGCGAAACACGGCGTGACGGTGAACACAGTGTCGCCGGGTTACCTCGCAACGGCAATGGTTCAGGCCCTGCCGCACGACATCATGGAAACGAAGATCTTGCCGCAGATCCCCGTCGGGCGGCTCGGACGCCCCGAAGAGGTGGCCGCGCTGATTGCATTTCTCTGCTCCGATGAAGCGGCCTTCATGACGGGCGCCAATCTGGCCATCAACGGCGGAATGCACATGGAGTGAATCCGGCGTCGCCGTTATCGCCGGATCACCGCCAACTCAGATGGAGAGTGACGTGTCCGAATCTCGCAGCACGATACTTGTGGTGTATTACTCACGCAGTGGCACGACGCGTCGAATCGCGGAGATGCTGCGGCAGAACTCGGCGCCGATATCGAAGCCGTCCGTGAGCAGGGCGCAAACGTGTCGCGTGCAGGTGCGCGCGGCTATCTGCGTTCACTGATCGACGCGTTGTGTCGGCGCCAGGTGAGGATCATGCCCGCGCTGCACGATCCGTCGCGTTACGAACTGGTCGTCATGGGCTCGCCCGTATGGGCGGGTCATGCTTCGGCGCCCGCGTTGGCATGGCTCACGGAGCATGGCGGACAGATCCGGCACCTTGCGCTGTTCTGCTGTCTGGGCGGCCGCGGTGCAAAGCCGGCATTGGAGCAGATGGCGGGCTCGGCGCACAAAACCGCTGTTGCAACGTGCTGGATCACCGCGCACGACGTGCGCCAGAGAGTCGATGGCGAACGGCGTCAGGGTTTCGCCCGAAAAATCAGGCACAAGCTGGCGACTCGACTGGAGGCGGAGTGGGGCGTGTGAAGGACGGCAAGGACGGCACGCATCGAGCCGTAACGGAACCGTAACGGACAGGCGTCGTTGAGTCATTGACTGCGCCGCCTGTCCTCGCGCGCTGGCGCGCTAGTCGAGCGTCACCACGACGCGCCCGTCGACGGTTCCCTCACGCAACCCCGCAAACACCGTATTAATGTTCTCGATCCGGTCGCGATGGATATGGGCGCGCACGCTGCCTTGCGCAGCGAAATCGAGCGACTCCTGCAGATCACGTCGCGTGCCGACGATCGATCCACGCACCGTGATGCCATTGAGCACAGTCGAGAAGATCGGCAATGGGAAGTCGCCGGGAGGCAGGCCATTCAACGCAACCGTTCCACCACGTCGCAACATGCCGAGTGCCTGGGCAAAAGCGCTGCGCGACACGGCCGTGACCAGCACGCCGTGTGCTCCCCCGATTTCCTTCTGGATCGCGGCCGCGGGGTCCGTCGTGTTCGCATTGATGGTGAGTTTCGCGCCCAGTTTGCGCGCGAGCGCCAGCTTCTCGTCGGAGATGTCTACGGCGACGACATGCAGGCCCATCGCGATTGCGTACTGCACGGCGACGTGACCAAGGCCGCCGATGCCTGATATTGCCAGCCACTGCCCCGGGCGCGTGTCTGTCACGCGGATGCCTTTATAGACGGTGACGCCGGCGCAAAGAATCGGCGCGATTTCGTCGAAAGCGACGTTGTCTGGCAGGTGTCCAACGTAGTTCGGATCGGCGAGCACGTATTCGGCATATCCGCCGTTGACCGAGTAGCCGGTGTTTTGCTGGTCATGACAAAGCGTTTCCCAGCCGCTCAGGCAATGCTCGCAGTGGCCGCAGGCGGTGTATAGCCACGGCACACCCACGCGGTCGCCTTCCTTCACGTTCCTGACGCCGTTGCCGACGGCGGTGACATATCCAACGCCTTCATGACCCGGAATGAAGGGCAAGGAAGGCTTGACGGGCCAATCTCCGTCCGCGGCATGCAGATCGGTATGGCACACGCCCGACGCCTTGATGTTGACCAGAATCTGGCCCGGCCCGACTTCGGGGACGGGGACTTCCTCAATGCTCAGTGGCGCACCGAACTGATGAACGACGGCTGCCTTCATGTGACGCGTCATAAGATGCTCCTTCGAGAAATCACTGCTGCAACATGGGCGGGGGCTCGACAGTAGCGTGTGGAGCCGGGGTGCTGCGCCAGGCGCGAGCCGTACGCCTTGCCCGCGCTATACACGCAGCGAACCGCGTAGTGCGCCGAAGTCCGTGCGGGGCTGACGGTGCACGGGCGAACCGTCGCGGACCGAGAACGTCGGTTTGTCTGCATCGGCATGAACGGCTTGCGCAAGGTTGAATGGAAAGCGGCGCAAGGACGCGTTGTAGCGTCGCGCCGTGCTGTCATAGCGATCGCGCGCTACCGCGATACGTCCTGCCGACGCCGCGAGACGCGTCTGCAGCAGAGCAAAGCGGGGCGTCGCGCTCAACCGGTGCACGGATTCGCACACGACCATCAGTTGCGACATCGCCTCCGTCAATTGACGTTGAGCGACATCGAAGCGTTCGAACGATGCAGGCGCATCGACAAACTCCGGTGTTGCATGCAGCGCGGTGACAGTCGAGCGGGCGTTGGCGACGTCCGCGAGCGCTGATGAACCCGGCGGCAGGTAAGGGCGCGCGAGCGCTGTCGCTTCGTCGGCCAGTGAAAGGCGTTCGTTATACACATCGAGGACCACCGAGAACGCCGCCTGCGCGTCGTCATCGCGTACATGCGGGCGTTCGATGCCGCAGCCCGCGAGCGCGCAGAACGCGAAGAGGAGAGGAATGAGCAGAATGGACTTCGTCATCGTGCATCGCTCGTGTGAGACCAGTCCTGTCGAGCGTAGATCGGCTGGCGCACCGTCCATTGATCCCCGTCAATCCGGCCTCGAATAGGACGGGTCACTGACGGCGTCCGAGGGATTCCGACACTCTTTGATCAGGATCAGTTTTGACACGCAGCAGGCCGTTATCTTGAAGGGGTTCATGAATTCGGGGCGGAGCCGATAACGTGTCGATCCAGTATAGTCAAACTGACGGACAGTCCGGGCAGGCTGTCGCGAGCGGCTGGGTGATCGTGGTACGCGGTGCCGTCATCGATGCCGATTTCACGGGGCAAATGCTGCCCGCCGTCGACACGGCCATGTTGGTATCGATTGAAGCCGGACGTCCGGTTCTCGTCGAAGTACAGGCGCACGTCAGCGATACCGTCGTGCGGGCACTTGCGTTGCATGCGACGGCGGGTATTGCGCGCGGCATGTCTGTGCATTCTACGGGCCGTCCCATGACGGTTCCCGTCGGCACGTGCGTGCCTGGCCGGCTTCTTGATGGCTACAAGCGACCATGTGGCGGCGAGACTCGAGACGCTCGTGCGGGAGTCGCGCATCGTGCGTCAGGATGAGATTACTTCCGAGATCGTCGAACTCGCTACGACAGCAGCACGGGCGCCATTGCAGTCGAGCACGCAGGGGGCGTCATGGCACGGATGAACATCGCGTTGTGCCTCGCCCTCGTCGGTCTGGCATTGCTCGCCGCGTGTGCAACGGCGTCCAGGGAAGCGGCGTTCCGTGCTGAAGAAGTCGAGCTCTTTCGGGCCCGACAGGAAACGAGTATCGCGTGCACCACAGCGCCCGCTTGCGACGATGCATGGGCACGCACGCGAGCATTCATCCAGGCGCATTCGGCCACGCGGATCGTGCAGGCAGACGATGCCGTCATCCAGACTGCGTTTCCCCATGCGTTCGGTTTTGTCTACCTGGCTGCATCGAAAGATGCAGACGGCAATGGCGGCGCTGCCATCCGGCTCAAGGCGATGTGCCGCGGCATGTACGACAGCGACGGCAATGCGGGACCGCTGTATTCGACGTGCGCGAAATCGATCATTTCGGTGGAGGCGCGCTTCAGGGCTTGGTTGCAGCGCCCGGGTAATTGATCCCGGCCCGGCGGAAACAGATGTTTTGCGAACGCGCGTGCCACTCGGAGGCTTCGCCCGCGATGGGCACGCGGCTTTTCGCGTGCTGAGCGCACGAGAGATCGTGATCTGAGTCAAGCGTTGCGCCGAGTCATGGGATAGCCTGATAAGCAGCGGTCGGAATGATCCTGCCACGTCAATCGTCGGACGGCGACTGAAGTCAGAAAGAGAAATCTCCATCTCTCCTTGCGCAATGGTTAACAGTCTCGGATTTTTCACGATCGGCGGCACGGATTCGCATGATGGTATGCGTGCAGTTCGCGCCTGGCGTGTCATTCGCTGGTTCCTGTGCGGATGGAGCCTGCTCGCCATCCCCACCTTTTATGGCGAACTCACAGCGACTTCTCAAGGTACGCTAACGATCGCGCGGAGCGTGTATCTGAGTATGTTCGTGGTCTTCGCGCTCTGCTTGCTGTGGATGCTCCATGCGAGCAAAAAGCCGAAGACCTGGCTTGCGCACAATCGCCTCGATGTGACGATCATGATCGGCGCGGCATTCAGCGCGGGATGGGGCGCGCCGCCTTGGCAAACCGTCGAATGGGTGTTGCGATTGCTCTTCGTGAGCCTCGTCGCGATCCGCATCGTCCTGTCGCTAAAGGGCTTTTTCGCGCCCAACCGGCTCATCGGGCTGTTGATCGCAGGTGCTGGTGTGCTGGCGATGGCCGGCGCGGGATTCCTCTGGCTCGAACCGAGGGTGCACAGCTATGCAGACGGTTTGTGGCTCGCGTTTGAAAGCAGCGCGACGGTCGGTTATGGAGACATCGCGCCGACCACGCCCGCTTCGCGCGTGTTTGCCGTGTTCGTTGTGTTGCTGGGTTACGGCATGCTGTCACTGGTCTTTGCGAGCATTGCGGCTGCGTTCATCGGCAAGGAGGAAAAAGCGCTGCGCCACGAAATGCACCGCGACATCAAACATCTGAACGATGAGATAGGCCAGCTACGCGCGGAGCTTCGGGCGTTGGGCGAAAGCATGATCCCGTCATCCGATGCGGTCGCTGAAGCACGTCGTCCGGCGCCGCGCGATCAACACTGATCGCGCGGCGCCACAACGATCGTCATTTCGGACGGGCGGCTCACTCGCCGCGAAACTGTGAAACGGAGTTCGCCTGCCTGCCGGTCCGTTTTGCGCGCGGTCGCGCATCATTCGCCGCGTTGTTGTCCCTAGGCGGATTCGACACCGGGGCCGCCTTCGTCTGCGCGCCGGTCGTGACAACCGAAGCTGATGGATGCGGGATCGTCGTGCTGCCGTTTGCATTGAAGCATGCACCTGTGACCATGTCGTACAGGCGTTTGCAATACAGCATTGCCTGAGACGTGTAGGCGGGCCACATCAAGGTACCCGCCGCGGCATAGTCAAGCGGGCTTTTGGCGGACGCTGCGCGCATACACATCTCATTCCAGAGCGCCATCCCGTTCGTGAGCGCTTCGGTCTGTGCAGGAGCGAGCGCCTCCCACGCCGCTCCAGACGGCAAGTGGGATGCCGGCACATTTCCCCACCATGATGGCGATGTCGTGCTCTGCATATCGGCGCGAGCGATGTCCATGCCTGTCTCCTTGATTCCCCTGAATCGTCGGTCCCCGACGCGTATTGCCATGCGTACAGCGCCATGGCAACAACGATGCCAACAACCTCACCATCGACTTTAGACCCCGCTTCAACCTGTCCTTTGAGACACATCAAGGCTTTCGTTCCGCGCGCCCGCTTCCGGGCGGCGCACCCCGGGGGCGTACACGTCGAAGACCGTTGATTCAGGTCAACCCGGCAACCTTGCGAGGATCGAACATAGAAGCATGCCTGGCACACACGCCAGCAACGGTACGAGGCACGGCGATGAACAGCAAAATAGCAAGCGATACGGCATCGGCGGCGTTCGAACGGGTGCTGGTTGTCTCCGAAGGAGGCGCGGGCCTCATTCCTTTGACGCGGTTTGCGTTGCGATTTGCCCGTCCCAGCGCCCTGGTGCGTCTTGTCGATGTGATCTGCAATCCCGCCGCGCTCGTTCCAACACTCCTCCTGTCGTACCCGGACTGGAGCGAAGCCCATCGCGCGATGCTGCATGCGGCACAGATACGTCTCGCCCACGCCGCGAATGAAGTGGCAGCATTGGTCACGAGGCCGGAAACGGACCTGATCGACCTCGTCGAGCTGCATCGGCATGCGACCGATGCGTTGAGCGATGCCGCGCAGACGTGGCACGCAGACCTGATCGCCGTCGCCTCGCATCCACGCAGTCATCGCTGGGCGTGCAGGCTCGATCCCGAGGAACTCGTCGCGGCAACCCATTGCCCTGTACTGCATGTACCAACTGCATGGCTCGGCGGCCAGGACGCAGCCGTGGCGCGTGTACTCGTGGCTATCGACGGGTCCGCAGCTTCCATCATGGCGCTGCGTTTCGCGTCGCGCATTGTGCCCAGGGGCGCTACGTTCAACGTGATCTACGTGACGGACGGCCGTTCCGGACTGAGGGATCTGCTGCCGCACAGTTTCTTCCGTCATGACGGGGAGCGCGCGCTGGCCGACGCCGAATCGGTGATGAAGAGCATGTCGATCCCGACAGAAACCGCGATGGTCGAAACAGACCGCGAGTATGACGACGTAGCCAGCGTCATCCTGCGCGAGGCGAGACAGTGGCAGGCCGACCTCGTGGTGATGTCATCCAGCAGTCGACCAATGCTCAAGCATCCACTGCCGGGACATGTCGTGGCGCACACGCTGCGCAATGCCGAGTGTCCCGTGCTCGTCTGTCCGCCGTCGATTGAGCGCCTTACGCGCATCGACCCGGAGAGCGATAGCCAGCAGCAGGCTGCATCGGAAGGCACCATTTCGCCGCCGCCCGTGTTTCTTTGAATTGTCGTTCCTGTCTTCCTTGAGGAGGAGTTCACCATGTACAAGCGGATTATGGTTGCGCTGGACGGCAGCAAGTCGTCTGCGCGCGTGCTGGAAGAGGCCGTGAAGATGGCGAGCCTGACGCGTGGAACCGTTCACGCCGTCTATGTCGTCGACAAGACGCCGCTGTTCAGCTATGGCGGATACTACGACCCGATTGCGCTCGTCGATGCCTTGCGCAAGGATGGCCACGAGGCCCTCAAGAACGCGGAGGCAGCGTGCAAGGAGGCCGGCGTTGCATGCGAGGCGGAATTGATCGAAACCGAACGGCTGTCCGAGGACGTGGCCGAGACGCTTCGACGCTACGCCGGACGTACGGAAACAGAGTTGGCAGTGCTCGGCACGCATGGCCGCCGTGGCGTGCGCCGGGTCGTACTCGGCAGCGTGGCCGAGCGCTTCGTTCGCTTTGCCGACTGTCCCGTGTTGCTCGTACGTGGCGCCGAGTCTGAGCACGAGGCCGGAACGGAGGCCTGACACGCGCGGCTGGCGTGTTGCGCCAGCCATGCCGGGTCGTGCTCGCGTTGACGGGCGTATTCGTGTCTTTGGGTGCATTCGTCTGGACGATTCGCGACGCTGCTCGATCTCACGCTACCCGTCCGATGGGATGATAGTCATGAACATTTCATTTCCCTCATGCTCGCCGGAGTACTGCGCACCTGATCTCGCGCTGGGCTTCACCTCGCTCGTCGACGATCGTCCGGTGCGGTGCTCCATCACAGCAGAAGCGCTTGAAGATCATTTCGGCGCGCGGTCCCCGCGAGAGGAGGACCTGGTGGATGCGTTCGCTGCGCACCGCGTGGAAATCGAGCTTGCCGCGCAACGCCTGCTGAATGAGGTCGGCGGCAAACCCGTGGTGCTACATAGCGGCTATTTCCGCTTTTGCACCTGAGCAGCCTGCACCTGCGCGGTCTGCTCGATCTCGGGCTGCATGAAATCGATCACGGGTTGCCAGAAACCGGTGCAGGAAAATGTCGCGAGCGGCACGGCTGTGTCGAACGGGAACGTAAGCAGCCTTTCTTCGCAGGTCAGCAGGTCAGCTGATGCAACCTGCAGCCGGAGAGTCGAAAGGTCGGCATCGGAAGCATCGCGGGGGACGTGGCTGCGCGCTGCAATGCGTGCTGCGAGGACAGACGGCGCGGCGCGAAAGTCAAGAATGCGAGCGGGTACACCAAACCGGCTCGCCATGGCGAAAAACGCGCTGCGGTGAGCATGCCCGAGAAAGGTTGCATCGACGATTACGCTGTTGCCCGTCAGCAGAATGCGGCGAAGATGCGGGCGATTGATCTGAATCAGTCCGCTCACCCGATTGCGGGTCGAAGCTTTGTTCTTGTGGACCACGCCACGATTCATTTTCAGGAGTTGCGCGATGAAATCAGACCGGCAGTTGAAGAAAGACGTCGAGGAGGAACTCGAATGGGATCCAGCCGTTACTGCGACGGACATCGGAGTTGAGGTGACGGATCGCGTCGTCACGCTCTCCGGACATCCGCCGAGCTACGCGGAAAAACTCGCGGCGGAAAAGGCGGCGCATCGCGTGGCCGGCGTGCGGGCCGTCGTCGTGGAGATGCAGGTGCGGCTGCCCCAAAAGGACGAGCGCACCGATGAAGACATTGGCAGTGCGGTTCACGATATCGTGCACTGGACCGTCGGCCTGCCCGACGATTCGGTCAAGGTTCAGGTCGAGAAAGGTTGGGTGACGTTGACGGGCGTGGTGGACTGGGCGTACCAGAGTCACGTGGTCGCGCGCGCAATCAGTCACATGCGTGGCGTGCGTGGTGTCGCCAACCGGATCGAGGTCCGCGGCAACGTTGCGTCGGAGGACATCGCCACAAAAATCGCGCAGGCCATGCAGCGGCACGCGGAGCGGGAAGTCCGACACATCAGCATCGACGTCAAGGATGGAACGGTGACATTGACGGGCAAGGTCGGTTCTTATGCGGAACGCTCCGTAGCCAGAGGGGCCGCCTGGAGTGCGCCAGGTGTGCGCGCCGTGGTCGACGATATCGTTGTCGAATGACCTGACGCCTGTCGCAGCCGCGACTTCCGCGCGGAGGGCGGCTGCACATAGAAAATGGAGCATGGGATGACTTTGTCGGGAAACGTGCAGGAAGGTGCATGGTCTGTTAACGTGCAGACGGAGCCCGCTGAAGACGGCGGATACCGCTCAAAAATCCAGGTCAGGCATTCGTCGCCGGAAGGTGACTTCGAACATGCCTTTCGCCAGGGAAAAAAATTCAACACCGAACGCGATGCCGTGCTCGACGGCCTGCGCGAAGGGATGACGTGGATCGGGCTCAAGATGGCGCGGACCATCAAGATGTGAAGGCTGGGCGGTATATGCGCAGTTTTGAGCGGATCGCGCGGACGGGGTATTTGTGGTGCTGACGAAACCCAGCGTCGGGCACCTATGTATTCGAGCGATAGCGGCAAGGGCGGCGGCCCGAGCTTGCCACTGTCTCTCTTTCTACAGCCCATCGAGTTCAACCGATTGCTGATAGATGGGCACCTCGCAAGCCCACCCGAATGTCTCTGAGATGCGTCGCCGCATCGCATCTGCGGCCGCCGGCTCGCCATGTGTTACGAAGGTGCGCGTGGGCGGGTCCCGCAGACTCGATAGCCATTGCAGCATTTCACGGTAGTCCGCATGCGCCGACAGCGAAGTGATCGATACGACATTGGCGCGCACGCGAACGTATTCGCCATGCAGCTTGATCGAGCTTTCGTGTGCGGCGAGCGCTGCGCCACGCGTGCCCGCCGCCTGGAATCCGACGAGCGCAATGGTATTGCGCGGATCGGATGCATAGAGGCGCAGGTGATGCAGCACCCGGCCGCCCGTCGCCATTCCGCTACCCGCGATGATCACCATCGGACCGTTGTGAGATGCAATCGCCTTTGACTGTTCGACGGTTCGGGTCATGATCGCCACCTTGTCCATCGCATTCGCATCGGACAGGGTCAGTCGATGTTCGTCGAGGTGCTTCCGGTAGACATCCGTGACGCTTGTCGCCATCGGGCTGTCGAGGTACACGGGCACATTTGCCATGCGACCCTCCTCTTTCAGCTTCGAAATGTAATAGAGGATTTCCTGGGTGCGTCCGACCGCGAAGCATGGCATCACGACTACACCGCCGTTCGCAAAGGTCTTGCTGAACAGCTGCGCAAGCTCGTCTTCGGGCTCAGTGTCTGGGTGCAGGCGGTCGCCGTACGTCGATTCGACGACGAGATAGTCCGCGTGCGCCAGCGGTGTGGGAGCGCGCATGATCGGATCTTCTGGGCGTCCCACGTCCCCTGAGAACGCAAGCACCTTGTGATTGCGGCACACGACAACGCTTCCCGCGCCGAGGATGTGGCCCACGGGCAGAAACCGGAACGAGATGCCATGCCGCAACTCGACGGGGGTGTCGAAAGGGCGCGGCACGAAGAGATGCAGCGCACGTTCCGCGTCTTCCAGCGTATACAGCGGCAGCGCCGGGCGATGTTTCGAGAACCCATGCCGGTTCGCGAAATCCGCTTCTTCTTCCTGCAGCCTCGCGCTGTCGCGCAGCATGATTTCGCACAGCGCAGCGGTCCCTGGCGTGCAATACACGTGACCACGAAAGCCGTTGCGCACGAGCAATGGCAGATAGCCGCTGTGATCGATATGTGCGTGGGTCAGTATCACGGCGTCGATCGAGTCCGCCGGGACAGGCAGCGGCACCCAGTTGCGCATCCGCAGATTCTTGACGCCCTGAAAAAGCCCGCAATCGACGAGAATCCGCACGCCGGGTTCTTCCAGCAGATACTTCGAGCCGGTCACGGTTTCGCTCGCACCGAGAAAGGTCAGGTTCATCGCTCCTCCACGGACAGATACATGTTCACAAGCTCAATTGCATCCGATATGGCTGTGATGCCATTGATCCAGGTCATCAACGGGTCGCGCAAGTGGCTCAATTGAAAACGCTGGCGCGTGCGAGTGCCGGCTTGACTTGCGTCAATCGCGGGCCCGTCGCGGGTGTTAGCTTGGTGTAACCGATAGATGTGCTGGAGACGGCAATGGTCAGGTTGCTCGCGCTCGGATGTGGATTCATTGCGCTGGTCGGCGTGGTTGCGCTTGCCGTGATGTACTACATCATCTGGAAAAACGCCGACTGATCGGCCACTGCGCGCACTTTTCAGGCAGTCGCTGCCGGAGGCAGTCAGCACGAATGATGTGCGCCTGCTGGCGAGAGGCACCGTGCCGCGTGATCTGCGGTATGCGAATCCATACGGGTGGGCCGTCGCGGGTTTTGCGCTGGTCGCGCTTTGCGTGCTGCTGATGGTGCCCGCGATAGCGCGTGTCTTTGGTCTGCACGCGGTTCTGGCATGGCCGGACTGATCGCAGCCGAAGGGATATGGGTGAGGCGACTGACGTGAAGTATCTGTTGTTCCTGTTCGCCGCGGTGTTCGTGTTGAACCTGATTCCCGCGTTTGCGCCGCCGACCTGGCTCGCGATGTCCTGGATCGGGTTCCAGCGTCCCGAAGCCAATCCCTTCCTGATCGCGCTCGTCGCGGCCTGCGCGGCGACTTGTGCGCGTCTGGTGCTCGCGCGCAGCGCGGGACGGTTGGTGCGCAGCAGATGGCTGCGCGAGCCGGACCGCGAGAATATCGACATACTGAAGTCACGTCTAAGCCGGCACAGGGCCGCGACGGCGGGCGCCATTCTGCTGTACGCGTTCAGTCCACTACCGTCGAATTACCTCTTCATCGCGTATGGGCTGATGCGCGCGAATCTCTGGCTAATAGGCGTGCCTTTCTTCGTCGGGCGTGTGGCGAGTTATGCGGCATGGGCCAGTCTCGCGCAGTGGGTGCACGGTTTTATTGATCCAGAGTCTGAGTTCGAGGGCACGTTTTTCAGCCTTTATTTCATAGCCTCACAACTCGCTACGATCGGACTGGTTGTGCTCTTCGTCCGCCTGGACTGGAGCTTGCTGCTTCACAAGCGCAGATTGCGGCTGCGGCCTTCCCGTTGGCGAAGGGAAGGCGTAGAGGAGCGCGCGAGCAAAGACCGGCCGTCAGCGCGAAAGAAGGCGCCGTAGAAACGGCGCCAGCCGTCATGTTCCGGCTAAGCCGACGTTGCTTCGCCGCTACGCGCAAGCAGAACCGGCGTATCCACGAGCCGCGCGGTGCGGGCGGCCACGCTGCCGAGAAGCCACCGCGCGATACCGCGTCTGCCATGCGTGCCGAGAACGAGCAGGTCGCCATTCCACTCCGCTGTGTCCCGTACGATCGCGTGCGGAACATCGTCGTGGGTGGTAAGCGTCTTGATCAAGGCAGTCTCCGCGGTGCGGCCCTGATCGGCGCAGATGCGGGCCGCGCGCTCGAGGGCAGTGCAACCCTGCTCCAGATACGCACTTTCCAACGTCTCGGCGGCACGGCCATCGAACAGGTGGACTGCCCGGTCCACGACGTAGACCGTGCGCAGCAGGGTATCTGGGGTAGCTATCTGGAGACCCGTCTGCAAACCGGCGAGTGAGCAGGCGCTGCCATCCAGTGCAAAGACCATACGCGCGGGTGGCCGGTCCGTAGGAACACGGCAATCCTCTGGCACGAGCAGCAAAGAGCAGGTCGCGCGCCGCGCCACCGGCTCCGATACGGTGCCTTCGATCCAGCGCAACAGTCCATGATGATGCCGCATGCCCATCACGAGCAGGTCCGCATTCCATTGCGATGCGGTAGCGAGCAATGCATCGGCCGTATCGCCGCTATGCACGGAGAGATCGACCAGTCCAAACTCCAACTCTATCCCGGCGAACATCGCTTCGATTTTCGCAAGGGCGGCGCGAGCATCGCCGACGATCTCATCTCTCGCCGCGGCAAGAAAGCCTTGAGTCGTCGCGCCGAGCGGAAACAGCGTGTGCGGGTTCTGGGCAACCGTCACCAGCCTGATTTGTGCACGGCCGGCGAACAATGCTTTTGCATATTCGGCTGCGCGCAGTGTCGCCTCCGAATCATCCACGGCCAGCATGACGCGCTGAAACGCGCTCTGGGGGGCCGAACCAGCATTCGATGTTTGCGCCATGGTGCTTCTCCGTTCAGGCTGCACTTGATGTATAGATTCTCCATTTGGCAAAACGTGCCCGATTGATCCTGGTCAAGTTCTCGTGCACCACACCGCGCCCGTACTTTCGTCAGACGAGTTCGCCGCCACGCGGTGAGATTGATATCGATCTATTCCACCCGACTTGCGCACGCTACGCTGAAAGCTTGGAGTATTCGGCCTGACGCAGCTCACGCTCGGCGTCGACCGCGATTCGGCCGAACTTTTGGCTAGAGAAGTCAGCTGGTATGGAGGGCGGGGCAAGGGGTTTTGCCCAGATCAACTCAGTCCGAAACGTCTGATGAACAACGTTTTCATCAAATGTGTGAGCATCGTATAACCGAGAAGAATCAACATCAGAGCCGGCCAATACGCCCACGGCAAGGGGGTAAACCCGAGTACGCGGCCAATCGATGTGAACGGCAGTACGACGCCTGCCGCGGCAACGAGCAGGGTCGTTGCGAGCAGCGCTGGACTGGCGCTGCTTTCGATAAACGGCACCTTGGCAGTGCGGATGATGTGAATGATGAGTGTCTGCGTAATCACCGATTCGACAAACCAGCCGGTCTGAAACAGAGCCGGGTTGTCCCACGCGTCGAAGATGCGCAGCATCATGAAATAGGTGGCGTAGTCGAACAGCGAACTCACCGGACCCATCAATAGCATGAACTTCATGATATTTCCGAGATCCCAACGTCGCGGCGCGCTCAGATACTCCGGGTCGACGTTGTCGGTTGGTATGGCCGTCTGCGAGAAGTCGTAGAGCAGATTGTTCGTGAGTACCTGAATGGGTGCCATCGGAAGGAATGGCAACAAGATGCTGGCGCCGAGTACGCTGAACATATTGCCGAAGTTCGAACTCGCACCCATCTTGATGTATTTGGTGATATTGCCGAATACCTTCCGTCCTTCCAGAACCCCTTCACCGAGTACTGCAAGGCTCTTCTCGAGCAGGATGATGTCTGCCGACTCCTTTGCGATGTCGACGGCGCTGTCGACCGACACGCCCACATCGGACGCCTTGAGCGCGGGACCGTCGTTGATGCCATCACCGAGGAAGCCCACAACGTGCCCCTTGCTGTGGAGTGCGTCGACGATCGCTGCCTTCTGCGAAGGCGATACCTTTGCAAAAACAGACACCTGTTCTGCCAGTTCGGCCAGTTCAGCGGGGGCGAGCGATTCGATCTCTCTGCCGAGCACGATCCTGTCGACAGTGATGCCGACCTCATGACAGATCTTGCGAGTTACACGGTCGTTGTCCCCGGTGAGTATCTTGACCTGCACGCCGCTGGCCTTCAATGCCGCGAGCGCCGCCGCGGCGGTCTCCTTCGGTGGATCGAGAAACGCAATGAAGCCAAGCAGCGTCAACCCGGACTCATCGGCGACGGAATAAGTGGTCTGATCGGGCGGCATTTCCTTATATGCGACTGCCACCACGCGAAAGCCATCGGCGTTGAGCGCGTCGGTAATGTCCTTCGTAGCGGCGTAGTGGCTTTCATCGAGCACGCCCGTTTCGCCATCTATTGCGAAGCGTGTGCAAACAGAGAACATCTCTTCGACCGCGCCCTTCGCGATCACGATATGAGCGCCATCGTCCCGCGCGAGGACGACGGACATTCGCCTGCGCTCGAAATCGAAGGGCATCTCGTCGATCTTGATGTAGTTCTCGTGTGCCTTTAGCTGCTCATGAAGTTCGACGTGCTTCAACACGGCCACATCGAGCAGATTTTTTAGACCCGATTGATGTGCGCTATTCAGATAGGCATATTCGAGCACACGATCCGATTCATTGCCATGAATGTCGAGATGCCGTTTGAGGATGATCTTGTCCTGAGTGAGCGTTCCCGTCTTGTCGGTGCATAACACATCCAGCGCGCCGAAATTCTGAATCGCGTTCAGGCGCTTCACGATTACCTTCTTGCGAGACATGTCCATTGCGCCTTTGGCGAGATTGACTGTCACGATCATCGGTAGCATTTCGGGCGTGAGTCCCACGGCGACTGCGACGGCGAAAAGCAGCGCGTCAAACCAGTTTCCTTTCGTCACACCATTTATGACGAGAACGAGGGGAGCCATGACCAGAATGAAGCGGATCATCAGCCACGTGAACCGCGTGACACCTTTGTCGAAACTGGTTTGCACGCGCTGCTCCGCCACTACGTCGGCAATATGGCCGAATATTGTTGTCTTGCCGGTCGATATGACGACTCCACAACCCACGCCACTGATGATCGCAGTGCCCATGAAACAGACATTCGACAACTCAAACTCGGAATCCACAGGTGTCGGGCAAGGCTGTGCAGACTTTTCAAACGGCATCGACTCTCCTGTCAACGCCGACTGGTTCACGAACAGGTCGCGTGCGGAGATCAGTCGCAGATCAGCGGGTACCATGTCCCCCGCTGACAGCAAAACGACGTCACCGGGAACAATCTGCTCGATGGGTATTTCGGTTTGAGTCGATCCGTGTTCTTTCGTTTGCCGCATCACCGTTGCAGTCGTGCGCACCATCTTGCGGAGCGCGTCTGCGGCCTTATTCGACCGATGTTCCTGGATGAAACTGAGTGACGTGCTGAGAACAACCATAACGCCAATCATGATCGCAGCACGCGGATCGCCGAGCGCGTAAGACGCGATCGCGAGCGCGAGAAGCAGCAGGTTCAGCGGATTGATGGTCCTTGCCGTGAGTTCGCCGATGAGTGTGTGGTGTGCTTCATGAAGCACACGATTGGGACCTGAGAGGCGAAAACGACGGTTGGCTTCCTCGTCTTCGAGACCGGCCTTCAGGCTGTGCAGTCGATCCAACGCTTCCTCTGGGGAAAGACGCGCGAGTTCGACGAGCGCACCCGTGCCTGCATGCGCCTGGTGAGCCACGCTTCGCGACGTACATCGCAAGCGTGCCAACAACGATAGGGCTTCTCGGGTGCTGTGTTTGCTGGCTGTTTGCATCTGGGCACGTTGTCCCTGAATGAGCATCGACCGTTTCAATCGGAAAAGATCACGTTCACCGTTTTTCGAGCTCGTGACCGGTACGGTCAAAGCTTGAGGTCGACATATCAGGATCCGGTTGACTTACGTCAATCGTGGCGCTGTATTGCCATCTCACTATCAACGTCACATCGGCGCGAGACACCCGGCGCAGCGTAGTCAGACAGCGTCGATGCCCGCAGAGAAGCGCGATTCTTCGTGTAAACCCGGGCGCAAGAAATCGTTTGCCGTAAGAACCGGGTAAGCGGGGTCTCTTAATGTACTACTGAGCGCATTAGAAGAACGACGCATCGAACCCCATGCGCGAATGCATTGCACCACATCCCTATCAGGACACGAGGTGCGTATAGATGCCCCTCGTCACGACCACGGCCGGAAGAGGGCGCTTGTCAGTCGGCGAAAGCTGCCCATGCAGGAGACGAAGATGGATCTGAAACTCGCAGAGAAGATCAAATCGAGCGCGGCATACCGTGAACTGGTGCGAAAACGCTCAAGACTTGGGTGGATGCTGACCGCCCTCGTGTTGGTCGTCTATTACGGCTATGTTCTGTTGATCGCCTTCGACAAACAGTTTCTTGCTGCAAAGATGGGCGCGGGCGTGATGACGTGGGGAATGCCGATCGGACTGTTCGTCATCGTGTTCACGGTGGTCGTCACGGGGTTCTACGTGCGTCGCGCCAACAGCACATACGACCAACTTACCGAGCAGATCAAGCGGGAGGCCGCATGAACGCACGACGTCTTCTCGCACTCACGGCTCTTTCTGTCATCTCATCGCGTTGTTTCGCCGCTGGCGCAGACATGGGGCAGACGGTCAAACAGGCGACCAACTGGACCGCAATCACGATGTTCGTCGTATTCGTGGTCGCGACACTCTTCATCACCAAATGGGCGGCAAAAAGGACGCGCTCCGCTGCCGAGTTTTACACAGCGGGTGGTGGCATCACCGGCTTTCAGAACGGACTTGCGATCGCCGGCGACTTCATGTCGGCTGCTTCGTTCCTGGGCATATCGGCGGCCGTCTATGCAAACGGCTATGACGGTCTGATCTATTCGATCGGCTTTCTGGTGGGCTGGCCGATCATCACTTTCCTGATGGCCGAAAGGCTGCGCAATCTCGGCAGGTTCACGTTCGCCGACGTGGCGGCATATCGCTTCAAGCAGGCCCCGGTCCGCGCGTTTGCCGCTTCGGGCACGCTCGTTGTCGTGGCGTTTTATCTGATCGCGCAGATGGTGGGTGCAGGCCAGTTGATCAAATTGCTGTTTGGTCTCGAGTACTGGGTCGCCGTGGTGATCGTGGGCGCGCTCATGATGGTTTACGTTCTCTTCGGTGGCATGACGGCAACCACCTGGGTGCAAATCATCAAGGCATGCTTGCTCCTTGCGGGTGCTTCCTTCATGGCGTTCATGGTGCTGTGGCAGTTTCATTTCAGCCCCGAAGCGCTGTTCGCGAAGGCCGTCGAGGTGCACGAGAAGAAGGCGTCCATCATGGGCCCCGGCAATTTCATCAAGGATCCGATATCGGCGATTTCGTTCGGAATCGCGCTGATGTTCGGCACAGCGGGGCTGCCGCATATCCTGATGCGCTTCTTTACCGTGCCGAATGCGAAAGAAGCGCGCAAGTCCGTGTTCTGGGCGACGACATGGATCGGCTACTTCTATATTCTGACCTTCATCATTGGCTTCGGCGCGATCGTGCTGGTGAGCACGAATCCCGTCTTCAAGGACGCTGCGGGCAAACTGCTGGGCGGGACAAACATGGCTGCTGTGCATCTCGCGAGTGCTGTGGGCGGCAACGTGTTTCTTGGTTTTATTTCGGCTGTTGCGTTTGCGACGATCCTTGCCGTCGTCGCGGGTCTCACCCTCGCCGGCGCATCCGCTGTGTCGCACGATCTGTATGCGACCGTCTTCAAGCACGGTAAGGCATCGAGTGTGAACGAGCTGTTTGTTTCGCGTGTCACGACGGTCGTGCTGGGTATTGTCGCTGTCGTGCTTGGGATCGTCTTCGAGAAGCAGAACATCGCTTTCATGGTTTCACTGGCTTTCGCCGTTGCGGCGTCGGCCAACTTCCCTGTGCTGTTCATGTCCGTCCTTTGGCGCGGCTGTACGACGCGAGGCGCGACGATAGGCGGCTTTCTCGGGCTGATTTCGGCCGTGTTGCTGACGGTCCTCTCGAAAGCAGTATGGGTGGACGTGTTCCATTTTGCGAGCGCGCCTTTTCCTTACGCGTCGCCAGCACTCTTTTCGATGGCGATGGGCTTCGGCGGCATCTGGCTCTTCTCGGTGACGGACAAGTCCGCTCGCGGGCGCATTGATCAGGCCGGATTCGAGGCGCAGTCGATACGCTCGGAGACCGGCATAGGAGCGGTGGAGGGCGCGAGTCACTAAACCGTAACTTGCGAGCGTTTTTGAGGTGAGGTGGATGCGTGGTTATCAGATGTGAAACGACTCTCGCGAAACTCTGATCAAGTGAGCTGTCCTCCGCGTCGTCGAAAGCTACACTATTCGCGACCTTCGCAGGCGGCAGCGCCACGCATCCCCTTGGAGTGCACGGGTCGCCGGCGTTGCCGTATCCGGTGGGGCGGATAGTGAGTGCGTTTGCCTAGCCGGAATGGCACCGGAGAATCTACGGAATTTTGCTCGAAAGCTAGATGCGGAAACTGTGCCTCCGCAGTTGGTGGCGAGATCTGAAACCATTGAATCGGATCGAGGACGCTTGCGTACCCGAAGATGGTTCAAGGCTCTTCTGCGCCCTTGAACTCGACATGGTGCCGATGCCCATCGGTTCGATACCGTTCGAATGCGGCGGATATATACCAGCCCGAGTGTCGTTCTGATCACCGGGGCGGCGAAACTACTGCGTCGTTATTCTGCGGGCCGCCTTGCACGTACGGGCAGCCGGATCACGTCGACGTGACCTGGCAAGTCCCCTGCCAATTCGTTTTCCGTGTAGCTGACATACAGTACGGTCAGGCGGTTCGGGTCCAGAATCCGGAATATGTGCAGGAAGCGGAAAATCGGGTCCACCGTTGCGTCGAAGACCTGGGCTTGGCGAGGAACCTTGTTCGGCGTGTCCAGCGTGCGCACTTGATGGCAGGAGACTTCAACATCAGGCGTAGGCGTTGGCGGAGCGCTACCGCCCAGACCGTTCTCGTCGTGCGATCTCGAAACGTAACAGGTAACGCCTTTCAGGAGCGGATCGTCATACGCGGATACTCTGATCTGCCCGCCGTAACGATGCGAGTGAGTTGCGATTTTCGCCAATTCCTCTCCTTGAACAGGGAGCGTTACGTACGACACCAGTATTGTCAAAATCCAGGGAATCGAAAAGTGGCGTCTCATGACGTGTCTCCTACGCCTGCATGGAATGCCAGACGCGAATCTCTTGATTGATTGTTGAGTTGTTTGAACCAGATTACGAGCACACGTCTAGCCGTCATTGACCGAAGTCAACGGGAGGTCGATTGCACCACGTCATAACTTCGCCGAAACGGATCCAGTTGGGTTTTGCGATGAGGCAGATTTCCAAGCCGCCCCCGGCGGACAATCTCGGCGACATTCTTCGCGTCCCCGGATTGTGCATATGCATGCCATTGGCCACGCTAGCCGTCCCGTGGTTGCGGATCCCGTCCTCGTAAGAATCCTGTATCCAGAGAAAAGCTCGGCCCACGCCCGTTGCGTTGACGGATGTCAAACACACTATTGAGCCGCATCGTCGGCCGTCAACGGGCCCGCTAACTCCGTCGCCCACGTTTGCCCTACGTTCGTTTGTTCCACTGCGGTCTTTCGATCGCCATCCAGCTACTTGATTCAGGTCAACCCTGGCAGTCCGGACGGCCGTACATTCATCGGTAATAGCATGTGAGTGGACTGCATCAACGCGTTCTGCTGTTCGCGTCTTCATGCTGCAAACGCGTTGCAAAAGTGAGGTAAGAAGTTCTGGAGGTGCCTGCTGCGTTCTGTCGTGACCGGCTTTGTTCCGAATTGACTTCAGCTAACTTCGTTTCACCCAAACTTCAACCGTAGAGGAAATGATGAATGCAACATCCCCGTCAGAAGTCCCCGTCGCGGCGACGGCCGACGATATCCGGAAGATCATCGGGCCTTTCGAGGACGATGTCGTGGTGAAGATCATGAAAAATGAGCCCACGGTTGACGATGTCAGGCACGCCTATTCCTGGCTCCGATCAGACGAGTACCTCCAGCGACACCTAAAGCATAATCTGGGCGCGGGGGCCGCCAACGTCTTTGAAATCCTTGCTGACGAATATCCGGAACTGGGCGATTCTGTGTTGTGACTGGCTGCCGTGCCGCCGAGCGCTATTTCGCGAAAGTTTTGGCGACGAGGTGATTTCCTTGCGTCGAGTGCTCGAAGTAGCGTCGCTGCAGAGTGCACGGGTCGAAACGGAAGGATTGGATGGGGTGGAGCCAGTGGAACGGGGCGCGCAGAGTTCGGCCCGAACAGTTCAGATTCATTGGCTAGCCGTTACCTCGACGAACATGGCGACCTGATGGTTGAAGACCACGTGCAAGTTCACATGAACATGCTGTTTGGGGCCATCCCGACGGGAACAGCAATGCATTACTCGATCTATAGATTTAAACGCGTATCGGACTGACCGGCGCAATTTGCGACTACCAATGCGACGGATAGTCGGATGGAGATAGGGGGAATTTCTTGCGTTCGTTTGTCTGGTGAATCATTCGACCCCGATTCGTTTAATTTCGTCAGAGGTTCGTCGCGTGAATGAGAAGTCACGATGGAAAAAAATATTTTTCCGATTCCTCTTGACGTCGCGTGTCGGGTGGCTCAGAATTCGCCTCCCTCGTTGCTGAGGACGCGAAAAAGCAAGGCGCTTCCCGCGGATGTTCTTTAACAATCAACAGCCGATAAGTGTGGGTGCTCGATGGCGGCGCGCGGTGGTTTTCGAACTGCCGAATAGCGAAAGTAATCGAGTCTCACACGGAAGTAATTGAGGAAGGTTCGACGGATTGAGAAATTCGACCGAATCATTCGTCAGTGATTTTGAGTGAGCGACCGGTTGGTAAAACAACCGAAAAACAGTAACAGGTTTGAACTGAA
>NZ_JAWRXV010000099.1:0-23954 GCF_046534875.1 Paraburkholderia sp. SIMBA_054 | reverse complement strand
GGGCTACGGCTCATGCAAGGATGGCACTCTTCATATACGACATTAGACTGCGCAACTAATTTTATGACACAGTCAGAATAGACGGCCGGGTCCTTACCCGACAGCACCCATAGGCTCGCGCCGCCGATGATCGCGTTCTGCGGCGCGCCCTTTACGCTCGCGTCGTACGGCATCATGCCCGTGCCGAAGTCGAACTTCGCGTACTTGCGGATGGTCGCCAGCGAGCCGGACGAGTTCGTGATGATCCCGCAGTCGCCGCTATAGAACTTCGACACCGGTTCGTCCTTGCGGCCGACATAGGTGAATGCGCCTTCCTTCGCCATCTTCTGCAGGAACGTGATGTGCGCTATCTGCAGCGGCTTGTTGAATTCGAGCTTGGCGTCGGCGCCGTCGAAGCCGTTGTTCTCCGTCGCGAACGGCGCGCCGTGCCATGCGCTGTAGTTCTCGAGCTGAATCCAGCTTTGCCAGCCCGACGAATAGCCGCACGACATGCCCGCTGCTTTCAGTTTCAGCGCGTCCTGCTCCAGTTCGGCCCACGTTTTGGGCGGCGTGTTCGGATCGAGGCCGGCCTTCTTGAAGGCTTCCTTGTTGTAGTAGAGGACGGGCGTCGAGCTGTTGAACGGCATCGAAATCAGGTGGCCTGTCTTCGAGTCACTGTAATAGCTGGCGATGGTCGGCACGAAGGCTTTTTCGTCGAGCGTCATGTCCGCCTGCTTGAACACGTCGGAGACGGGAATGACGGCTTTCTTCGCCTGCATCATCGTCGCCGTGCCGACCTCGTAGACCTGCAGGATCGCGGGCGCGTTGCCGCTGCGGTACGCGGCGATGCCGGCTGCGAGCGTCTGATCGTAGGTGCCCTTGAAGACCGGGACGATCTTGTAGTCGCTCTGCGATGCATTGAAGTCGTTGGCGATCGTGTTCAGACGTTCGCCGAGGGCGGCTTCCATCGCGTGCCAGAACTGGATTTCAGTGGCGGCGTAAGCGCCTTGGTGGACGCCGAAGGCCAGAACGGCCGCGACGGATAGCGAACGGAAGAGGGGCTTGCAATGCATCGAGAGTCTCCTTCTTATACGGAAAGCGCGGAATTGCGGTCGCGCGATTCTAGTTGTGGTCGATGACAGGAAAGCGTCGGTGAATTTTCTATATGTAAGGCTCAGTGTCGAACGGGCAATTTAACATCAGAAGAATAATCGGAGAAAGGGCGATTACCCAGAGCATCGATGGGTGCGCGTGCAACGAGGGCGAAAAAAAAGCCGCGTCGATGCGCGGCTTTGGGCAATTTGCGCCCCCGCGCGAAGCGACGGGGAGGCATTTGACAATTGTTCGTCACACGTTGAACAAAAAGTTCATCACGTCGCCATCATGCACGATGTACTCCTTCCCTTCCGCGCGCATCTTGCCCGCTTCCTTCGCGCCTTGTTCACCCTTGTACGCGATGTAATCGTCAAAGCCGATCGTCTGCGCGCGAATGAAGCCGCGTTCGAAGTCCGTGTGAATCGCGCCCGCCGCCTGCGGCGCGGTATCGCCGACATGGATCGTCCACGCGCGCACTTCCTTCACGCCCGCCGTGAAATACGTCTGCAGGCCGAGCAGCTTGAAACCCGCGCGAATCACACGGTTCAGACCCGGCTCGTGCATGCCCATGTCGGCGAGGAACACTTCCTTGTCTTCATCGGCGAGATCGGCGATTTCCGCCTCGATCGCCGCGCACACGGCGACCACGGGCGCATTCTCCGTTTCGGCGTACTTGCGCACCGCGTCCAGGTGCGGATTGTTTTCGAAGCCGTCTTCCTTGACGTTCGCGACATACATGGCCGGCTTGGCCGTAATCAGGCAGAACGGCCTGATCAGCAGAAGCTCTTCTTCCGTCAGATCCAGCCCACGAACCGGCTTGGCCTGATCCAGCTGCGCGCGAACCTTTTCCAGCACGGCAGCGAGCTTCACCGCTTCCTTGTCGTTGCCGGACTTCGCGGCTTTCGCATAACGCGTGAGCGCCTTTTCGACCGTCGCGAGGTCGGCGAGCGCAAGTTCCGTGTTGATCACTTCGATATCTGACACGGGATCGACCTTGCCCGCGACGTGAATCACGTTCTCGTCCTCGAAGCAGCGCACGACGTGCGTGATCGCATCCGTTTCGCGGATGTTCGCGAGGAACTGGTTGCCGAGGCCTTCGCCCTTGCTCGCGCCTGCCACCAGACCCGCGATGTCGACGAACTCGACCACGGCAGGCACGATGCGCTCCGGCTTGACGATGCCGGCGAGCGCCGTCAGGCGCGCGTCCGGCACTTCAACCACGCCGACGTTCGGCTCGATCGTGCAGAACGGATAGTTTTCGGCGGCGATGCCCGCCTTGGTCAGCGCATTGAACAGGGTGGACTTGCCGACGTTAGGCAGGCCGACGATGCCGCATTTGAGGCTCATGAAGGTTCTCTACAAAATCAGGTGGTGACAGGCTTCGGCGAACGGAGCGCGGGCTACATGTGGCGCGGCGCGATGCTGGCCGCGGCCCGCAAGTCCGCTGGCGCCAGGCACGTGCCAGAAGCACGCGCCGAAAACACGCTGCACAGGCGGACTGTCGTAAGACACCCGCCGCGCTGCAAACGCGCGCCGGAGGTGCCGGATAACCGAAAACCGCAATTGTAACCCTGTCCGGCGGCGCGCTCGCGGCAGCGGAGAAGCGGTGGCGCGTGCCGTTCGCTACGCGAGCGCGTGCATATGCAGTCCACAATCGACGAGACTTGTGCCCGACCTGCATCAATCACTGCTCAAACAACGCTGAAACCGCGCCAAAAGCCTGTCCCGCCGATCCGTCCCCGGCACCCCTCACGGCTATAATGGCCGCATGAATGCTCACCATCAGTCCTTCGACGTCGCCGTGATCGGCGGCGGGCTCGTCGGCAAGACGGCGGCGCTTGCGCTCACGCAAAGCGGCCTGCGCGTCGCATTGCTCGCGCAGCATTGTCAGCCGCTGCCCGCCGACGCCGTATTCGACTCGCGCGTCTACGCGCTGTCCGCGAGTTCGCAGGCGCTGCTCGAACGCTTGCGCGTGTGGCAGGCGCTCGACACGTCGCGGCTCGCGCCGGTCTACGACATGCGCGTCTACGGCGACGCGCATGCCGAACTGCATTTCTCGGCGTTCCAGGCATCCGTGCCGCAGCTCGCGTGGATCGCCGAATCGTCGCTGATCGAACAGGCGCTCGACGCCGCGCTGCGCTTCCAGCCCAACCTCACGTGGCTCGACACCCGTGCGCAGGGGCTCGACGTCAAGACGGGCGGCGCGACCATCGGTCTCGCAAACGGCAACGTGCTCGAAGCGGATCTCGTGGTCGGCGCGGACGGCGCCCATTCGTGGGTGCGCGCGCAGATCGGCTCGAAGGTGAACCGCCGCGACTACCGGCAGACGGGCGTCGTCGCGAACTTCAAGGCCGGACGCCCGCACGGCGAGACGGCGTACCAGTGGTTCCGCGACGGCGAGATCATCGCGCTGCTGCCGCTGCCGGACGGCCACGTGTCGCTGGTCTGGTCGGCGATGACCGATCACGCGAACACGCTCGTCAAACTCGATCCGGCGCAACTCGCGGCGGAAGTCGAACGCGCGACGATGGGCGCGCTCGGCACGCTCGAATGCGTGACGCCCGCCCAAGGCTTTCCGCTTGCACTGCAAACCGTCGACCGGCTGGTCGCGCCACGCGTCGCGCTGGTCGGCGATGCCGCGCACCTGATCCATCCGCTCGCGGGGCAGGGCATGAATCTGGGCTTGCGCGACGTGGCGTCGCTGGTGGACGTGATCGTGAAGAAAGAGGCGTTCCGCGATATCGGCGACACTGTGCTGTTGCGCCGCTACGAACGCTCGCGCAGCGAAGACATCCGCGCGCTGACCATCGCCACCGACGGCCTGCAGAAGCTGTTCGGGCTGCCGGGCAATATCGCGCGCGCGGTTCGCAACACGGGCATGGCATTCGTCGGCGCGCAGCCGCTGGTCAAGCGCTGGCTGGTTTCGGCGGCGCTGGGCTGAACAATGCGCCAGCCGCGCGCCAGGTGGAACGGAACGGCGGCGCGCGCGATCTGACAGGATCGAACGCAAGGCATACCATCTGCGCAGCACTGCCTGAAGCACCCCACACGCATCGATGCAAAAGGGAATACTCCGGCAAACACCCGGAGCCCCGCGCGGAACTTGAACACAGGCGCAGACGAGCGGCAAACGGGCCGCGCGCCGAATCGAATCAGGAGCAGCAGCATGAAGAAACGTATCCGCATCGCCGCGCTGGCGCTGGCCGTCGCGACCCTCGGCCTCGGCTGTTCGGCGCAGGCCGACCAGACCACCGACAAGCTCAAGTCGACGCTGCAATCGCGTCTGAGCGAAGCAACGATCAAAAGCGTCTCGAAGTCGCCGATCGACGGGCTGTACGAGGTGAACCTCGGCTCGCAGATCGTCTACAGCGATGCGACGGGCGACCATCTGATTCTCGGCGACATGATCGACGCGAAGACGCGCCAGAATCTGACGGAAGCGCGCCTGTCCGAAACCAACCGCATCGATTTCGCGAGCCTGCCGTTCGCGAACGCGGTGAAAGTGGTGAAGGGCAATGGCAGCCGCAAGATCGCCGTGTTCTCCGATCCGAACTGCCCGTACTGCAAGCAGCTTGAAACGACGCTGAAGTCGATGGATAACATCACCGTTTACACGTTCCTGTACCCGGTCCTGTCGCCGGATTCGACGGTGAAGTCGAAGTCGATCTGGTGTTCCTCCGACCGCGCGAAGGCATGGGAAGCCTGGATGCAGGATCACCGCGCGCCGACCGCGCCCGGCACCTGCGACACGGCCGCGATCGACAAGAATCTCGTGCTCGGACAGTCGATGAACGTGAGCGGCACGCCCACCGTGTTCCTCGCGGACGGACGTCGCCTGCCGGGCGCCGTGCCGGCGGACCAGCTGGACAAGGCGTTGTCGTCGGTGCGCTGAGCTGCGCGCATCGTCTGAATCTGTTTGAAAGGAGGCGCGCGGCGCCTCCTGTCGTTTCTTCACGAGTTTCCACACACGAGCGCCGATGAAGCCGATCCGCTACACCATCGTTCCGAAGCAACCCGCCGCCCATCTCTTCGAAGTGACCGTGACCGTCGCCGAGCCCGATCCGTCGGGCCAGCGCTTCATGCTGCCCGTATGGATTCCCGGCAGCTACATGGTCCGCGAATTCGCGCGCAACATCGTCACGCTGCGCGCGTTCAACGACGCGGGCCGCAAGGTGAGGCTCGAAAAGACCGACAAGCACTCGTGGCAGGCGGCGCCCGTCAAGGGCGCGCTGACGCTGCGCTATGAGGTCTACGCTTGGGACATGTCGGTGCGCGCCGCGCATCTCGACGACACGACGGGCTTCTTCAATGGCACGAGCGTGTTTCTGTCGCCGCTCGGGTTCCAGGACGCGCCGTGCGTCGTCGATATCCAGAAGCCTGCCGGTCCGCAGTTCCGCAACTGGCGCGTCGCGACGGCGCTGACGGAAGCGCGCGGCACGAAGCGCTATGGCTTCGGCGAGTACAGCGCGCAGAACTACGACGAGCTGATCGATCATCCCGTCACGCTGGGCGAATTCGAACTCGCGACGTACAAGGCGCACGGCGTGCCGCACGACATCGTGATCGCCGGGCGCGTGATCGGGTTGGACATGGCGCGGCTGTCGGCGGATCTGAAGCGCGTGTGCGAAGCGCAGATCGCGCTCTTCGAGCCCCGCTCGAAAAAGGCGCCGATGGACCGCTACGTCTTCATGACGCAAGCCGTCACCGATGGCTACGGCGGTCTGGAGCATCGCGCATCGACGGCGCTGATCTGCAATCGCGCGGATTTGCCCGTCGAAGGCCGCGACGAGACGACGGACGGCTATCGCACGTATCTCGGCCTGTGCAGCCACGAATACTTCCACACGTGGAACGTGAAGCGCATCAAGCCCGCCGTGTTCGCGCCGTACGATCTGACGCGGGAAAATTACACGTCGCTGCTGTGGCTGTTCGAGGGCTTCACGTCTTACTACGACGACCTGGTGCTCGTGCGCAGCGGCCTGATCAAGGAAACCGACTATTTCACGCTGCTCGGCAAGACGATCGGCGGGGTGCTGCGCGGCAGCGGACGCCTGAAGCAGACGGTCGCCGAAAGCTCGTTCGACGCATGGGTCAAGTACTACCGTCAGGACGAAAACGCGGCGAACGCGATCGTCAGCTATTACACGAAGGGCTCGCTGGTCGCACTCGCGTTCGATCTGACGATTCGCGCGCAAACGCAGAACCGCAAATCGCTCGACGACGTGATGCGCCTGCTGTGGCAGCGCTACGGACGCGACTTCTTCAAGGGCACGAGTCAGGGTATCGAGGAAGCCGACGTCGAGGCGCTGTTCGCCGAGGCCACGGGCGCGGACCTGTCGGAGCTTTTCGCGGAAGGCGTGCGCGGCACGAGCGATCTGCCGCTCGACACGCTGCTGGCGTCGTTCGGCGTGACACTCGAGGCGGACGTCGATCTGAAGGGCAAGCCGTCGCTCGGCGCGCGCATGCGCGGCGGCGCGGACTGCACGGTGGCGGCCGTTCATGACGGCAGCGCGGCGCAGAAGGCCGGCCTGTCGGCGGGCGACGTGCTGATCGCCGTCGACGGCTTGCGCGTGACGGGCTCGAATCTCGACGCGCTGCTGTCGCGCTACCAGCCCGGCGCGAAGGTCGAGGTGCACGCGTTCCGGCGCGACGAGCTGCGCGTCGCGCAGGTCAAGCTGGACGGACCGGAGGTCTCGCGCTACAAACTCACCGCGAACGACAAACGCGCGGCGGCCGTGACGGCCCGCAAACGCTGGCTGGGCGGCAAGTAAGGCGCACCCGGAGGGCTCGCCGGCGGCGCTCGCACGGCGCAGCCCGGCGGCGGATTGTTCTATCGTTGCAACAATCCGTCGCCGCCGCGCTACTTTTTCCCGGGCGGGTAAAAAAACACAATGGCTCCACTCGCGCAACACAGCGCGCCCCTCACTGGAGTCACAGATGACCACGATCCTGCAAATCAACTCGTCGGCTCGCTCGCAAGGCGCCCAATCGACGCTGCTCGCGAACGAACTGACGGCAAAGCTGCAACAATCGAATCCGGGCGCGCAAGTCGTCGTCCGCAATCTGCATGAAGGTGCACTTCCGCACCTCGACGATGCGATTCTCGGCGCATTCTTCACGCCGGCCGAGCAGCGTACGGCTGAACAGCAAGCGATCGCAGCGCGCAGCGAAGCGCTGATCGCCGAACTGCAAGCCGCCGACCTCGTCGTGATCGGCGCACCGCTGTACAACTTCGGCATCACGTCGCAACTGAAGACGTACTTCGACTTCATCGCACGCGCTGGCATCACGTTCAAGTACGGCGCAAATGGTCCGGAAGGTCTCGTGACGGGCAAGAAGGTGTTCGTGGTTTCGGCACGCGGCGGCAAGTACGCCGGCACGCCGGGCGACACGCAGACGCCTTACATCACGACGTTCCTCGGTTTCCTCGGCATGACGGACGTGAACTTCATCTACGCTGAAGGCCTGGCCATGGGCCCGGACGCAGCGAACGCGGCCCTGGCTGGCGCGCGCGAAGCGATTGCTGCTGCCTGAGCTGTCTGAAACGGTTATGCGGTGAGCCATCCGGCTGGCCGCTTGCCCGTCCGATACGGTGATCGGCCGTTTCGTGACGGCAAAACACAACGCCACGGAACACAATTCCGTGGCGTTTTCTTTTGGGGTTTCGTGTGGGTCGCGGTGCGCGTCAGGCGAACACTTCGCCCGTTTCCGGCAAACGCCAGTCGATGGTCTGACGGCCGTGCGCTTCGAGAAATTCGTTGGCGAGCGCGAAATGCCGGCAGCCGAGAAACCCGCGATGCGCCGACAGCGGCGAGGGATGAGGCGCTTCCAGCACGCAATGCGACTTGCCACCGAGCAGCGCGCGTTTGGCCTGCGCATGCGCGCCCCACAGCATGAACACGAGCCCATCGTGACGCATCGCGAGTTCGTGGATTAGCGTGTCGGTGCATTTTTCCCAGCCGCGCTTCGCGTGACTCGCGGCGCGATCGCGTTCGACGGTCAGCACCGTGTTGAGCAACAGCACGCCTTGTCGCGCCCACGCGTCGAGACAGCCGTGCTGCGGCGACTCATGGCCGAGGGTTGCGGCGATTTCCTTGAAGATGTTGCGCAGCGACGGCGGGGGCCGCACCGAAGGCGGCACTGAAAACGCGAGACCGTGCGCCTGCGGCGTGCCACGGTCTTCGCCGTGATACGGGTCTTGGCCGAGAATCACGATCTTGACGTCGTCGGGACTCGTGAGTCGCAGCGCGCGGAATACGTCGGCGGGATAGACGGTCTTGCCGGACGCGCGCTCGCCGTCGACGAACTGGCACAGCGGCGCGTACGTATCGCTATCGATAAACGGTTTGAGGTGCGCGCGCCAGGCCGGCGGCAGGGCTTCGAATTGCGCTTCGAGCGTCTGAATGTCTTTGACGGGAGAAGATGCGGCGGCGCGGGTGTCGTCGTCGGTGAAGAGCGACGGCTGCGTCGGCGGGGTGCGGGAGCGTTTTGCGGAATTCATGGCGGGCTAGTGTGGCAGCAAACGCGGGCGCGCTCAAGGTTCTGCACGCGTGCTTCCGTGTTTGCTGCTTTCGCCGCTTATTGCGAGCTGCTTTCGCGCAGACGATAACCGCGCTGCGCCTTGCTCACGTCATCGGGACGCAAGCCGTGCACGGCCTGCGCGAGTTCTGCCGACAACGCTTTCAGCGCGCCCGCGTCACCGTCCTTCAGTTCCAGTTCGATCTCGCAGATCGGTGCGCGGCGCGGTTCGCCGTTCACGTCCGCGACAACCTCGCCCTGGTCGATGGCTGCCTCGACGTCGGCGCCGTCGATGCTCAAGTGCCAGATCGTTCGCGAGAAGTTCGTGCTGAACAGCGGAATCAAGTCGTCACGCGCGCTACGCAACGCTTCCTTCGACGGTTCGTCGTCACAGGCTGCGAGCAGCGCGTCGATCTCGAGCGCGTTGCCCTTGATGGCCATTTCCCACTCGTGCCGGCTGTGCAAGCCGCCACTCGACGTGCCGACCGTCTTGTACGTCTGCAGCCAGCCGTCCGGCGTGCGGCGCACGCGCACCGCGCTTTTCGCGCGCGCGAGCGTCAGCGACGGCGTGTCGTAATAGCTGTTCTCGAGCGTGATCGTGCGGCCCTTGCTACCGGCGCGTTGAATCAACCATTGCGTCGCGGCGCCGACCTGACCGGTCGGCAGCGACAGCTTGATCTCGTGTTCCATGCCCATAGCGCGGCTCGCTCTGTAACGTGGTGAGAATCAGAAGAACATCCGCGCAAGCTCCGCGCCCGGGTCTTCGGCGCGCATGAACGCCTCGCCGACGAGGAACGAGTTCACGTCCATCGCGCGCATCCGCTCGACGTCGCCGCGCGACATGATGCCCGACTCGGTCACGACGATGCGGTCGTCCGGCATCATGTCCAGCAGGCTGAGCGTGGTGTCGATCGATGTTTCGAACGTGCGCAGATTGCGGTTGTTCACGCCCATCAGCGGCGTCTTCAGCGTCAGCGCGTCGACCAGTTCGTCCTTGTCGTGCACCTCGACAAGCACCGCGAGGCCGAGCGAGTGCGCGTACGCTTCGAGATCCTGCATCTGCGAGAGTTCGAGCGCCGCGACGATCAGCAGGATCGCGTCGGCGCCCATCGCGCGCGCTTCGAGGATCTGATACGGATCGACGATGAAATCCTTGCGCAGAACGGGCAGATCGCACGCAGCGCGCGCCTCTTCCAGATACTTCGCGCTGCCCTGGAAGAACTGCACGTCGGTCAGCACGGACAGGCACGCCGCGCCGTGCTTCGCGTACGAACGTGCGATCTCCGCCGGTACGAAGTTCTCGCGCAGCACGCCTTTCGACGGGCTCGCCTTCTTAACCTCGGCGATCACGGCCGCGAGACCCGCCTCATGCTTCGCGCGAATCGCGTCGACGAAATCGCGCAGATCGCGCGCGGATGCCTGCAGGCGCAACTCTTCGAGCGGCGCGCTTTGCTGCGCGGCGCGTACTTCTTCGCGCTTGACGTCGATGATGCGGTCGAGAATATCGCTCATGTAAATCCCGTTTATTTCTTGAACTGTTGCGTGAAGCGGACCAGGTCGTCGACCTTCGCACGCGCCTTGCCGCTCGCGATCGCTTCGCGGGCCAGCTGCAGGCCGTCTGCGATCGACTCGACGACGTTCGCTGCGTACAGCGCGGTGCCCGCGTTCAGCGTGACGATTTCGCGCGCGACGCCCGGCTTATTGTCGAGCGCTTCGAGCAGCAACACTTTCGATTCCGTCGCGTCCGCGACTTTCAGCGTGCGGTTCGACACCATCTGCATGCCGAAGTCCTCGGGGTGAATCTCGTACTCGGTCACCCGACCGTCGCGCAGTTCGCCGACCAGCGTTGCGCCGCCGAGCGACACTTCATCCATGCCGTCCATACCATACACGACCAGCACGTGGTTTGCGCCGAGACGCTCCATCACGCGAACCTGAATGCCGACCAGGTCGGCGTGAAACACGCCTTGCAACTGGTTCGGCGCGCCGGCCGGGTTCGTCAGCGGACCGAGAATGTTGAAGATGGTCCGCACGCCGAGTTCGCGGCGCACGGGCGCGATGTTCTTCATCGCCGGGTGATGGTTCGGCGCGAACATGAAGCCCATGCCCGTTTCGGCGATCGACGCGGCTACCTGTTCCGGCTGCAGATCGATATTGACGCCGAGCGCTTCGAGCACGTCCGCGCTGCCCGACTTGCTCGACACGCCGCGATTGCCGTGCTTCGCGACTTTTGCGCCCGCAGCCGCCGTGACGAACATCGTCGCCGTCGAGATATTGAACGTGTGCGAGCCGTCGCCACCCGTGCCCACGATATCGACGAAGTTCGAATTGTCCTGCACTTCAACGTGACGGGCGAACTCACGCATCACCGTGGCGGCCGCGGTAATCTCGCCGATGGTCTCTTTTTTGACGCGCAGCCCCGTGATGATCGCGGCCGCCATCACGGGCGACATGTCGCCGCGCATGATGAGGCGCATCAGGTGCAGCATTTCGTCGTGGAAAATTTCGCGGTGCTCGATCGTGCGTTGCAGCGCTTCCTGGGCCGTAATCATTTTGACGTCTCCTTGTTAGGCGCTACGCGCCACGGCCTTCGACTGCTTCACGAAGTTTTCGAGCAACGCGTGGCCGTGTTCCGACAGGATCGATTCCGGGTGGAACTGCACGCCTTCGACAGGCAGCGTCTTGTGACGCACACCCATGATTTCACCGTCGTCGGTCCATGCGGATATTTCGAGGCAATCAGGCAGCGATTCGCGCTCGATCGCGAGCGAGTGATAACGCGTGACGGTGAAGTGCTTCGGCAGGTCGGCGAATACGCCTTTGCAGTCGGTTTCGATCTGGCTCACCTTGCCGTGCATGATGGTCTGCGCGCGCACCACACGGCCGCCGAACGCTTCGCCGATCGCCTGGTGGCCGAGGCACACGCCGAGGATCGGATACTTGCCGGAGAATTCACGCAGCACGTCGAGCGTGATGCCTGCGTGTTGCGGATTGCTCGGTCCCGGCGACAGGCAGATGCGCTCGGGGTTGAGCTTCGCGATTTCGTCGAGGGTAATTTCGTCGTTGCGATAGGTCCGCACGTCTTCGCCGAGTTCGCCGAAGTACTGGACCAGGTTATAGGTGAACGAGTCGTAGTTGTCGATCATCAGCAGCATGGTCTGTCTCCGGTCAGAAATCGCTATCGAGGCCGTCTTGCACTTGCTCGGCGGCGCGCATCACAGCGCGTGCCTTGTTCTCGGTCTCTTGCCATTCGGATTCGGGCACCGAGTCGGCGACCACGCCCGCTGCCGCCTGCACATACAGATTGCCGTTGCAGATCACGCCCGTGCGGATCGTGATCGCGAGGTCCATCTCGCCCGTGAACGACAGGTAGCCGACTGCGCCGCCGTAGAGGCCGCGCTTCACGGGCTCGAGTTCGTCGATCAGTTCCATCGCGCGAACCTTCGGGGCGCCCGACAGCGTGCCCGCCGGGAACGTCGCGCGCAGCACGTCGAAGTTGGTCATGCCCGGCTTCAGCGTGCCCTCGACAGAGCTGACGATGTGCTGCACGTGCGAGTACTTTTCGATCACCATCTTGTCGGTCACGGACACCGAGCCGATCTGCGCAATACGGCCCACGTCGTTGCGCGCGAGGTCGATCAGCATCACGTGTTCGGCGACTTCCTTCGGATCGTTCAGCAGTTCGGTGGCGAGTTCGGCGTCGCGCTCGGGCGTATTGCCGCGCGGACGCGTGCCTGCCAGAGGACGGATCGTGACGATGCGGTCTTCGTTGCGCTTTTCCTGACGCACCAGAATTTCCGGCGACGCGCCGACCACATGGAATTCGCCGAAGTTGTAGTAGTACATGTACGGCGACGGATTCAGCGAACGCAGCGCGCGGTAAAGCGACAGCGGGTTGTCGCGATACGGTTTCGTCAGACGCTGGCCGACCTGCACTTGCATCAGCTCGCCTGCCGCGATGTATTCCTTCGCCTTGCGCACGGCGGCGAGGTAATCGTCTTTCTTGAACTCGCGGAAAATTTCGGTACGCACGCTCGCCGACGTGACAGGCGGCTGCACCGTCGTACGCAGGCGCTGCTTCAGTTCGCGCAGACGCTGTTTGGCGCGCGTGTACGCCTCGGGCGTGGTCGGATCGGCGTAGATCACGAGGTACAGCTTGCCCGCGAGGTTGTCGATGACGGCGACTTCTTCCGTCAGCAGGAGCTGAATGTCGGGCAGGTTCAGGTCGTCGGGCGGGGCCGTGTGTGCGAGTTTCTTCTCGATGTAGCGCACGGCATCGTACCCAAAGTAGCCAGCAAGACCGCCCGCGAAACGCGGCAGGCCCGGACGCAGCGCGACCTTGAAGCGGCCTTGGAACTGCTGGATGAATTCGAGCGGGTCACTCTCGTGCGTCTCGACGACCTTGCCGTCTTTCACGACTTCCGTCACGCCGTTACGCGTGCGGATCAGCGTGCGCGCCGGCAGGCCGATGAACGAGTAGCGGCCAAAGCGTTCGCCTCCCACCACCGATTCGAGCAGAAACGAGTTCGCGCCGTTGCGCTCGGTTTGCGCGAGCTTCAGGTACAGCGACAGCGGCGTTTCGAGGTCGGCCAGCGCTTCGGCGATCAGCGGGATGCGATTGAAGCCCTCGTTCGCGAGGGACTGAAATTCGAGTTCGGTCATGTTCCGATCCTGTTCGTGCGTCCGTGCGCTGCTAGCGTCGGACAAAGCGGGGGCTGCGTTACCGGTCGAATGTGCTCGTCACAGGTTGGGAGACCGGCGCGCGCTTTCCCGAACGCATGCACGGCTTCACAGCACGACGATAGTACGCAAGGTACACGACGGCTAGCTGAAACTCATTGCAGCGGTTGCGTGCCGGTCAAACCGGCGTTTCGGAAAAGCGCGTGAGCGCAGCGAAGTAAAAAACGGGTGCCAAAGACGAGCTTCAGCCTACCTCGGGCGAGGTATCAGCGCGACCAGCGACGCCAGGGCCAGGCTCCCCGGTCGATCGTGCTCAGACTCCGTTTTTTATTCAGAAACATGAGAGAAGACTTTGGTTAAGTCAGTGATTTGGGTGTTGCTTGGGTTGACACTTATTGTACTGCATTGTGTGCTGCGATCGCCTTGGCGGCGCCCAACAGCGACACAACTATACCATCGGATTTTATGGTTTGAACAGATTCGCCGTGATTGTAGCCATACGGGACCGTCAGCGTCGCCATGCCGGCCGCGCGGCCCGCGAACGCATCGTTCTGCGAATCGCCGATCGCGACGGCTTCTTTGGGCGGCACGCCGAGGGCTTTGCAGGCGGTGAGCATGGGCAGCGGATCGGGCTTTTTCGCCGCGACGCTGTCGCCGCCCAGCACGACACCGAAGTAATGCAGCAACCCGTGATGCTCGAGCAGCTGCGTCGCGAAACGATGCGGCTTGTTGGTCACGCACGCGAGCACGAGACCCGCGTCGCGCAACGCGATCAAGCCCGCTTCGACGTCGGGATAGAGCCGCGTGTGCAGACCGTTGATCTTCGCGTACTCCTCCTGGTAGATCGCGAGCGCCTCGTCGAAGCGCGACTGCGCCAGCTCGGCTTCGAAGCGCGGCGCGAGCACGCTGCGGATCAGATGCTCGGAGCCCTTGCCGACGTAGTCCATCACCTCTTCGCGCGAGGTTTCTTCCGCGTCGAACTGGGCGAGCATGCCGTTCAGGGACGCGGTGAAGTCGTCGGCGGTATCGACCATCGTGCCGTCGAGATCGACGACCGCCGCGCGAATCTTCCCGGCCGTGAAGGCGGGAGCGGGGTAATGAGGCGTCGTTTCCATCTTAGCGCCCAACCGATGCCAGCGCGCCGCGCATCTTGTCGATGATCGTCTTGTAGTCCGGGTGGCCGAAGATCGCCGAGCCGGCCACGAAGGTATCCGCGCCCGCCGCCGCAATTTCCGCGATGTTGTCGACTTTCACGCCACCGTCGACTTCGAGATGAATCTCGCGGCCGGTCTTTTCCTTGTACGCGTCGATTTTTGCGCGTGCTTCGCGCAGCTTGTTCAGCGCTTCGGGAATGAACGACTGCCCGCCGAAGCCCGGATTCACCGACATGATCAGCACGAGATCCACCTTGTCCATCACGTGATCAAGGTAATTCAGCGACGTGGCGGGATTGAACACGAGGCCCGCCTTGCAGCCGTGGTCGCGGATCAGCGACAGCGTGCGGTCGATGTGATCCGAGCCTTCGGGATGAAAGCTGATCAAGTTCGCGCCGGCCTTCGCGAAGTCCGGCACGATGCGGTCGACGGGGCGTACCATCAGATGCACGTCGATGGGCACCTGCACGTGCGGGCGGATCGCCTCGCATACGAGCGGGCCAATCGTCAGGTTCGGCACGTAGTGGTTGTCCATCACGTCGAAGTGAATCCAGTCGGCGCCCGCGGCTACGACGTTGCGGACTTCTTCGCCGAGCCGCGCGAAGTCGGCGGACAGAATGCTGGGAGCGATACGGAATTGAGTCATGGCGTGGGGTGGGCGGGAGACGGAAAACCGCTATTTTAGCGCCGGCCGGCGCGCCGCGGCCTTCGGCGCGGCATGGCTTTCGTCATGTTCTGGAGTCTTGTCCGGCTGGCCGATGCGGTTGCGGGCCCGCGCTGCATCAAGCAGAATGCCAAACCATGTCAACGCCTGTGCCGGCGCGCCGCTAGTCGCGCCGAGCCGCCTGCACACAGCCTTGCGCGGATCGATTGCGCGCTTTGCTCACCATCGGAATCAGCATGAGCCAGTACGAATTCAGCGTGTCCTCCCAGGTCCGGTACATCGCCGAGGAGTCGGACCCGGAGCATCGGAAGTACGCTTTCGCCTACACGCTCACCATCCGCAATACAGGCCAGGTCGCCGCGCAACTGATCGCGCGTCACTGGGTCATTACGGATAGCGAAAACCGTGTTCAGGAAGTGAAAGGCCTCGGTGTGGTCGGGCATCAGCCGTTGCTGAAGCCGGGCGAGCAGTTCGAGTACACCAGCTACGCGGTGATCGCGACACCCGTGGGGACGATGCGCGGCGAGTATTTTTGCGTGGCGGAGGACGGTGAGCGCTGGGACGCGCCCGTGCCGGAATTCGTTCTGCGGATGCCGCGCACGCTGCATTGAGCGCGCGTTGAACATGAGACGCCGCGCGCTGTCAGTCAGCGACGCGGTTGCTGCTGCGGCGGGACCTGTTTGGCGTCCTGCTTCTGGCGTGCGGCATTCTTTTTCTTGCCGGACGCTGTCCACACAACGATGAAAATCAGCAGCGAAAGCGCCAGGAGCGACTCCAGCGCGAAGATGAGCATCGGATATTCGTCGAGCAGATCAGACATGGCAGTTTCCATCGAGAACAATCATTGTATGCGCTTTGCCCGCCGGGCCGCGGCCTGGGCGGGAGCGCTGTCGTTTGCCGTACTGCTTGCGTCGTGCGGAGGCGGCGGCGCGGTGCGGCCATCCGTTTCACCGCCGACGGGTGCCGCGATCATACCCGGCCAGATCGCCGCCCAGCGGCTGACGCCTGTCGCGTGGCGACAGGTGCCGGGCTGGCAGGACGATTCACTGATCGGCGCGGCTGCGGCGCTGCGCCAGAACTGTGTGCGGCTCGCCAGTCAGGCGGCATGGCGGCGCGCCTGCGCGGCCGCGCTGATGCTTGACGACCTGGACGTGGCGAGCGCGCGCACTTTCTTCGAAACCTACTTCACGCCGTTCCAGTTCTCGAACACCGACGGCACGCTCGACGGACTCGTGACAGGCTACTACGAGCCGCTGCTGCGCGGTTCACGCGTGCGTCAAGGCGTGTATCAGACGGCCTTGTACCGTTGGCCTTCGGCGTACCGCCCCGGTTCTGCGATGCCGGCGCGTGCGCAGCTCGAGCGTTCGGGCGCGCTGAACGGCAATGAACTCGTGTGGGTCGACGATCCTATCGAAGCTTTCTTCCTGCAGGTGCAAGGCTCGGGACGCATCGTGATGGAAGACGGCAGCGTGATGCGCGTCGGCTTTGGCGGGACGAACAATCAGCCGTACAAGTCGATTGGCCGATGGTTGCTCGATCGCGGTGAGCTGACGCCGTCGCAGGCGACCATGCAAGGCATTAAAGCGTGGGCGCGCGCAAACCCGACGCGTGTCGATGGCCTGCTCGACACGAATCCGCGCTTCGTGTTTTTCCGCGAGATGCCGTCGAGCGAGCCTGCGCCTGGCGGCGGCGCCGATGGTCCGATCGGCGCGCTTGGCGTGCCGCTCACGCCGGAGCGTTCGATTGCCGTCGATCCGGCGGCGATCCCGCTCGGCACGCCCGTCTTCCTCCAGACGACGCGCCCGATGACCAATTCGCCAATGAATCGTCTGGTGTTTGCTCAGGACACGGGTTCGGCGATCAAGGGCGGCGTGCGTGCCGACTACTTCTGGGGACTCGGCGACGAAGCGGGCGATCTGGCCGGCAAGATGAAGCAGGGCGGACGGATGTGGCTGCTGCTGCCTAATTCGTGATACTGAGTCACGATCCTGAGGTCAGGGGATAGCCCGATCTGAAACAGCCCGACGGTTTGTGTCACTTCCGTCGGGCTGTTTGCTTTTGTACGCCCGTACTCTTCGATTTGCTCGCGTGTCGAGAGTTACGCGCCTGCCTTGCGCTTGTCGATCACGCGCCGCGCTTTACCCACCGAGCGCTCGATGCCGTTCACGCCGAGCAGCACCACGTTCGCTGTAACGCCGATCAGTGCCTTGATGTCATAAGCCAGCGCTTTACGTGCGGTGTCCAGCGCGGCCGTGTCCGGCGCGGTCTCCGGGCAAGGTTCGATGTTCAGCGTCATCACGTCGAGCGGGCCTTCTCTGGTCAGCACGATCTGATAATGCGGCGCGAGCGCGTGTTGCTTCAGCAGCAGCTCTTCGATCTGCGTCGGGAACACATTAACGCCGCGAATGATCATCATGTCGTCCGAGCGACCGGTGATTTTTTCCATCCGGCGCATCGTACGCGCGGTTCCGGGCAGCAGACGCGTGAGATCCCGCGTGCGGTAACGGACGATCGGCAACGCTTCCTTCGTCAGCGACGTGAACACGAGTTCGCCGAGTTCGCCGTCCGGCAACACTTCGCCCGTTTCGGGATCGATGATCTCGGGGTAGAAGTGGTCTTCCCAGATCGTCGGGCCGTCTTTCGTTTCGACGCATTCGGACGCCACGCCTGGACCCATCACCTCGGACAAGCCGTAGATGTCGACGGCGTCGATGCCCATGCGTTCTTCGATCGCGCGGCGCATGTCGTTGGTCCAGGGCTCCGCGCCAAAGATGCCGATGCGCAGCGAGCATGTCTTGGGATCGACACCCTGACGCTCCATTTCGTCGGCGATCGACAGCATGTAGCTCGGCGTCACCATGATGATGTCGGGTCGGAAGTCCTGAATCAGCTGGACCTGCTTTTCGGTCTGACCGCCGCCGAACGGAATGACCGTGAGGCCCGCGCGTTCCGCGCCGTAGTGCGCGCCGAGACCGCCCGTGAAGAGACCATAGCCGTAGCTCACGTGGACCTTGTCGCCGCGTCGCGCGCCTGCCGCACGGATCGAACGTGCGACGAGGTTCGCCCAGGTGTCGATATCGCGCGCGGTATAGCCGACGACGGTCGGCTTGCCCGTCGTTCCCGATGACGCATGAATGCGCGAAATCTGATCTTGCGGTACGGCGAACAGGCCAAACGGATAGTTGTCGCGCAGATCCTTTTTCGTAGTGAAGGGGAAGCGCGACAGGTCGGACAGCGTCTTCAGCTCCGACGGATGCACACCCGCTTCGTCGAACTTGCGTCGATAGACAGGGGAATTCTCATAGGCGTGAGCCAGCGACCATTTCAGCCGTTCGAGCTGTAGCGCAGCGAGTTCGTCGCGGCTCGCCTTTTCGATGGGATCGAGCGGGAGCGGGGTAGTCATCGAATGTCTCCTTGCTTTCAGAATAGTATGCCGCGCGAAAGGCGACGCAATTACGTAAGAGGGTGACGTTCCCTGTCAGTCGTCGACGGGGATCACGTTGCCTTTGATTTGCGCGGACTTGCCGCGAAACATCGCAACGGTCTCGTTCGCGCGGTTCGTGACGCGAATGTCGTAGATGCCGTTGCGACCGCTCAATGTCTGCTCGACAGCTTCCGCCGTGAGGATGTCGCCGCCTTGCACAGGGCGCAGAAACTCGATCGAGCAGCCCGCCGCGACGGTATTGATGTTGTACGAGTTGCAGGCGAACGCGAATGCCGAATCGGCCAGCGTGAACATCAGACCGCCGTGACAGATCTGATGGCCATTCAGGAAGTCCGGCCGTACGCTCATCCGAAGGCGCGCGTAGCCAGCGCGCACTTCGAGAATGTCGATGCCGAGCGCCTTGCTGCAGGCGTCGTTCGCATACATGGCTTCGGCAGTCGCGCGGGCGAGTTCGTCGGGCGTCATCGCGTTGCTCAGGTTGGGTTGCGTGGACATGTCAGCGGCCCTCGAAGCGCGGCGCGCGTTTTTCGATGAACGCACGGACCCCTTCCGCGTAGTCATGCGATGCGCCGAATTCGCGCTGCATGTCGCGTTCGAGATCGAGTTGCTGATCGAGCGTTTGCGTGGCGCTCGACCGCATCGCCTGCTTGATGGCTGCGATGGCGCGCGTGGGCTGCTGCGCGAGTTGCGCGGCGAGCTGGGTTGCCGTGCTCTGCAATTCGGCATCGTCCACGGCCTTCCAGATAAGGCCCCAGCTTTCCGCCTTGTCGGCGCTGAGCTTGTCGCCCGTGATCGCGAGTCCCAACGCGCGAGCCATGCCCACGCGTTGCGGCAGGAACCACGTGCCGCCGGAGTCCGGCACGAGGCCAATCTTCACGAAGGCCTGGATGAAGCTCGCCGAACGTGCGGCCAGCACGAGGTCGCATGCGAGCGCGAGATTCGCGCCTGCGCCTGCGGCCGTGCCATTGACGGCGGCGATGACGGGCAGCGGGAGGGCTTGCAGACGTCGGATCAACGGATTGAAGTGTTTATCGATCAGGTCGCCGAGATCCGTCATGGCACCTGGCGTGAAATCCAGATCGGCCAGATCCTGGCCGGCGCAGAAGCCGCGGCCGGCGCCCGTGAGTATGAGCGCGCGCGCGCCGGCGGCCTCGACTTCGTCGAGCGCTGCGCTCAGTTCCTGATGCATGGCGCGCGTAAAGCTGTTCAGCTTATCGGGGCGGTTTAGCGTCACGGTCGCGACGCGCGTGGCGGCGTCGATGTCTACGCCGATCGCTTCATAGGTCATTGCTTGTCTCCTCGTCTCCATACGGTGTGGGCAGTCGGCGCGCTCAGACGCTCTCGATGGCAAGGGCGATGCCTTGCCCGACGCCGATACACATCGTGCACAGCGCGTAACGTCCGTTGGTGCGCTCGAGCTGGTACAGCGCGGTCGTAATCAGGCGTGCGCCGGACGCACCAAGCGGATGCCCCAGCGCGATCGCGCCGCCGTTGGGATTGACGCGCGGATCGTCGTCGCGCAAACCGAGCTGACGTAGAACGGCCAGACCTTGAGACGCAAACGCTTCGTTGAGCTCGATCACGTCGAACTGGTCGAGCGTCATATTGAGTTGCTTCAGCAGCTTTTGCGTGGCGGGCGCCGGCCCAATGCCCATGATGCGCGGCTCGACGCCTGCCGTTGCCATGCCGATCACGCGGGCACGGCGCCGCAAGCCGTATTGTTCGGCCGCTGCCTCGCTGGCAATAAGAAGTGCGCACGCACCGTCGTTGACGCCGGATGCGTTGCCCGCCGTCACCGAGCCATCCGGCCGCACGACGCCCTTCAGTTTGCCGAGTGCTTCGAGCGACGTCTCACGCGGATGCTCATCGAGCGCCACGCGGATTGGCTCGCCCTTCTTCTGCGGAATTTCGACGGGCACGATTTCGTGCGCGAGCGTGCCGTCGCGTTGTGCGCGGGCCGCCTTCTCCTGACTGCGCATTGCAAACGCGTCCTGGTCGGCGCGGCTGATATTGAAGTCGACGGCGACGTTTTCCGCGGTCTCGGGCATCGAATCGACGCCGTATTCGCGCTTCATCTGCGCGTTGACGAAACGCCAGCCGATGGTCGTGTCGTGAATCTCCGATTGCCGCGAGAACGCCGAGCTTGCCTTGCCCATCACGAACGGCGCTCGCGTCATGCTTTCGACGCCGCCCGCAATCATCAGGTTTGCCTCGCCAGCCTTGATCGCGCGGGCTGCCGTGCCGACTGCATCCATGCCTGATCCGCACAGCCGGTTGAGCGTGGCGCCGGGCGCGTCCGTCGGCAAGCCAGCGAGCAGCGCCGACATGCGTGCCACGTTCCGGTTGTCTTCCCCCGCCTGATTGGCGCAGCCGTAGATCACGTCGTCGAGCGCACGCCAATTTACGCCGGGATTCCGTTCGATCAACGCCTTGATCGGGACGGCGCCCAGGTTATCGGCACGGACGTCTTTCAATGCGCCGCCGTAGCGGCCGAAGGGCGTACGAATCGCGTCACAGATAAATGCGTCGGTCATATCGGGGTTCCTGCAAGAGAGCGGACCGGCAAGCGCGCCGGCCCTTGAACTGCATGTTAGTTCGACGTCCGGCGCGGCTTAAGTCGGCCTGAAGTTATAGGCCAAAACGTCGGTCAAACGTCCTATATCGTTCGGCAGACTTACGCGGCAACGGCCTTCGGTTCAACATGAACCCGGCTTTGAACAACGCGGAAGCGATTCGCGACGAAGGCAGCGTCGGCGAGCGCGGCATTTGCAGCCGGGTTGGCGCCCGTGCCGTGGAAGTCCGAGAACGCTGCTGACTGATTGACGAAAACGCCGCCCGTCAGATTGATAGAGAGCGCGACGCCGCCAAGAATCGAGGCTTCCGTGGCCGCCTCGATCACCGTGTCGTCCGTGCTATAGACGGAGAGAGTAAGCGCGCCATGTTCGGCGGCGATGCTGCCGGCAAGTTCGAGCGACTGCGCGGTCGAGTCTGTCGCGATCACGAAGGAGATCGGGCCGAACCATTCTTTCGTGAACTTCGCTTCGTCCGTCGCGGCATCGAGTTGCAGCACCAGTGGAGTACGTACGCGGGCGCCCGCGAACGTCGGATGCTCGAGCGACTGGCTGTCCGCGAGAACGTGTCCCAGCTTGCGGGCTTCGTCGATACGTTGCTCGATGGCTTCGTTCTGGATCGCGCCCAGCAGTTCTACAGCGCGAGCCGGGTCCGAGCCGAGCTTCTGGACAGCACCGGCAATTGCGTCGGCAACGGCCTGGAAGGGGATCGTGCCTTCGGCCGTGCGAATGCCGTCGCGCGGCACATAGATGTTTTGCGGCGCAGTGCACATCTGGCCCGAGTACAGTGCCAGCGAGAACGCGATGTTGCGCGCGGCGGCTTTGATGTCGTCGACGGAGTCGATCACGATCTGATTCACGCCGGCCTTTTCGGTGAACACTTGCGCCTGGTGTGCGTTGCGCTCCAGCCACGTGCCGTTTTGCGTGCTGCCCGTGAAGTCGATCAGCTTGATTTCCGGGCGCTTCGCGAGGTTCTGAACGAGTTCGCCGTCGTTCGGTTCGGTCGCGAGCAAGGTCACGACGTTCGGATCGAAACCGGCTTCACGCAGCACGTCGCGGGCGACGCGCACGGTGATCGCGAGCGGCAGGATCGCGCCCGGATGCGGCTTGACGATGACCGTGTTGCCGGTTGCGAGGTCTGCGAACAGGCCGGGGTAACCATTCCACGTCGGGAACGTGCAGCACCCGAGGACGAGACCTGTGCCGCGTGGCACGATGTTGAAGCGCTTCTGCATCGCGAGCGGCGGATTCTTACCCTGCGGCTTTTCCCAATGAGCGTCGGCGGGAATTCGGCGCAACTGGTCCCACGCATAGGTGACGGCTTCGAGCGCGCGATCCTGCGCATGCGGACCGCCCGCCTGAAAAGCCATCATGAATGCCTGGCCAGTGGTGTGCATCACGCTGTAGCCGATCTCGAAGCTCAGCCGATTGATCCGCGTAAGAATCTCGAGGCTCACGCCGATCCAGGCTTTAGGGCCGGCTTCGCGCCATTTCCGTTGGGCTTGTGCCGCAGCTGCAATCAGCGCGTCCGGGTCGGATTTGGGGTAGCGAATTCCGAGCGGGAAACCGAAAGGCGATTGTTCTGCTGCTGTGATCTCGCCCGTGCTCGGCTGGTCGAGTTCGAACTTTTTGTTCAGAAGAGCCTTGAACGCCGATTCGCCGTCCGCGTTAGCGGTTTCCCCGTACACTTTGGGACTCGGCATTTCAGAGAATGGGCTCCAGTAGCCGCGGGTTTCAATGGCGGCAAGGGCTTTCTGCAGCGTGTCTTCGTGCTTCGTAAAGAGTGGGTGGGTCATGGCGGGCAAGATGCTGACTGAACGTTAGAAGAAACCTTGTCGATTTATTGACCGACCGGTTGGTTGGTGAATGTTAGCATTATTGGGATGCGGCGCGAGCCTCTTGCGCCTGCTGGTAAACACTTAGGAGGAGTGCATGGGTTTCGAGAACATTCTGGTTGAGACACGTGGCCGCGTCGGGCTGATCACATTGAATCGTCCGAAAGCGCTTAACGCGCTGAATGACGCGTTAATGGATGAACTGGGCGAAGCGCTGCGCGCGTTCGATTCGGATGAGGGCATCGGCGCCATTGTTATTACCGGAAGCGAGAAAGCGTTTGCGGCGGGCGCGGACATCGGAATGATGTCGACATACTCTTATATGGATGTATATAAGGGCGACTACATCACGCGGAACTGGGAAGCTGTCCGATCAGTTCGCAAGCCGATCATTGCTGCCGTTGCCGGTTTCGCGCTCGGCGGTGGCTGCGAGCTCGCGATGATGTGCGACATCATTCTTGCCGCTGACACGGCGAAATTCGGTCAGCCGGAGATCAAGCTAGGCGTGATGCCTGGAGCCGGCGGTACGCAGCGGTTGCCACGCGCGGTGTCGAAGGCCAAGGCGATGGATATGTGCTTGACCGCGCGATTCATGGATGCCGCCGAGGCGGAGCGCTCTGGACTGGTGTCGCGTGTCATCCCGGCGGCGAATCTGATCGACGAGGCAATCACCGCGGCTGCGACCATCTCCGAGTTTCCGATGCCGGCGGTGATGATGGTGAAGGAGTCGGTCAACCGCGCTTACGAGACGACATTGGCTGAAGGCGTGCATTTCGAGCGTCGATTGTTCCATTCGTTGTTCGCAACGGAAGACCAGAAAGAAGGGATGGCCGCTTTTGTCGAGAAGCGAAAACCCGTCTTCAAACACCGTTGATCGAATTGCTCAAAAAACCGCTTGCAACCACGCAGGCAAGTGTCTAGAATTCCGGTCTTTCGTGCTGCGGCCAACGCGGCGCGAGGGAAACGAGGAAGGCGGGAGAGCCAGCATTGACGGGGCTTTCCGGTGGAGTCGGC
>NZ_JAWRXV010000641.1:0-278 GCF_046534875.1 Paraburkholderia sp. SIMBA_054 | reverse complement strand
CCAGAGAAACGCCGCCGTTCCACTGCCGCGCTTTATCGTCGACAAGGAAGCCGCACGGCGCTGGGTCGTCTATGACCGGCTGGGACTTGTCGGGGGACTTTTCACAGATCGCGTATCAGCACTGCGTTTTGTGAAGTCCATTTGTGATACGCGGCCTGCTGCTACCTACAGACTTTCTCGTAAAGGCACATTGTGCACCGATATGATCTTCGGGAAGCGCACTTCCCTGCTGAAGATCGTCCGCTAGTCCATTGAGCCGCCAAATGGTGTCATTTGGC
>NZ_JAWRXV010000640.1:0-278 GCF_046534875.1 Paraburkholderia sp. SIMBA_054 | reverse complement strand
AAGCCAATAAAAAAGCGCTGCACGGGCAGCGCTTTTTTCTAAAGCCGATTCAAGGCTCGTTAGGCCCATGACCGGACGACGCCGCGCGCCTCATTGCGCAGCCTGAACAAGCACGGGTTTGTCACTGTACAGATTGGGGAAAAGGCGCTTCAAACTTGCCACCTTCGGCAAATCGTAAAGCGCAATGTACCCCGAGTTCGGATGTTGCGTCAGGTAGTTCTGGTGATAGAACTCGGCTGGATAAAAGCCCTTGAACGGTTCCACCTTTGTCACGATGG
>NZ_JAWRXV010000639.1:0-278 GCF_046534875.1 Paraburkholderia sp. SIMBA_054 | reverse complement strand
ATAAAATGATGTTTTTAATAAGAAAGAGGAGCATATAAACAGCTCCCCTTTTCACACAATTTACTTACGAAGGCCATTAATTGAATTTCTTTTTTAATCCATCCATCATATCTGCAGCATAAAAAGATTGTAAGAGTTCATCTACATTGATTTTTTTATCCTTCTTGCTTAGAAATTGATTGATGATCTTTTCATATTCATCTCTAGTATTTCCTTCAATATCTGAAAGGTTTAATTCTTCACCAAAGTGTCTAATAAACGCTGTCCTTGTTATATCA
>NZ_JAWRXV010000638.1:0-278 GCF_046534875.1 Paraburkholderia sp. SIMBA_054 | reverse complement strand
ACGTCAGATTCGGATAAACACTGTGAAAGTTGGACTTAATTGCCTCTAGTTGATTCTTTTCAGCTCCAATATAGAAACGATATTGCGCGCCTGCTTCATCATCAATGGTGTAACGAATAACAAACGAAAAGCGTTCTCTTCCAAGAAATAGCCTTTCTATCCATCTTCGTTTTGTTCCGTGAATCCGCCGCATTAACTGACTCAGCATTTCTTTTGAAACACCATCATCCGTATGTGGCAACAGTTGAACATAATCAAAATGTCTCTGAATCCGAAAG
>NZ_JAWRXV010000637.1:0-278 GCF_046534875.1 Paraburkholderia sp. SIMBA_054 | reverse complement strand
CGCTCGACGGCATCGAGTACACACTCGACCGCAATGAAGGCACGAAGCTGCTGCATGGTGGAAGCGTCGGTTTTCATCGCGCGATATGGGACGTGAGCGAAGACAATGGGTCGCTGTTGATGCGGCTCGAGTCGCCGGAAGGCGATGCCGGTTTTCCAGGCAATGTCACCGCGCAAGTGCGCTACACGCTCGACGACGACGGCACCTTGACCATCGAATACGAGGCCATTGCCGACGCCGCGACGCCGCTCAATCTAACGAGTCATGGGTACTTCAAC
>NZ_JAWRXV010000636.1:0-278 GCF_046534875.1 Paraburkholderia sp. SIMBA_054 | reverse complement strand
AATGAAAACCAGGCATTTTATCTATGCGTTATCTCTGCTGGCTTGCGTAAGTTCCAGCGCACTGGCGAAGGATTTAAATCTTCCGGTTGTTAGTAAAGGTTTCCAACATGAATTCTGGCAAACCGTAAAAATGGGGACTGAAGCTGCGGCTAAAGAGTTGGGGGATAAAACCAGCTATGTTGGCCCGGCTGATGAAACGCAAATAGCCGAGCAAATTCAGTTAGTCGAAAATGCGATGGCGCAGAAACCGAATGGCTTGCTTCTGGCAGCCCTCGACG
>NZ_JAWRXV010000635.1:0-278 GCF_046534875.1 Paraburkholderia sp. SIMBA_054 | reverse complement strand
ACGTCGCATTGCTCGAGGATTCCACGGCTGTCGTTGAGTTCACAACCAGCACGACGCAGTCACCGACCGACAAGCCGGTCGTGCAGAAATACGCGCTGACTTTCCGCTACCAGATTGTCCCTCCCACAGCCGAAGACGCGCTCGGCCGCAATCCGTTCGGGCTCTTCTATCCGTTGTTCTCCATGCAGAAGACCCAATGATGAATGCGAACCGAACGTTTGCCTCGTTGATCGCCGCCGCGCTGTGCGTTGGCGCGATGTGCCAGCCGGCCAGTGCCG